>SHYV01000041.1 GCA_009692605.1 Myxococcales bacterium
AGCACACCGTCGTAGAGCCTCGCGGCCTGCGCGGGGGGAGATGTGCGCGCGTCCGTCAGGATTCGCCCCAACTCAATGAAAAGCACCTCTGGATCGGTCGTCCCGCGGAGCACAGCGAAGCGCTCCCCGCGCGGGTCGCTCTCTCCAGTCCGGAACGCGTGAAAGGGGTCGAGCGACTCCTGCGGCTCGAGGATGGTGCAGGCCTGCCGCAGCCGGTCCACCTTGTAGCGGTCCATTTTTCCAAGCGCGTTCAGGCGCTGAGCGACCGCCCCGGGCAGGGGCACGCTGGACGGCTCCCCGTCCAGCGCCTGCGTCACACGGGCGGTGAGCCCGCTGGCGGCGAACTCGTGGATCGCGTCCAGCCCAGCGGGGAGCTGGGTCCGCAGCGCCCGGTTCGCAGAAGCGCACAGCTCACTCGCGCGATCGACCACGCCGAGACGGGCAAAACCCCACGCGAAGACCAGATCGACGTAGGGCTGGGTCAACCCGGGCGCGGCCTCCCCCGTGCTCCGAGAACGCTTGACGGTGAAGAACTGGGAGCGCATCCGCTCCAGCGGATCGGCGAGGCGCGCCGCTGTCCCTACTCCAGCGAACCGCAAGAAGGCCGGGAGCTCACGTGCGGCGAAGCGACCGTGCTGGACCTCCGAGTACACCCGGTCCCGCGACCGTGCGAGCAGCAAGATGTCGCCAGGACCTGCTGCACCTGCTGCACCCAGGCCGGCCGGGCCGGCGGGGCCGGCCCGGCCAGTCGGGGCGCCAGGCCGTGACAGCGACAGCATCGTCAGCCAGTAGGTGCGGAGGTCCAGAGCGCGCCCATGCTCCTCGAGCCATCGACGCGCCCCGGATGCCGGAAGGGTCCCGGCCAGCACGGCCGCAGCGACCGCACGCACTTGCTCCCGTTCAGGACGCTCCAGCGCGAGGAGGTCCGATGCAGGCCCGTGCTCCGCCCCCATCGCCGCATGGAAGGCACCGATGTGTTCCGCCCCCCCCGCCCAGACTGCCCGCCCCCACGCCAGCCCGGCCTCACGCGCACGCCCCGTCTGCGCGTAGAGGCCGGCCAGCTCCGCCCACATCTCCGAGCGCTCCGGCGCATCCCCGGGGGCGTCAAGGGCGAGAAAGGCCCGCTCCGCCTCGTCCAGCGCCCTGGCCGCCGCGTCCGGGGTGAGTTCGACCCGCTCCACCCCCCGCGGCGGCGCGGCCCGAGGCGGCGGCGCGGCCCGAGGCGGCGGCGCGGCCCGAGGCGACGGCGCGGCCCGAGGCGACGGCGCGGCCCGAGGCGGCGGCGCGGCCCGAGGCGGCGGGACCGCAGCGGCCAGCGGACGGTCCCGCGGGCGGCGCTCCGGCACATCCGCCGCAGCAGGCGGCTCGACGAGCGTGAGCGCCTCGAACTGAAACTGGGTGCCCCGCACCCAGGCATCAAGCACGTCAGCGTCACGGTCCAGCAGGTAATCCACCCACTCATCAAGCCCTACGAAGCTGTCTTCGGAGACGTAGTGAACGCACAGCCTGTGGGGATCATCGCCGTGCTCACCGCCCCCCCGCCCCTCAACCGGCCCCGTCCGGACCACCCAGCCGACAGTGCCCTCGGGCGGCGCGAGCAACGCTTGGAGGCGCTCGGCCCGAATCGGCGGCTCGATCGCCGTTCCTACCGGCAGGAACAACCCCGGTATCGAAACCAGAGGCGAGAACGCCTGCCCGGGCAGCTCCGGGACCACCCCCCCTCTCGCACGCGGTCGCGCCCGGAACAGGACACGCTCCGGGTGCGCTCCGCTGGCGGGCAGGACGGCGAGGTCGAGCGTGATCGCGACCTCCTGGGGTAGCTCCTGGACCAGCCGGTCCACCGCAGCCAGGTCATCGGTGATCCACAGGCCGGCAGGCCGTGGAGGCGAGCGCCCGAGCCGCAGCGGGACCACGAGGCGACGAGCAGGCGCAGTGGCCGGCTCCACGCTGGGCGCGTCGATCAAGAGGTCGAGCTGGGCGTCGAGCGGCGTCCATGGACCGTCCGCATGAAACCGCCAGGGTCCATCGCGAGGCAGCAGGCACAGCTGGCCGGGAGCGATCCGCAGCGAGGGGATGAGCGGGTGCTCGCAGCCGACCTCGAGCCAGACCTGCCCGGCGGGCACGAACGCACGGAGCCCCGTGAGCCCGGCTTGCGCCCCCCCCCCGTCGAGCGCCCGTAGCACGCTGTAGTAGGGCGGCCCGGCCACCCGCAACATCACGGCACCATCGACCACCGCAAGCTCCTGCCGGTCGCACCCGAGACGCACCATCTCTCCGGCCAGCTCAAGCGCCGCAGGCTCCGACGGGCATACGAACAGCACGGTGGGGACCTGCACGGGCGCTGTCGTCGTTCGAACCGGCACGACCTCAGCCCAGGAGGAGAGCATCGGCCACCCGTCGGAAAGGATCCCGGGGGCCGGAGCGGCGCCCACCGCCGCGAGCCGGCCCGCGAACGACGAGCCCGCGAACGACGAGCCCGCGAACGACGAGCCGAGATCGACGTACACCCCGCCCGCATGGCAGCAGGCCCGCACCGGGCTGGCCACCCACTCCACCGGGAACGCGGACAACGCCGCCTGAAAGGAATGGAGGCTGGGAAAGATCCACGTCCTCACGACTTCTGCTCGATGCCTCCGGAGGCCGGCGGCGCAGAGGCGGGCTGGAGGAGGCCCTCGTTGACCGCGACGCGGGTCGCCCCGCCGCCGGCCGCTCCGGCAACCTGCTGGACCATCGCCCGGTGATCGGCTTCGTGCTCCATGGGGAGCGCGTCGCCCTCCGATTCGTAGCCGATGAACACCTCGCGCTTCTTCGAGACGGGGTCAATCTTGAGCTGGAGGATGAGCCGCGCCATCCGGACCCCTAACCCTCTCCGACCGGCGTGATTAAAGGGGAGCCCATGCCCGACGAAATCAACTGGGACACGCTCACGCGCTCGCCCAACCCCAACGGCGCGGACAGCGCACAACGGCACCGTGAGCGCTCCTCACCACCACCGGCCAGCTGGTGGCGTAAGGCGTTCGCGCCGGCGCTCGCGGTGGGCGCGACCGTGCTCAAGTTTGGCTGGCCGGTGTTCAAGTTCCTGCCGATGGTGCTCAAGACAGGCGGCAGCATGTTGTTGTCGATCGGAGCATACGCATGGTTGTATGGTTGGAAATTTGCAGTCGGCTTCGTAGTCCTGCTGTTTGTGCACGAGATGGGGCACTCCATCGCCGCGAAGGCGTGTGGGCTGAAGGTGTCGGCTCCGGTGTTCATCCCGTTCCTCGGCGCCCAGATCTTGCTGAAGGAGATGCCGCCCAACGCGTGGGTCGAAGCGATCGTCGGCTACGGCGGCCCGTTGTTGGGGACGCTCGGGGGCTTGGTGGCGTTCGCCATCGGCGTGTACACCGGTAGTCCGCTGTTCTACGCCCTCGCAAGCTCTGCCTTCTTTCTGAACCTGTTCAACCTCGTGCCGATCATCCCGATGGACGGGGGCCGGATCGTGACCGCGATCTCCCCCTGGCTGTGGATCGTCGGCATCCTTCTCCTGATCCCCTACCTGCTGTTCAGCCTGTCCGGCGCCGGCATCTACATCCTGATCTTGGTCGCCACGAGCCTGCCCCGCGTGTGGCGCCAGTTCAAGAACCGCAACGACCCCGAGAGCCAGCGCTACTACGAGTGCACGCCCTCGCAGCGTGCCCTGGTCACGCTTGCCTACTTCGGCCTTGTCTTTTTCCTTGCGATCGCCATGAGTGAGACCCACAGCATCCTCAGCCCGCGGTGATGCTGCTCGCTACCGTCGCCGGGGCCCTCGCGCTCGCAACGGACCCTGCCCTACTGGCGTGTCCGGGGACCCAACCGTGCGACGGCGTCTGCATCTCCTGGGCCGAGCTCTGCGCCACAGCGGTGCCCGCCCCGGTCATCGCTCCGCCTACTTCGTCCGACTTCTGCGGAGCCGGGCCGCTCCCGAGGCCGTTCGAGTCGCCCCCGAACCCCGACCTCAAGAAGGCCGCTCAGGTGGTGTGCACGGCGGGGACGATCATGGGTGCCCCCTGCGACTATGCCTCGCCCCTGCTCCGCGAACCGCCAAAAACGCAGGTGCCGCCGTGTGGCGGGCCGCCCATCCCACCTGCACCAAGCGCCCCGTCCGACCCGCCTAAACCCGGCACGCCCGCGCCCAAGATCCCTGCCACCCGCTGACCCCTCAAAACGCGCGCGACCAAACGTGACAACCGGGTCGGAACCGCCCTCCGCGGATCCTACCCACTGGTCAGCCGGCAGGTAGGGTCCTCGCCTCGAAGCCCTGCTCGTACAGCGCGGCGTAGGCGCCCCCCAGAGCGATGAGCTGTGGGTGGGTCCCCACCTCGATGATCCGCCCCGCGTCAAGCACCACGATGCGATCCGCGCGGGTGATCGTCGACAGCCGATGCGCGATGACGAGGCACGTCTTCCGGGCAAACACCCGCTCGATCCCCTCCTGCAGCAGGCGCTCGGACAGCGGGTCCACGCTCGCCGTCGCTTCATCGAGGATGACGATGGTGGGGTCACGGACCATCGCACGGGCCAGCGCCAGAATCTGGCCCTCACCCGATGAGACGTTCGCTCCGCGCTCCCGAATGGGCTGCTCGATGCCGTCCGGGTGCCGGTCGACGAGCACCTGAGCGTTGGTCAACTGCAGCGCGTCGTTCAACCGCGCCGCGTCCACCGGCTCGCCGAGCGTGAGGTTGAAATAGAGGGAGTCCGTGAACAACTGCACCTCCTGCCGGACGGTGCCGATCGCCTTTCGCACGCTGGCCGGAGCGATCTCGCGAAGCTCCACCCCATCCACTTCGATGCTGCCCCGATACCCATCGTGCACTCGGGCGAGCAAGCGCACCAGCGTGCTCTTTCCCGAGCCGGTGCGGCCAACCACCGCGACGACCTCTCCGGGCTCCACGGTGAGGGTGATCCCCTTCAGAATGTCGTCCTGCTCCTCTCCACCGCTGCGGTAGGCGAACCGGACATCGCGGAGCACCAGCCGGCCCGGCGAGCTCGGGGGCAGCTCCACCGAGCCCGGCGTGATGCGCTGGTCCACGCCGAGCAGCCAGAAGATCTTCTCGAGCGAAGCGCCCGCGCGCTGCAAGAAGGTGACCTTGGAGGAGAACTCGCGCAGCGGCCTGAAGAGCCGGTCGATGTAGTCCACGAACGCCACGACCAGACCCACGCTCACCACATCATCGCCGCCCGGTCCGAGCACGCCCAACTGCCGCCCGCCCCAGTACAACATGAGGCCGACGCACATCGAGGAGATCCCGTCGATCAGCGCGTACAAGGCCGCGTCGTAGATGTTGTTCTTCACGTTGGCATCGCGGTGCGCCGCGTCCAGCGCGCAGAAGCGGGCCTGGGTGCGCTCTTCCTGACGATAAAGCTGCAGGACCTCGACCCCGGCCAGACGCTCCGCGGTGAACGCGTTGAGCGCCGCCAGGGCATCCCGGACCTGAGTGAACAGCACCCGCATGCGACGGCGGAAGAACTCGATCATCGCGATCAGCGGCGGCGCGAGGGCGAGCAGCGCCAGGGTCAGGCTGTGATCGAGCCAGAACATGGCGAGCAGCACCGCCCCCATGTTGCTGACGTCGAGCAGGATGGAGATGCTGCCCTGAGACAGCGCCTCGGACAGCGCGTCCACATCACTCGTCGCGCGGGTGAGCACCTGCCCAGTCGGCTGCCGCTCGAAGAACCGCTGCGACAGCCCGAGCGTATGGGTCACGATGCGCTGGCGCAGCCGGTAGATCGTCCGCTCCGCCGCCACCGACAAGGCGATCGTGTAGACCCCTTCGACCGCGAACGAGCCGAGCACCGTCGCGAGGTAAAGGCAGGCGGCGCCCCACAGCCCCTCCGCAACGCCGGGCACCACGTGGCCGTCCAGCACCCGCTTCATCAGCGCGGGCTGGGCCGCGCCCATCGCGCTGATCAACGGTACGCAGCCGATCGCCAGCAGGAACCTGGGCAGATCGGGCGAGAGGTCGGGCCAGAGCGCGACCCACCGCGACCTCAAGCTGCCCGCTGGGCTGGCTCCGGAAGCTGCGACCTTCACGCTCACGTCGTACCTGCCTGCGTGTCCCAGGCATCGCGGTAGATGCCCGGCTGGGCCAGCAGCTCAACGTGCGTGCCGTACTGCACCGCTCGCCCAGCGTCGAGCACGAGCACACGATCACAATGCTGCAACGCGGACATTCGGTGGGTGACGATCACACAGGTTGGCCGCACGTCCTCCCGGCTGCCCAGCAGGGTGTGAATCAGGAGTTGCTCTGTGTGGTGGTCAACGGCGGACAGTACATCGTCAAACAGCAGCAGTTTACCTGCGCCCCTGCCGGGCGCCGCCCCCAACCCGCTCCTGGCGTAGACCAGCCCCCGTGCGAGCGCGACGCGCTGCCGCTGCCCGCCGGACAGAACGATCCCCCGCTCCCCGACCACGGTCCCGAGCCCATGAGGCAGGGCCTCGAGATCGGGCCCCAGCGCGGCGTCCGCGATCGCCGACGGCAGCAGATCGGCCTGCTTCAGATCGGCCTGCTTCAGATCGGCCTGCTTCAGATCGGCCTGTAGGCCCATCGCGACGTTCTCCGCGATCGTCTCGGAGAACAACCATGCGGTCTGCGGCACGAGCACCATGCGCGCGCGCCACTGATCTAAGTCGATCGCGCACAAGTCGACCCCATCGACCGTGATCGAGCCGGCGGGCGGGTTTTCGAGGCGGGCAAGCAAGCGAAGCAGGGTGGTCTTTCCGGACCCGGACCGGCCAAAGACGCCGAGGGATGTGCCGGCGGGGATTTCCACCGTCACGTCGCGAAGCACGGGCGCCGCCCCCCGCACGTCGGGGGCGGAGCCCTCGGGGGCGCCGAACGAGAAGGAGAGGTTTTTGAGGACGATCGCCGGAGGCTGGCCGCTTCGGGGCGGGTCGCCCAAGGTCGAGGGAGGGGCATCAAGCTCCGGGCGGGAGACCGGCGCGTCAAACATCTCGTGGATCCGCTCGAGCGAGGTCTCCGCTCGATGAAACACGGGCAAGAGGAAGCCCAGAAGGCGCAGCGGGATGATGAGGTAGGTGACGAGGGAGATGAACGCTGCGAGTTGCCCGGCCGTCATCTCGCCGTCCACCACCATGCTGCCGCCGACCCCGAGCAGCATGAACACGGCGATGCCGCCCGAGACGGTGAACAGCGGGAAGACCAGCGCCCGCAGCCGCGCGAGCTGGATGTTGTTGTCGCGCAGCAGCCGCGCGCGCTCAGCGAGCCGCTCGCCAAACGGGCCCTCCACGTTGAACGCCTGGATGGTCGAGATGCCCTGCAGGGCCCCGAGCAGCTCGTCCGCATACAACCCCTGCTGTTTCTGTGTGGTCCGCTGTATCGTCATCAGGGCGGCAGACCCGCCGCGCACGACGACGAAGCCGAGCAGCACCGGGATGGCGGTGATGACGGTGAGCAGCGGGGAGAAGGCCGCCATCTGGCCGAGGGCGGTCACCAAGGCGGCGACGATGTTGGCGCCCTGCAGCGTCGCGAACCCGGCGAAGGCGCGCGCGAAGGTGATGTCGGTGGTTGCGCGGGAGAGGAGGTCGCCGGTGCGGTGGGTGGCGTAAAAATCCGGCTGCAACCGAAGTAGACGGGCGAACAGGTCCTCGCGGAGGTCGAATTCCGCGAGACGCGCCGGGGTGAAGAACCACAGGCGGCTAGCGGTGCGGACGACGATGATCGCGGCGCCCAACGCGAAGATGTGGACCGCGGCCGTAGTCACTGGGCTCTGGCTGTCTCCCGCCCGCAGCGCGTCCAGGCCGAACGCCAGCTCGACTGGGATGCGGACCGCCATCCAATTCGTCAGCAGCACCGCGGCGGTCCCCGCGACGTACCAGCGCCACCGCGGGGCGACGTACCGGGAGCTGAACCGGCGCAGGTGCGGGAACGGCAGGGGGGGCAGGGGGGGCACGCGCAGGGGCACGACTATACCGGCAACGTCGCCAGCAGCGCGGTCAACGCATCCTCGCGGCGCTCGAAGCGTCGCGTCACCGTGGCGCTGACGAGCAGCACGTCCGTGCCAAGATGGTCGAGCGCGTTGGCAAAGACGAGGTCCGAGCGCGTTCGCACGGCCTGTGCTCGGGCGATCGCCTCCAGCTCCTCCAGAGTCACCCCCGGCCGGGCGGCCTTGAAGCTGACCAGAAATGCCCCCGGAGCCCAGTCCTTCACACGGTCGACGATCTTTGGAGTCGGGGTGAGCCGCAACACGATCTCATCCTGTCCCGAGGGGATCTTGCCCGACTCCCGCACCACAGCTTCACTGCGCTCGTAGTCCCCCACCGCAGCCGAGTGGACGACCACGCCGTCCGGGTTGGCGAGGCACCACCGCTCCATCCGGGCCAGCAGCTCACGTGTTGAACCGTAGACCTCAAGCCCGAGATCGGGGGCCCGCAGGGAGGCCTCCTCACTGCCGAGCACGTGCAATTCTAGGGGCCCTGCGCCCGCCGGGCCGCCGCCAGCAGCCCGCAACGCCCGCGCCAGCCCGATCCCCGTCTGGCCGGTTGCCCGCGCTGACAGGTACCGGATCGCGTCGACCGGATTTCGCGTGGCGCCACAGGTGATCAGCACCGGCCTCATAGATCCACCACCGCGAGCGCCTTCTCCACCGCTCCGACAGCGTCCGGTGCACGCCATTCCCGGGCGTAGCCAAGCGGGCTGACCAGCGCCCGGATGCGGCCAATGCGATGGTCACTCGGGATGTGCGTGTGCCCGGCGATGGCGAGCTCGATGCGCGGATCCGCCTGCAACAGCTCGCCCATCCGCAGCGAACCCATGAAGGCGTTCACGAAGCTCCAACCGGCGCGATCCCGGCGCGCGACCTGCCGATCCCAGGCGAGCATATGGGTCACGGCGACCACCCGTGAGGTCGAGAGGCCCTTCAGATGGGCGCTGAGCCTGTCGCGGAGCCGCTCGGCGATGACCTCACTCGAGAGGTTTTTCCCTTGACCGTCGTCGAAATGAGCGAACCGATGGTCGTTCCACATCACCGCCCCAAACCGGCCGGTGCGGTAGGCGTCGGCGGGCACATCCAGCAGGTGTTCACGCATGGTGAGGTCGAACCAGCCCAGGGAACCCGCGAACCCGACGTTCCCGAAGACCACCGGCCCGGCGTCCAGCAGGTGCGCTCCCGCCTCGGTGCAGAGCGCCGGGAGCAGCTTGTCGAGCCAGGCCCAGCTGTCGAGCCCGGCCAGACGGGCTTTGGGGCTGGTCCACACGTCGTGGTTCCCCGCGACGACCAGCAGCTCGGGCGCGCAGGACTTCAGCGCGAGCAAGGTCGAGAGGAACGTCGCCGCCCCGGTCGCGATGTCGCCCGCCACGATCAGGATGTCGGGGCTCACCGCCCGGACGCGGGCGCACAGCGCGTCCAGCACGGGGGCCCCGTTCAGGTCGATGTGGATGTCGCTGATGACTGCAAGTCGCACGGCGGGCATATGTCCCGGCCCGGCCAAGACCGCCAGCCGCCCGGCCCGGCGGCCAGCAAAAATCGGCCCGTCCGGCGGACTGCGCGATCGTCGAACTCCAGTCAACCGCATCAGGAACAAATCTGGTGCTTGCGTGACGATTGATGACCGTGTAAGGTGCCGGCGCTGAACATCTCTCCGAATCAAGGGGAGTCAGGCGCTTCGATCCACCCCCCTCAGGAGACCTCATGACCCTTCTCAAGATCAGCCTCTACACGGCGCCCCTCGCGCTCTTCGCTCTCGCCGGATGCGGCGAGGAAAAGTGTGACACCGGCACCGACTGTGCCGACGCCGACGCCGACACCGACACCGACACCGACACCGACACCGACACCGACGCAGACACCGACACCGACGTCGACACCGCCATCGGCTACGTGTTCTACGCGGGCGACGCCCAGACGGCCGCCGGCGCCTTCGTCGGCGGCCACTTCGGCTACGTCGTGACCGACGACGACTTCGCGTCCATCTGTGACGACCTGTCCGTTTGGTCCGAGAACGGCAGCCCAGCCCCCGCCGGCTGCCCTGAGTGTGCATGGTCCTTCAACCTCGATCTCGCCGATGGCACCGCCACCGGCTCGAAGTGCGGCGACATCCTGCCAGACGCGCTCACCGGCGCCGAGTGGGACGGCTTCACGGCGTCCTGGGGCTTCGCGGACACCTACAACTACGACTACAACGGCACGCCCTACGTGTTCGAAACGGTCCTGTTCTACTACTCCACCTACACCGGCTACGAAGGCTGGGGCATGCTTGCGTACAACTACGGCGACTACGGCTACAACACCGGTAACGCCGAGAACCTGACGTTCATGCGGTACGCGGGCTACGTCTACTACTACCCGTAGTCTGAAGGGGCCTTCAGGGCCCTGCCCAGACCGTCCGGCGCAAGCCGGGCGGTCTTTCCTTTTTTACCGTCGGGATCACTCCGGGCATGCTTCAGGTCGCTCACATCGTCCCACGCACGAACGCCGAGGGCCCCGGCCTGCGCGCAGCGATCTGGACGCAGGGCTGCACGATCCGGTGCCCAGGCTGCTGCAACCCCGAGCTGTTCGGGCGGGTGGGAGGGCGGGCGTACGCAGTGGCCGACCTGCTCGATGAGCTGCCAGCGGTCCTGGATGGGATCACCGTTCTTGGCGGCGAGCCGTTGGATCAGCCGGAGGGCACCACCGAGCTGGCGGTGGCGGCGAAGGCACGCGGACTGTCGGTGATGGTGTACTCCGGGTACAAGAGGGCCGATGTGGATGCCCGCGCTCCCGGCCTGCTTGCGGCCACGGATGTGCTCGTCGACGGGCCGTTCGACGGGAGCCTCCCGGAGCGCGGAGAGCCCCACCCGCGGCGCTGGATCGGGTCCGCGAACCAGGGCCTGCACTTCCTCACCGGCCGTTACTCCCTGAACGACTTCTGGGGCCCGAACACGGTCGAGCTCAGGATGGTCGGCGGGCGCGTGGTCGTGAATGGTTGGCCGAAGTGACCGGGGCGGGTGGAGACACGGGGGGAGGAGCGCTGGCGGTTCGCGAGGAAGAGTACACCCTCGTGATGCTGGCCAGGGCGGTGCTCGACCCGGGGGGCCCACAGGCCGGTCCGTTGCTTCGGATGGAGCCGCGGGTAAATCCCACCCTCAGCGCGGGTGGCCTGATCGCGTTAAAATCCACGCTCGCCAAAGGCCTGGTGCGGGCGTTGGCGCACGGGGGTGGTGCGCGCCGCGAGGTATGGGTTCCCGGCGGCGAGCCTGGACGGCTGTGGGAACAGGTCCCCGCTCCCGGGTTGCGGGTGACCTCGCTGTCGGTGGAGCTGCTGCTCTGGCTGCTGCGTGAGCCGCTCGCCGTCGCCCAGCGCCCCGCATGTCCGCTCAGGCCAGCGACCGCCTCCGGAGACGTCGCGCTGGTCTTCCTCGCCGCCCGGTTGCTGGTGCGGAGCAGACTCCCACATGTGCTGGGGGAGCGGATTTTTCGCGAGAACCGGCTGGTCCAGCTCGCGTTCGCCGACGCCCTCGCCACGGTCGCGGCGATCGCGCCGGAGTCACCCGCAGCGCCGTTGAACGCAGCGGAAGTCCTGGAGCACGCGCTCCTTGTCTCAGGGTTCTCATCCTGGCTCGCCGCGGGCATCCTCGCAGGAGACGCCCCCCCAGCCGCCCTGCGCGACGCGCTCGCGGTCTCCGCCCTGCGCCGTCAAACCTACACCGCCTGGATCGCGGCGTGTCGGGCAGCGGCGCGTTGGGACCTCGCCAGCCCGCTCGCGGACGCGTGCATCGCCAGTCTGGCCCGCCCCATGCCTCCTGCGCTATCGGACCCCGCAGCGTCGGCGCGTGACCGGGCAGCAGCCGCCAGAGCGGGCGTCGTGCTCGCCGAGGTCGCGCTGGCGCTCGGAGACCACGTAGCCAGCCTGGGGCGCCTCGATTTTTTCGACGACGGCTACGCAGATGCCCGGTCGCTGCGCCACCGCTGGGCAGACCTCGACCGCCGCCGAAACGTCGCCGAGGGACGCGTGAGCGCGGTCGCAGGCGTGTAAGCGCGGTCGCAGGCGGGTGACGGCGGCTCGCAGTATACTCCGCGGATTCCTTGGTCCCGAATGCAACCGACCCGCTCCGTGCTCCAGCCCCCCCACGCGCCCCCCCACGCGCCCCCCTTCCCTGACCTCCGCCCGCTCGTCGCCACGTTCAGCCTGCTCACCACCCTGACCATCGGCGGGTGCAACTTCGGTCACTACCAGCCGGCGGACTCCTCTGTGGGCTCCGACACGGACGCCGACACCGACACGGACACCGACACGGACACGGATGCCGACACCGACACCGACACCGACACCGACACCGACACCGACACCGACACCGACACCGACACCGACACCGACACCGACACCGACACCGCACCGATCAACCTCACGACCTACGAAGGCTTCGTGGAGGTCCAGGCACCGACGTGGTGCGAGGTCCTGAACACCTGTGGCGACCTCGCTTCGGGCGGCTTCGTCGACCTCGCCGACTGCATCACTGAGACCACCGCCGTGCTCTTGAGCGACAGTTGTGAGAACTACAGCAAGGTGGACGCCGGGTTCTGCCTCATCGCCGAGGATGGCCAAATCGCCGACTGCAGGCTCTTCGAAGGCGAACCACCGGCCGAGTGCAGCAACGTGTGCGGGCGCGAAGAGCCTCCCGCCGTCCGCTCCTTGTGAGCCGTGTCTACCGGATCCAGATGTCAGAGGGCGTGCAGCGCGTAGTACACGTCGAGGACGGCGTACAGGGCTGCATCGAAGTGTTGCCGATCCTCGCCCCAGAGCGCATGTCCGAGCTGCTGGCCGCCGAGCTGGAGAAGCGCGGCTACGCCCGAACCGGGGTGAGCGGGGAGGAGGTGCTGGTGAAGGTCGGAGATGACAAGGTCACCGTCGAGATCAACGTCCGGACCGGGACGGTGACCGTCAGCATCGCCGAGGACATCACCGTGGACGTGAAGGTGGGGGGGACAGGCCTAGCAGAGAGCGTCGAGGCGGCTGCGGCGCTCGCCCGGATGGCAGCCAACCGTCAGGTAGCGACGGCGATCGCCCCGCTCCGCGAGCAGGCCAGGCAAGCGGCGACCGCGAAGCTTGAAAGCGAACTGATTGAGCTCCGGCCCGAGCTGGACGCTGCGGTCACGGCGACGACCGCCGAGGCCCTGCTGGAGAAGGCTCGCCAACTAGGCGACATCGAGTCGATCGAAGGAAGCGCGGAGGCGGGGACGTTGACCATCAAGGTCCGGGTCTGACGGCTTGTCCATCTCCATCCCGCTCACCGATCTGCCGCAGTCGCTCGATGGATTTCAGGCCGTCGAGGCGGCCTACCCCACCGAGCTGACCGCGATCGTAGAGGCGTTGCGCTCGGACCTGCCCGTGCTGATCGAGTGCGACAAGGGGCTCACCCCGTGGCTATGGCGCTGCGTTCGCGACCGAATCAAGGCGGCGGGACTGAAGTCGGTGTACCTCAACGGAAGGCCGGACCCCGGAGCGCCGCCCAACCCGATGGCCGGAGGCATCGTCTCGACCATGATCGGTCAATTGCGCGACGCGGTGCGCGGCGCCACCGAGCAGCAGGTCATCGTCATCCCCCACCTGGACCTGCTCGTGACCAGCCAGGGCGGGCTCACCGCCGAAGCGCGCGAGGTGGTCCCGCTGCTGTACGAGAACCCGAACCTCGTCTGGGTCGGGTTCAAGGACCCGTCGATGCCGCTGCCCAAGGTGATCGAGACCCTTTTCCCCCGACGGGTCTCCATCCTCGGTATCTCCCGCGACCGGCTCCGCTACCTGATCACCGAGCGCGAAGCACGGAAGTTCGGCAGGGATTTCAACCCGTACGGCCTCTACACCTTCGTCTCCGGGCTGCACGCCGCCCGACTCCGTCGGGTGCTCCCGGCCATTCAGGGCGAGGACTTTCCCCTCGACCCGCGCCCAGCCTACGACCAGCTCCGGCAAGCCACCCAGTCGTCGGAGGTGGCGCTGCCGAACACCGATCTTGAGCTGGACATCGGCGGGTACGCGATGGTGAAAGCGCGACTCCGATCGGAGATCCTCGACCTTCTGGCCGAGCGTTCCAAGCTGCAAGACGCCGAGTCCATCACCCGTATCGAGCAGCTGATCCCGCGCGGCATGATCTTCTGGGGACCACCCGGTACGGGCAAGACCCTGTTCGCGAAGGCGATGGCGACGGCGCTCGGGGCCGCGGTCACCATCATCAGCGGGCCAGAGCTCAAGAGCCGCTGGGTGGGCGAGAGCGAAGAGCGCATCCGCCAGGTGTTCGTGCAAGCACGGCAGGCCGCCCCGGCCATCATCGTCTTCGACGAGCTCGACAGCTTCGCGACCGCGCGGGGCACCTACACCGGCTCCGGGGTGGAGCACTCAATGGTGAACCAGCTCCTGACCGAGATGGACGGGTTTCGCCGCAACGAGATGGTGTTCGTGGTGGGCACGACGAACTTCCCTGAGTCGCTGGACCCCGCGCTGCTGCGACCCGGGCGCTTCGAGTTCCAGCTCCACATCCCCTTCCCCGACGGCGACGACCGGCGCGCGATCCTGACCGTATACGACAAGAAGCTCCAGCTGAAGCTCACCGACGCCGCGATGGAGTACGCCGTGCGTCGCACAGCCGGCGTCGTGGAAGGCGGCACGAGCCGGTTCTCGGGCGACCACCTGCAGGCCCTGGGGCGCAGCATCGCCCGCCGTCGCATCCGTGAACGGCTCACCGGCCCCACCGACGTGCTCGACGTAGAGCACGCGCTGACCGCCCACCTGGACCTGCCGAAGCTGACCGCCACCGAGGAGCGGGTGGTCGCGACCCACGAGTCCGGCCACGCGATCTGCGCGCTGCACTGCGAACACGCGCCGCCGATCGAGCGCATCAGCATCCGCGGAGACCTCGCGGGTGCGCTGGGCTTCGTGCAGTACGGCGATCAAGCCCACAAGCACGTCACCACGAGAAAGCAGCTCATCGACCACATGTGCGTCCTCTTCGGGGGCCGCGAGGCCGAAGAGCTCTTGCTCACCGACCTGTCCCTCGGCTCGGCCCAAGACCTCGAACGGGCGACGGGCATCGCCCGCGGGCTGATCGAGGAGCTGGGAATGGGGTCGGAGGTGCGGGTCTGGCCGGGGCGCACCGTGGGCCAGCCGGAGCCCTCGGAGACCGGCAAGCAGCGCCTGGAGGCCGAGGTGCTCGCGCTGTTGGCCGAGCAGCGCGAGCGAGCGCGTGTCCTCGTCCGGAAGCACCGGCGCCAACTGGAAGCGCTGCGAGACCTCCTACTCGAGAAAAAGGTGCTGGACCGCGCACAGCTCGCTTCGGTCACCGGCGGCCAACCCCCAAGTGGGTAGGATCCCCGGAGGGGGGATCCTACCCACTTCCGATATCGCGATAGCGCGGCCAACTGCGACGTCGTCCACAGAGACCCACGGCCCCCCTCGTTTACCACTCTCCTTGCTCTGGGCACCCGATGAACCTGCCGCTCCCGAATTCGCCCCTCGCAACCTCCCCGCTGCTGGACGCCCTCCAAGACCGCGTCCTGATCTTCGACGGTGGCATGGGTACGCAGATCCACAGCTTTAACCTACCGCTATCGGACTACAACGGGCTTGAGAACTGCTCCGAGATCCTGTGCCTGACCCGCCCAGACGTGATCGAGGCCATCCACAGCCGCTATTTCGAGGTCGGGGCCGACATCGTCGAGACCAACTCGTTCGGCGGCGCGCCCTGGGTGCTCGGTGAGTTCGGCCTCACGGCGCAGTGCCATGAGATCAACAAACGATCCGCTGAGATCGCCCGCGAAGCCGCCCGCAAGCACAGCACCGAGGCGAGGCCTCGCTTCGTCGCCGGGTCGATCGGCCCCGGCACACGTCTACCGAGCCTGCTGCACATCCACTGGGACGAGATGCACGCCGGCTACATGGAGCAGGTGCGCGGGCTGGTGGACGGCGGAGTGGACGTCCTGCTGATCGAGACCTGCCAGGACCTCCTGCAGACCAAGTGCGCGCTGTCCGCGATCTTCGACGTCTACACCGAGCCCAACTACGCCGCCCGGCGCGTCCCGGTGATGACGCAGGTCACCATGGAGACCACCGGCACCATGCTGCTCGGCTCGGACATCGCGACCGCCCTGACCGTGCTCGAGGCCTATCCGATCGACGTCATCGGGCTGAACTGCGCCACCGGCCCGCAGGAGATGGCCGCGCACATCGCCTACCTCGGGCGCCACGCGCAGCGCCGGATCAGCGTCCTGCCGAACGCCGGCCTGCCCCAGCTCGTGGACGGTCGGACGCACTACCCGCTCGGCCCCAAAGAGCTCGCCGACTGGCATGAGCGCTTCGTCAGCCACGATGGCGTCAGCTTTGTAGGCGGGTGTTGCGGCACCACGCCGGAGCACATCCAGGCCGTCGCCGAGCGGATCCTCCGGTACAAGCCAAAGCGACGAACGCCAGACTTCGTCCCGGCGCTCGCCAGCCTGTACGGCACGGTCCCGCTGCGGCAGCAGGCCGACATCTTCGCGGTCGGAGAGCGCACCAACGCCAACGGCTCGCGCGCCTTCAAGCGCATGCTGGACGCTCAGGACTGGGACGGCATGGTCGGCATGGGCAAGACGCAGATGAAGTCAGGCTCGCACGCCATCGACGTCTGCACCGCTTTCGTCGGCCGCCCCGAGATCCTCGATATGGATACGCTGGTCTCCAAAATGGCGACCGCCGTGCACGGGCCGCTGGTCATCGACTCGACCGAGGTGCCCGTCCTCGAAGCCGCGCTCAAGCGGATCGGCGGCAAGGGCCTCGTCAACTCGATCAACCTCGAAGACGGAGAGGGACGCCTCGACAAAGTATGTACGCTGTGCCGTCGCTTCGGGGCTGGCGTAATCGCGCTGACCATCGACGAAGAGGGCATGGCCAAGTCGCCAGAGCGAAAGCTCGAGATCGCCGAGCGCTTGTACGACCTCGCCGTCAACCGGCACGGCATCTCGCCCGACGACATCCTGTTCGACCCGCTCACCTTCACGATCGCCACCGGCAACGAGGACGACCGCAAGCTCGGGCTCTGGACGCTCGAGGGCATCCGGCTGATCGCCGACCGTTTCCCCCGCTGCGGCATCCTGCTCGGCCTCTCCAACATCAGCTTCGGGCTCAATCCTCCGGCCCGGCACGCGCTCAACTCGGTCTACCTGCACCATGCGCGCGAGGCCGGGCTCACCGCCGCCATCGTGCACGCGGACAAGATCATCCCGCTCTACAAGCTGCCGGAGGAGCAGCGGATCGTGTGCGAGGACCTGATCTTCGACCGGCGCCGACCGGCCGGCGTCTCGCCGAACGGCGAGGCCATCCCGGCCTACGACCCGCTCAAGAGCCTGCTCGCCCTGTTCGCGGACGCCAAAGCCGTCGTCGCCGTGAAAAAGGTCAACGCCAGCGTCGAGGAGCGGCTCAACGACCGCATCGTCGATGGGGACCGCATCGGGCTCGAGGTCGACCTGAAGGAGGCGCTCGCGACCCACGCGCCGCTCGCGATCATCAACGAGATCCTGCTCGGCGGGATGAAGGTGGTCGGGGACCTGTTCGGATCGGGCCAGATGCAGCTGCCATTCGTCCTACAGTCCGCAGAGACGATGAAGGCCGCCGTCGCCTGGCTCGAACCCTACATGGACAAGGCCTCCGGCCCAGCGAAGGGGACGATGGTGCTGGCCACCGTGCGCGGCGACGTGCATGACATCGGCAAGAACCTCGTGGACATCATCCTCACCAACAACGGCTACCGCGTCGTCAACATCGGCATCAAGCAGCCGATCGACCAGATCCTCAAAGCGGCGAAGGAGCACAACGCCGACGCCATCGGGATGAGCGGGCTCCTGGTGAAGAGCACCGTCATCATGAAGGAGAACATGGAGGAGATGCGCTCGCAGGGGTGGACGACGCCGATCGTGCTCGGCGGCGCGGCGCTCACCCGGGCGTATGTGGAGCAGGACTGTTCGCAGACCTATGGACGCAAGGTCGCCTACGCGAAGGACGCCTTCGCCGGACTGCGGTTCATGGAGGCGCTGCCCAGCTACAACGACACCCTCGACGCCCTCGCAGGCACATCGGAAGCGGACGGCGCGGCGAAGAAGGTCGCGCCGCGCAGCGAGCGTCCGGTGCCCTACGACACCCGCGACGCCGAACCGGTCCGGCCAGCATCTGTGCCGGAGCCGCCGTTCTTCGGCGCCCGAAAGCTGGAAGTGCCGCTGCGAGCGCTGCTGCCGTGGATCAACGAGGACGTGCTGTTCAAGTTCCAATGGGGGTTCCTGCGCAAGAACCTCTCCGACCAGGAGCATGCCGAGCAGCTAAGGACGGTGGTCAAGCCGATCCTCGTGGAGCTTGCAGATCGCTGCGCCCGGGAGGCGATCCTGCACCCCAGCGCAGTGTACGGCTACTTCCGCTGTGCTCGCGATGGAGATGGGCTCACCCTCGAGGACGGGACCCGCCTTCGGTTTCCCCGGCAGGCCGCGCGCAGCTCGGAGGGGACCCTCAAGCCCGGGTTGTGCCTCGCGGACTACTTCCGCACCGCCGAGCAGGGCGGAGATGTGGTCGCGCTCCAGTGCGTCACCGTCGGCCAGCACGCCAGCGACGTCGCCCGGACCTGGTTCGATCAGAACAAGTACACCGACTACCTGTACCTGCATGGCCTCGGCGTCGAGGTGACCGAGGCCCTCGCGGAGTTCGTACACAAGCAGATCCGCGCCGAGCTTGGCATCGCGGGCGCGGACGCACGGGAGATCCCCAACCTGTTCCGCAAGAAGTATCAGGGGTGCCGCTACGCGTACGGCTACCCGGCCTGCCCGGAGATGTCCGAGCAGCGCCATCTCTTGCGCCTGCTCGGGGCCGAGCGGATCGGCGTAGACATGGCGGACGAAGACCAGCTGCACCCTGAGCAGTCAACTGCCGCCATCGTCGTCCACCACCCGCAGGCCCGCTACTTCAGGGTGTGACGGGACCGACCCGCTCTCCGGGGGACCGCGAACAGCAGGAGCAGGCCCGCCGCGCCGCCCTGGCCCGCGCCGCCCTGGCCCGCGCCGCCCTGGCCCGCGCCGCCCTGGGCCCCCGCGCAGCCGCCACCGTAGTACCCGACGGGATCGAAGTGGGCGGTGTCCCCGTCGATCACCTCGGTGGCAGGCGGCGCCTCGTCCCAACTGGGCGCGCCGTCCATCCCCACCGCGCCGAGCCAGGCGCCGCTCGTCCAGAGCACGAAGGTGTCGTCACCGGGCGACCACACGAACTCGAGCAGCGTGGCGGTAGCGCTGACCGGCGCGAGCGCGTGCATCGCGCGCACCGGCCCACCCACCCCGAAGGCCTCGGCGCCGCGTCCAAAGCCAGCGCCGACCAACGTCAAGGTGCCGTCGTGCAGCGACACGTCGTCGAGCCGTACGTGGTCGTCTACCTCGCCGATCAGGAGCGACCTCGGCGCGACCCCATCGACCGTGTGCACGTCCCAGAGACCGGGCGCGAGCGCGTCGGGGTCCAACCCCTCCTGCGTCGACAGGGCGACATAGGCCTCACCCGGCTGGCCGAGCCCCACCCAGCCGTCCGGGAGCGGCTGCACCCCATCGGCACGGCTGATCAGGCGGGGGCTGACCGACGTGCCGACGAACTCCATCGGCTGCCCGTACCCCGCCACCTCGAAGCCGGGGCTGCTCCACGTCACCGGCACGCTGTCGCTCCAGCGGGCTGAACCCCCGGTAGGGCTCGTGGTCGGCTGCACGCTCGCCACGACCACCGGGATCGGCTCGCCGGTCAGGCTCGCGACCGCGATGGAGAGCAGGTCGGGCTCACGGGACAGCCAGTAGAGGATGGCCTCGCCGTGCCAACCCAACACCTCCTCCACGTCGGCCGGAGCCTTCTCATCCCCAAGCTCCAGCGTGAACTCGGGGATGCCCCAGCGGCCGTACGACCAGTCCGTGCTGTCGCCGTGGGTCGGGTACCAGTCGGCGCCGTCGGTGGCCCAGAACCCCGGCGTGGTGGTGCGGTTCAGATAGTCCACACCAATCGTGGCCAGGAGCGGTTCGTCCGGCGCGCGCGTGTCCGCGGTGTAGTTCCAGGTCCAGCCGATGTTGCTGGCCCCGCTGTGCAGGGTCAGGCCGCCCAGCCAGCACCGCGCCCGGGTCAGCGCGCGGATCGCGCGGGTCTCGGGCTCGGAGAACGCAAACTCCCCCGGATTGATGGCGAGGCCCCACTCGTAGTCGTAGTTGCGGTTGAGGTCGACCCCCAGCGCGTTCTCCCGGCTGCGTGCCTCCAGACCGTCGGGGTTCACGTCCGGCACCACCCAGACCTCGGCGCCGTAGGGGATCAGCGTGGGGTCCGCGATGAGCCGCTCCGCGATGTCCAGCGCCACGAACGCGCCCACAGGCTCGTTTCCGTGGTGGGTCGCGAGGATGCGCAGGGCGTGCGTCGGGTGAGCAGCGGCGCTGATCCGCAGGGCGCTGATCGGGCGCCCCTCGCGGCTCACGCCGATGTCGACCCGGGTGGCATACGGGCCCTCAAGCGAGTCCAGGTGGGCCTCGATCTCCGCGGCCGAGGCCCAGCCTTCGTCTGAGTCGAAGTAGGCGGCGGTCGCATCTTCGGGCCAGAAGGCGGGATCGTCAGGGCGGTCCATGGGCCACTCTAACCGCAGCCCGCTTACCCTCGCGGGTAGATCAGCGCCGCCGCCCGCCGCTGCTCCCAGGCCAACCGCTGCGGCATCCAGCTGCTGATCAGCGTACGCGGCGCGATCTTCGACATCAGCCCCACGCGCGCTTCGGTCGAGCCACACAGCAGGTCGATCGCGATCGGGTTGTCCACGAACTCGTAGGTCTCGGTCCGCCACTTGAAGTGCGCCGGGGCCGCGCGCATGGCGGCCTCCAGGACGACCAGCCCGAGCAAGAAGGCCTCCAGCGCGTCCGCGTTCGTGACCATGATCTCGACCCCGTTGCACACCTGCCCGGCGAACTTCTGGAAGCGCGGCTCAAAGGTCGCGGCGCGGAACGCCACGCCTTCGAGACCTGCATCCAGCGCGCCGTCCCGGCACAGCGCAGTGAGCCGCCCCGCGTCGAGGAACGGCGCGCCGACGAGGTGGAACGGCCGCGTCGTCCCCCTCCCCTCCGACAGGTTCGTGCCTTCGATGAGGCACATTCCCGGGTAGATCAGCGCCGTCTCGACCATGGGCATGTTGGGAGAGGGGAACACCCAGGGCAGCCCGGTCGCATCGAAGCGCTGTCGGGCGTCCCAGCCGTCGCACGGGATGACCTCGAGCCCCGCACCCACCCCAGCGCCGATTCGGCAGTCATCCCGGAAGAAGCGCGCCATCTCGCCCATCGTCATGCCGTGCCGGACGGCGAGCGGGTAGGCGGACACGAAGCTCTCGAACCCCGACTGCACGATGTTCCCCTCCATCGTGATGCCGTCGATCGGGTTCGGGCGGTCCAGAACCATGACCTGCGTGCCGGTCTCCGCCGCGACCTCCATCATGTAGCCAAGCGTGGCCTGGTAGGTGTAATACCGGCTGCCAATGTCCTGAATGTCGAAGATCAAGACATCAAGGTCCGCCAACTGTTCAGGCAGGGGGCGCAAAGAGGCCGCAGTCTTGCCGTAGAGCGAGACGATCTCGGGCGCCGCGCGGTCCGCCGATCGGGTGTAGTGGTGCTCGTCGTCGACGTGGATCATGTCCTGCGCCGTGGCGTGCAGACCGTGCTCGGGCGTGAAGATGCGCTTGAGCGCTACGCCCCTGGACGGGAGCAGGTCCACGAGGTGGTCACACGCCAGATCGATGGCGGTGTGGTTGCAGGCGACCCCCACACGCGCGCCGGCGAGGCGGGCGAGGCGGGCAGGATCATCGAGGAGGACGTCGAGGCCGGTGCGCATCAGCGTATGGTATTGCCATGTCAAGGGGGAGGTCAAGGGGGCGGTCAAGGGGGGGGGCGCACGCCACGTTCGTGAAACCGCGATGTGAGCCGCTGTGGCGCGAACGAGGACTCGGCCTCTTCGATCCAGGCGCGGTTCTCTGGGGCTTCGTAGGGAGGCAGCACCGCCACCGCCCGGTCGTTCAGACAGACCCGAACGTCGCGAACGCCGAGCGCCGCAAACAGGGCGGGCACCTGCTCGCCGAAGGAGTTGTCCCCCTCCAACAGCTCCGCCTTGCCGCGCTCACACCGGGCCTCAAGCCCCACCAGCGCCACCAGCTCGTCGATCGGCGTGGAGACCGCATGGGGCGACAACATCACGCCGGTCAGGTTGTTCGGCTCAGCGACGAGCAACCGTCCCCCCGGCCGCGCGACGCACAGCATCTCAGCCAGCACCGCGCCCGGCCTCGGACAGTGGACCAACCCGGTCTGGCAGGTGACGAGGTCGAAGGTGTCGTCGGGAAAGGGGAGCGCTTCGGCATCGGCTTGCTGGTAGCGGACCCGGTCCGCCAAGCCAGCAGCGTTGGCGCCCTATCCGTAGTCCACAAGCATGTGTACCCTTCCTTGCAACGCCCACAACGGGCTACACGCAAAGACCAACCCCGTTGGACTCGCCATGATGCTCCGCCCGCCCGTCCGCCGCCCCACCGGCCCGCTCCTCGCGCTCTTCGCCCTCGCCGGCTGTAGCGGGTCCGATTCGCGGGACACTGGCGACGACACCGCACGCGACACCGACACCGACACCGACACCGACACCGACACCGACACCGACACCGACACCGACACCGACACCGACACCGGCGACGGCCTCTGCGATCGCTCGCTCTCCGAGGCAGCCCCCACCAATGAGTGCGTCTCCGCCGCGGTGACCTGCGGCGAGACCATCGACGCCACGCTGGCCGGAGGACTCTCCAAATGGGTCGCCGCCGACTACACCGGAGCGTTCTGCTTCACCAACTTCGAACAGAGCGACTACGCAGGCCCAGAGCGGATCTTCGCGCTGGAGCTGCCGGCCAATACCACCGCCACGGTCACGCTGGACACGCCCTGCGCAGATCTCGATTTGGCTGCGGTGCGCTGGGAGCGGGACACCTGCCCCGAAGAAGGCGACCCAGTCTCGGACTGCGAAGGCTCCGACGACGCCGGCGATGACAGCGTGAGCTTTAGCTGGGACGACACCAGCCACTGGCTGATCATCGTCGACGCCAAGACCGCGGCGGATGGCGACGCGAACTTCCGCGTGACCGTGGATTGCCCGGAGTAGCGCCGCCCCGCGCCGCTCAGATCACCGTGCACGCCTCGTCAAATCCGAGGCGCGGAGAGCGCGGGTAAATCGCCGCAGGGTCGCCATGGCCGACGTTGCAGATGAAATTGACCTCAACCCGGCCGCCCGGGAAGAACTCGCGGTTGACGCCCGCTGCGTCGAAGCCCGACATCGGCCCCACGTCCAGACCGAGCGCGCGCGCCGCGAGCATGAAGTAGGCTCCCTGCAACGAGCCGTTGCGAACGGCGGTCTCGCGGGCGAGCGCGGGGTTGCCGGAGAACCAGGCAGCCGCGTCCGCGTGTGGGAACAGGCGCGGCAGGTTGTGAAAGAACTCCAGATCGAAGCCAATGACAACCGTCAGCGGCGCCGCTGATGTCTTCGGACGGTTGGCCTCGGTCAGGAGGGGGAGCAGCCGGGCCCGAGACTCAGCGGACCGCAGGAAGATCAGCCGAGCGGGCAGGCAGTTCGCCGACGTGGGCCCCATCCGGGTCAGCTCCCAGAGGGAGGCGATCTCCGCGTCAGTCACGGGTTGGTCGGTCCACCCGTTCTGGGAGCGGGCCGCGGTGAACAACTGAGCGAGGACATCGGAGGTTAGAGCGGGCATGGATGACCTTTGGGCTTGGGGGACGCTGCGCCGGGGAAGTACGCACCGGGCGGGCGCCCGTCACGCTCTGTTTTTCTTGCCCGGCGCCCCCTTCCGCAAGCCCGGTGGCCCGCTAAGGGGCCGGCGTGCTGACCCCCGAGGAGCTCCGCCAGATTCGACGCCTGCATGTGCAGGCCGGTCGGCGCGTGGACTCGCTGTTGCAGGGGGAGTACCGGTCGGCGTTCAAGGGCTCCGGCATGGAGTTTGACGAGGTGCGGACCTACGTGCCCGGGGACGAGGTCCGGCGCATCGACTGGAACGTGACGGCGCGGACCGGGGAGCCGTTCGTCAAGACGTTCAAGGAGGAGCGGGAGCTGACCCTGCTGCTGGTGATGGACGTGTCAGGATCAGTCCGGTTTGGCGGCGGTGGAAAGGACGGAAAGACCGACAAACGCCTGCAGTTGGCGCGCGCAGCCGGAGGACTGGCGTTCTCGGCGCTGCGAAGCGGCGACCGCGTCGGCCTGTTGACGTTCACCGACAAGGTCGAGCAGTACCTGCCGCCGCGCAAGTCGCGCGGCCACGGGTGGCAGGTGATCCAGGCCGCCTTCACGTCCACGACGTTGGGGGGGACCAACCTCTCGGCGGCGCTGAAGTTCGCCCGCCAGGTCCTGAAGCGCCGCAGCGTAGTCGTCGTGCTTTCGGACTTCGTCGCCCCCACCGGCCACGCCCCCTGGGACCGCGATCTCGCCGCTCTGGCGCGCAAGCATACGACCCACGCGATCCTCGTGCACGACCCACTCGAAAACGACCTGCCCGACCTCGGCCTGTTCGCGTTCTCGGACGCCGAGACCGGCCGAGTGCGAACGCTCCCCAGCAGCGCGATCGCCAACGGCGGGCTCGCCGGCCCCGTCGACCGACGCCTACAGGACCTCCGCCGGGTGGGAGTGCGGGCCAGCCCGCTCTCCACAGAGGAGGATGCTTTTCGTCGTCTACAGCGCCACTTTTCAGCGCGCGTCACCGCGGGTCAAGCCCCCGGGGCAGGCAGTTGATCCTCGCGCTGCTCCTCACCGCGTGCGCCGACCCGCCCACCCCGTTGTCGCCCGCGGCGCCAATCTGGGTGGAGGCCCGGAAGGTCGACGATGGCAAGCCGGTCCGAGTTCACGCGCCGGCCGACACGGTGATGCCCAGCGTCGAAGGGCTGCTGGTCGAGCGGGCCAGCAGCGGCGACGACGGCACGGCGGTGTGGGAGGTGAGCGGAAAGGCGGGAAGTTACATCCTTGAGGTCCCCGGTCCGGCCGGCCCGGTGCCGGTCTACGTCGACATCGGCGTGGACGGGCCGACGGGCGGCACCATGGCCGATCTCGCGACGCCCCCGGCCCGACCCCCGCCTGTCTGGCCGTACGTGCTCGCCGGCGTGGTCGGCCTGGGCACGCTCATCGCCGCCGGGCTCGCCGCGTGGAAGCGCTGGAGGCCCATCCCGCCGACCGCGCCCCCCGAGCCGCCGGACGTGATCGCCGTCCGCGAGTGGCGGGCGCTGCGAGCGCAAACGGAGCTCGATCCCGCCGAGCTGGCCCTGCAGCTATCCGCTGTGTACCGTCGATTTCTGGACGCGACCCGGATCTGGCCCGCGACCGCGCGAACGACACGGGAGATCCTCGACAACCTCGGCGCAGAGCTCACCGCATCCGAGCTGGAATGCGCCCGACGCTTACTCTCCGCCATGGATCTGGTGAAATTCGCCGACCGCGGGGACCCGTCCAGAACGGCGCTCGCGGACCTGTTTGAGAAGCTGGACGCGGACTTCCGGCGACTCGTGTCCCCCCAGTCTGGCGGCCGACCGGGGCCCGCCGCCGGGTCCGCCGATGTTTGATTTGGCCGCGCCGGCGTGGCTGGCCGCCCTCCCGGTCGCGCTTGTGCCCTTCATCGCCTGGGCGCGTCCGCACACGATCCGGTTCCCCGGGCTGGACCGGGCCTCGGCGTTGGGTCCAGCAGTCCAGCTCCGGGCCGCGACCACTCTGCTCCCCGCCCTGCTCGAGGCCGCCGCGATCGCGCTGGTGATCGTCGCCATGGCCCGTCCGCAGAAGGTGGAGCACGAGACGGTCCGGGACTCGGAAGGCCTCGACATCCTGCTGGCCATCGACACCTCGGGCTCGATGCGATCGCCGGACATGGGGCGGGGCCTAAGCCCGCTGTCGCGGTTAGACGCCGCGAAGACCGTGATGCAGCGGTTCGTCGCCGCGCGAACGGACGATCGGCTGGGCCTGCTGGTGTTCGGCGAAGAGGCCTACGTCCAGGTCCCGCCGACGCTCGACGCCACCGTGCTGGTGGACTTCATCGGCGACCTCGAAATCGGCATGGCCGGGCCCAATGCCACCGCCGTCGGGGACGCGGTCGCGGTCGGTGTCAAGCGACTGAAGGATCTGGACGCACCGTCCAAGCTGCTGATCCTCGTCACCGATGGAAAGTCGAACGCCGGCACGGTACAGCCGATCGACGCCGCGAAAGCCGCAAAAGCGCTGGGGGTGAAGGTCTACACCATCGGGGTCGGCACCTCGATGAACGACGACCGGGGCCTCGACGCGCTAGCCCGGACTACAGGCGGCAGGTACTACCCGGCCCCGACGCTCGCCGATCTCGCAGCGGTGTACGCCGACATCGACAAGAACGAAAAAACAACCGCGAAGGTCCACGAATACGTGCACCGCGACGAGCTCTACGCAGACTGGCTCTGGCCTGCGCTGCTCAGCTTCGGCGCTGCGGTCTTCCTGCAGCAGACCCTGATTCGGAGGCTGCCATGAGTTGGGCCCAGCCCGACGCGCTCTGGGCGCTGCTGCTGGCCCCGCTGGCCGCCCTGCTCGGGCTCTGGGCGTGGGGCCGACGTGCCAGGGCTCTGTCGGCGATCGCCAGCCCGCCGATGCTCGCACAGCTGCTGTCGCGCGGCGTCAACGGGGCCAGGGTCACCCAGGGGGTGCTCACGCCCTTCATCGTGCTGGGCCTCACGCTGGCGCTCGCCGGTCCTCGCATGGGCTTCGACTGGCAGCAGACCAAGATGGAGGGCGTGAGCATCGTCGCTGTGCTGGACGTCAGTCGGTCGATGGACGCACAGGACGTGAGCCCGTCCCGGCTGGTCGTAGCCCAACGCGAGCTGAAGGACTTTTCCGGCCTGCTGAAGGGCGACGCCGTCGGGCTCGTCCTGTTCGCTCAAGGGGCGTGGACCCGCATCCCGCTCACCACCGACTACGGCACGTGGCGCTGGGCGCTGGACGATACGACGACCGGGACGATCCGGGCGCAGGGGACCACGCTCTCGGCAGCGCTGGACGCCGCGCTCAAGCTCCTGACCCGCGCCGATGGCAGCGGCAGGGCGATCCTGTTGGTCTCGGACGGTGAGGATCACGACGACGAGGCGTCAACCGCAGCAGCCCTCGCCCGGGTGACGGACGCGAACGCACACGTCTACGTGATCGGGGTCGGCACCGCGGCCGGAGCCCCCATCCCGCTGGAAGGCGGCGGACTCAAGAAGGACGAGAGCGGCAGCGTCGTGGTGTCGAAGCTAGACGAGGCGCGGCTGATCCGCGTGGCGGAGGCCACCGGGGGGGCCTACGTGCGCTCAGTCCCCGGCGACGGGGACGTGCGCGCGCTCTACGACGGGGAGATCCGGAGCAAGCTCACCGCCTCCGAACGGGGCGTGCGGCGGGACAAGCTGTGGCACGAACGGTACATGTGGCCGCTCGGCATGGCGCTCGCGGGGATGGTCGGCAGCGCAGCGTTGGGGATTCGCAGGCGCGCGTGACCGGCTGAAGGCGCGTCGCAGGCTTCGGCCGCGCCGCGGACAAAGCGGACGCTACGCCAACGCTACGTAAACCCGGTGCACGTCATCGTTCTCATCGATCGCGTTGACCCACGCTTCGATCTCCCTGCGCTGGTCGTCGTCGACCGTGACCGGGTTTTTCGCGACCCAAGCCAGCTCGGCCGAGCTGACCAACCAGCCAGCGGCCTCAAGAGACTTGCGCACCGTGTCCAGATCCGCAGCCTCGCAGATGAACTCGCTGCTCTCCTCATCCGGCTTCACGTCCTGAGCCCCGGCCTCAATCGCCGCCTCTTCCGGGTCCGCCTTGTCCGGATGGCTGGCCTCGACCACGCCGACGCGGTCGAACATCCA
>SHYV01000042.1 GCA_009692605.1 Myxococcales bacterium
TGTCCAGATGCGCGGGGCTCGCCCGATGGCGCCCGTCACCAGCTTCTTGTCGCGCTCGTAGGCTTTGGTGTCCGGGTGCCACTGCTTGAGCTTCGGAGCCGACAGTACGAACAATCGAATCCCCCCGGCCAGCGCAGCGAGCACGAGGATCAGGGCCAAAGGGAAGGCGTAGCGGGACTGGAGCATCGGGCCTGACCACTAATCCGTGTGGGGGCGGCTCGGGGCTCCGGTCGGCGTCGCCCTCGATCGTCCGAAACACCCGCGTTAAGCCCCCGCGAT
The DNA here is from genome assembly GCA_009692605.1 of Myxococcales bacterium. Taxonomy (GTDB): domain Bacteria; phylum Myxococcota_A; class UBA796; order UBA796; family SXON01; genus CAIUMM01. The sequence goes on from SHYV01000042.1 coordinate 280, forward strand.
GCCCAGGCGCCCGCTCAAGCCGCGTTCCGGTGTTGGGGTCGCCGCTTCTACGGCGGGCTGCTCGCTGTTGTTTGCTGCGGCTGCCCTCTCCGGATGCCCCAAAGAGGTTTTCCCCGTGCCGATCTCGCTCTCCCCCCCCGTGCCGTCCGCGCCCTCCCCCCCCGCTTGGCCTGCCACCGAGAAGCGAGAGGCGGGCTACTCCCTGCACGGCGTGACCCTGCGCGACGACTACCAGTGGCTCGAGGACGGAGACGACCCCGAGGTTCAGCGGTGGATGCAGGCACAGGACCAGTACGCACGGCACGAGATCGCGAAGTTCGCAGGTCGCCCCGGGCTGGTGCAGCGGTTCTCGGAGCTGTTCTACGTCGATTCGATCGGGGCGCCGATCGTGGCGGGACAGCGCCTGTTCACGCTGAAGGCCAGCGCGCGGGTCGAACGGGCTGTGTTGTACGTCACCGATGGCGCGACCCCCGGTGCGCCGGAGCGGGTGCTGATCGATCCGAACGCGTGGGGCTCCATCAGCCTGGGCTCGTTCGTGCCGAGTCAGGACGGTCGCTTGCTCGTTTACAAGACGCACCCGAATCACGCGGACGAATCCGACCTCCACGTCATGGACGTGGCCACCGGGCGTGACTTGCCGGACGTGATCCACGGGGCCAAGTACGCCGAGCCGAGCTGGGTCCCGGATGGGTCGGGGTTCTACTACGAGTGGCTGCCGACCGACCCGTCCATCCCGATCGACGAGCGGCCCGGGTACACCGAAATCCGCTACCACGCCGTGGGCACGCCGGCGGAGAGTGATCGCACCGTCCGCGCGCGCACCGGCGACCCGACGACGTTCTTGGCGTCCACCCTTTCGGAGGACGGCCGGTGGCACGTGGTCTACGTGCAGCATGGGTGGAGCGCGGTAGACGTCTACGTGCAGGACCTGCACGGCGGGCAGGGCTTCGTGCCGTTCCTGATCGGCAGGCCGCATCTCTACCAAGTGATCGTCGCTAACGACAGGTTCTACGTCTTCACCAACGAGGGCGCTGACCGGTACAAGGTGATGGGCGGATCGACCAGCGATTGGTCCCGGGAACGCTGGACAACGGTGATCCCGGAGGACCCAGTGGCGACCCTGCAGAGCGTCAGCCTCTACGGTGGGCACCTCGCGCTCACCTACTTGAAAGACGCCACGAGCAGGCTCAGGACGGCCAATTTGGACGGCTCCGATGTGCGTGAGATCGCGTTGCCCGGGTTGGGCGCGGTGAGCGCCTTCACCGGCGACGCCGAAGGAGACGACGTCTACATCCAATACAGCGACTTCCTGACACCCCGACAGGTGTTTCGGTACAGCGTCACAGGGCGTACCCTAAATCTATGGGCGAACATCGATTTACCGATCGAGCCGGCGCGATTCACCACCGAGCAGGTGTGGTTTCCCTCGCGTGACGGCACGCCAATCCCGATGTTCCTTGTGCATCGCCGCGATCTCGTCCGGGACGGGAACAATCCGACGGTGCTGTACGGGTACGGCGGGTTCGCCGTGCCGATGGTCCCAAACTTCCGGCCGAGCATTTACCCGTTTCTGGAGGCAGGGGGTATCTGGGCGGTGGTGAACCTGCGCGGCGGCGGGGAGTACGGCGAGGCCTGGCATCAAGCGGGGCTCGGAGCGAACAAGCAAAACGTGTTCGACGACTTTGCGGGCGCGGCCCGGTACCTCGCGGGCGGCTCGGATGCCGGAGCTTCTGGGGGCGGGTCGGAGCGCCACGCGTGGACCTCCCCGGCCCGCTTGGCCATCATGGGCGGGTCGAACGGTGGCCTGCTGGTTGGCGTGGCGATGACACAGCACCCTGAGCTGTACAAGGCCGTCGTATGTCAGGTGCCTCTGTTGGACATGATCCGGTATCCGTTGTTCGGGAGCGGCCGGACCTGGGTCCCCGAGTACGGCACACCGGACGATCCCGACGAGTTCAAGACACTGCGGGCCTACTCGCCCTACCACCACGTGCAGGCGGGAGTGCGCTACCCTGCGCTGTTCATGGCCAGCTCGGATCATGACGATCGTGTAGATCCGATGCACGCGCGTAAGTTCGTTGCCGAAGTGCAGGGCGCCGTTTCGGATGGTCTGGCCCCAATCTACCTAAGGATCGAGGCGAACGCCGGCCACGGCGGTGCGGACGGGGTGGCACCGGCGGTTCAGCTCCAGGCCGACACGTGGGGCTTCGTGATGCAGCAGCTTGGGGTCAGCTACGACGCTATCGTACCAGCAGGCCCGCCAGCATCGCCTTCGCCGCGTCCGAGGTGAGGGCAGGGGACCACAACCAGCCCTGCCCGTACTGACAGCCCAACCCCCGCAGGATGACCGCTTGCGCCTCTGTCTCCACCCCTTCGGCGATGACGTGCATGTCGAGCCCTCCCGCCAGCTGGATGATCGCCGAGACGATTGACCTCTGCGTGGGTTCCTCGATCCGCTGGATGAAGCTGCCGTCGATCTTCAGCCCGTCGAATCGCCAGCGATGCAGGTAGGAGATCGAGGCGTAGCCGGTGCCGAAATCGTCGAGGTGCACCTGGACGCCCGCGGCCCGCAGCGCGTGGAGCGTGCCATCGACGCTGCTGCCCTGCCGGAGCACGGCGGTCTCGGTCAGCTCGATGTGGACGACGTTCGGCGGAAGGCTGTACCGCTGGATCACGGCGAGGATCCCCAACACCGCGTTGCCCTCGGAGAGCTGGCGACCGCTGAAGTTGACGTGGACCCAGATGTCATCGCCAAGCCCGTTGCGCCGCCAGTTTGCGAGGGTGCTGCAGGCCTCCTCCAGGATCCACCACGTCATCGGGACGATTTGGCCTGTCTCCTCGGCGACCGGGATGAACTTGTCGGGGGTGATCAGGACGCCGCCTTTGCGCCAACGCACGAGGGCTTCGAAACCATGGACCTGACCATTGGCGAGCCCGATGATCGGCTGGTAGTGGACCTCGAGCTCCCCCCGGTCAACGGCGTGGTGGAGGTCCCGCTCCACTTCGAGCCGCAGCACCGCGCCGGCGTGCATCGCCTCGGTGAATACGCACACCCGGCCTCTCCCTTCGTGTTTTGCCCTGTACATCGCGGTGTCCGCGTCCCTCAGCAGGTTGAGGCCGTCGGTGTACCCGGGGCCGCCGGGGGCCACTCCGATGCTCGCCGAGGTGATGATCTCATGGCCATCCACCAGGAACGGAGTGCGGACCGCCGTCATCATCCGCTCCGCCAGCACTTCGGCCTGACCTACGCCCAGCTCGTGCCCGAGGACGACGAACTCGTCCCCCCCAAAGCGGGCGAGCGTATCGGAGGGCCGCAGGCAGCGCTCCAGCCGCTCCGCGACCATGCACAGCAGGGCGTCTCCAACCTGATGCCCGAGGCTGTCATTCACGTGCTTGAAGTGGTCCACGTCGAGAAACAGGATCGCGAACGGGCGCCCGGGGTAACGCTGGCACTGGGCGATGGCGTGCGAGAGCCGGTCGAGCAGCAGGGCCCGATTGGCCAGCCCGGTGAGGGCGTCGTGGAAGGAGCTTCGGAGCAGCTCCCGTTCATGCCGCATCGCGGCGGTGACGTCTTCGATGGAGCCGCCGACCCTGATCATGCCCGCGGAGTCTTGCGCCATGCACCCACGGAACAGCAGCGTACGTTCGCCTCTACCAGGGACGTTGACTCTCGCCCGTTGCTCGAACCTGCCGCGGTCGCTGACGATGAACCGCGCGATCTCAGCGCGTAGCGCTTGACCGTCGCCGGTGCTCAACGCGTCCAACCAGGTGGTGACGGGATGTGTGACCCGCGGGGGGAGGCCCAGATACTCCACCGCCCTAACCGTGAGGTAGACCTCCTCCTCGGGCACCGTCCAATGCCAGAGCCCGGTCTGCGCGCCTTCACTCGCGAGGGTGTAGCGATCGACGAGGTGGCGCTGCGTCTGGCCGCGTGCGTCTGCCCGCTCACGGGCTTCGCCGATGATGTGGGCGAAGCCGACTGTCGCCGCGCAGCCTAGCACAGTGGTGGCCAGCAGCGGGAGCGCGTCCGGGTTGGAGGCGGCGAGCGCGCAGCTTCCAAGCGCCCCTATCGCAGCCGCCGCGCCTGAGGGGTGGACCATGGCCGCGAGCCCAGTCGCGATCATCGCTGCGGCGGCGAACACTTCGGCCGGGGCCTGAATCGCCCACGGCGCGATCAGCGTGGCGATGACCGCAGGGACGTGGCCGAACCGGCTCCTTTGGGGACCGCTCGATCCCCACGGGTGCTGCAACGCCGTCGCCAGCGCGACCCCGGCGGCCCCGAAGGCGAGCTGACGTTCCCCCGCGCCAAGCTGCAGCCCCGCGAAAGCGAGCGCGACGACGCCGACCAGCGCGTTCCCCCTCACCGCGCCGGAGCGCCGCCGCGCTGCTTGGGCGTCGTCCTCTGGCTCCGGGGGGTTCACGACAGCCTGAGCACGAAGCGGGCTCCGAACGGCCGATCTTCGGAGTCGAGCGTGAGCGTCCCTCCTTCGCTCCGCGCGATCCGGCGGGCCAGCGCCAGTCCGAGCCCCGGTCGCCCTGTGGCGCTGTAGAAGGGCTGGAAGATACGCTCTCGGACCGCCGCATGCACTCCCGGGCCATCATCCCGAACGACGAACGCTACCCCGCTTCCGCCCTCATCCAGCGTCAGCACCGTGACCGATCGGTCGGACGGCGAGGCCCGGAGCGCGTTTTGCAACAGCTCCAGCAGCGCCCGCTCCAGTCGGTCGGGCACGACGTTTACGGAGCGGTCGGAGCCGAACTGCAGGTCGATGCGGCGGGCGTCGTCCCCAAGGGCTTCGGTCGCCCGGCGCACGAGCTCGGACGCGCGGGTCGGCACTCGCCGTTTTTCTTCGCTCGCGTTCAATGGGAGCAGCGCCACCAGCGTTGCCAGCGCTTGCTGGAGTCGCTCGATGGCGCGTAGGGCGGTGGGGTCCCGGGCGAGCTGCTCGGCCGGTCCGCCCACGCTTTGAAGCACACCCCGGATCAGCGAGTCCAGCTCCTCATCCCGGCGGGCCGCCTGAAGGCTCTCCCGGTCGTTCTGATTTCGCAGCAGCCCCCGGATCACCGTCATCAGCTCGCTCACTTGGAACGGCTTCGTCATGTAGGCGTCTGCCCCCTGCTCCCGTGCGCGCAGCTTGTCCTCGGAGGCGCCTCTGGCCGTGAGCAGCACCACGGGGATGCTGCGGGTGAGCGGGTCTTCGCGCAGCTTCGTGACGATCTGCCAGCCATCCATCTCGGGCATGGTGATGTCGCTTAAGATCAAGTCGGGACGACGCTCCACCGCCATACGCAAGCCGGTCCTCCCATTGGCCGCGGCGAGCACCGTGTAGCTGGTGCCAAGCACCCCTGCGAGGTAGCGCAGGGTGTCGGAATTGTCCTCGATCACCAGCACGGTCGCCTGGGTGACGCCCTGGCCCTGCCGCCGCCCGATGCGCCGCTCGGTAGCCTCGTCCAAGCCGAGGAGCCGGTATTCGTCTACGCGCCGGATCTGTTCGTGCCACTCCGGCATCCCGAGGTTGTCGACCATCTTCAGCGGGATCGAGTCGCGGGCCGAACGCGTCCCAGAGGGCACCACGATGCGTACGATCGTCCCTCCGCCCGGGTTGGCCTCGGCCTGAATCGTGCCGTCATGCAATTGGACCAGCTCCCGCGCCAAGGAGAGGCCGATGCCGGCGCCCCCGAACCGCCGGCCGTCGTTGGAGTCGACCTGATGGAAGCGCTCAAACACCTGCTCACGTTCGCCCTCGGGGATGCCAGGGCCGGTGTCCGCCACTGAGATGTCGAGCAGGGTCGCGCCTGCTGCGCCGCGCCGCGCTGCGACGCTCACCCGGACGGTTCCGCCAGCGGGGGTGAACTTCAGCGCGTTGGCCAGCAGGTTGAGCAACACCCGCTCCGTCTGCTCCTCGTCGCCGCGCATCAGGATGGACGCTGGGACGGAGACGAAGGTCACCTCGATCTGCTTCCGCTTGGCCAGGGTCGCGGCCTCCTCCGTCAGCTTGCCCGCCATGGCGCTGAGGTCGAAGGTGGACTTGTACAGCCGCAGCGCGGCGCCTTCGATCCGGGACAGCACCAGCAGGTCATCCACCAACCTCAAGAGCCGGAAGGCGGACCGCCGGGCGAGGTTGAGCTGCTCCTGCTGTGCTTGAGTGAGGTCCTCGGACTGTTCGAGCAGCGACTCCAGCGGGGCGAGCACCAGCGTCAGCGGCGTGCGGAGCTCGTGGGAGATGTTGGTGAAGAACGCGGTCTTCGCGGTGTCCAGCACGTGAAGCTGACGGTTCACCGAGGCCAGCTTCGCCCTCGTCGAGAATTCCTGTCGCCGGAGGTTGCCGGCGTGCCAGGTGATCGCGGTGGCGATGAGCACGGCGACCCACAGCACGGCGTTGACCGTGATCCACTGCGCTGTGGAGCCATCGAGGTCGTTCCACAGCATTACGACGTCGTACGCGAGCACCGTGCTGCTGTACGTGACCAGCGCGTGCTGCCAGCGCCAGGGAAAGGGGAGCGCGCCGAAGCCGAAGAACGTGAGCAGCAGCGCCTCGTGGTAGTTCGTGGCAGCGCCTCCGACCAGCGCGGTCACGACGATCACGCCGAAGCCCATCCAGATGCACGTGCCTATCGAGATGAGAAACGTCCATCGGCGAACGTGCTCAGTTGCGAAAAATGTGGCGGCCAGAATCGCGAGGAGGACGGCCACCACGCCGGCGCGGACCTCGATCAGCAGGGTCAGGGTGTCGCGGGCGAGGAAGGGATCGACGAAGCCGAACAGGACGAAGGCGAGCACGCCGAGCGCGGTCGCGATGCGTATGGAACCGATGGACGATTCGGCCTGATCCTGACGGAATTCGGCTTCATCGAACGGGGAGGACGCCGGTACCGGCGGGGGGACCATGACGCTCAAGGCAGCCTCCGGCAGCGGAGCCAAACCGCCTGACCCGGGGATCCGAAGCCGGTCCCGGTTTGCAGCACCTCGAACCCCGCGACCGTGACGCGGTCGGCGAGCTCGGCGGGGTTGGTGAACCGGAAGTATCCCTCTTCTTCGAGCCGAAAGAGCTCGCTGGACGCGTCGAGCATGTGGCGCGCCGCCTCGAGCACCGGGGCCCGACCTCCTCGCCCAAAAGCGCTGTCTGGCGCCGCTTGAATGGCCTGCACGCAGGCGGTGAACATGGCGGAAGTATCCGCGTCGCGGACCATGGATGAGATCACCAGCTCGCCTCCGGGGCGCAGAACCCGTCGAATTTCGAACAGCACGTCGTCGGGTTGCTGCAGGTAGGAGAGCACGAGGCTCATGGCGACGCGGTCAACGCTCGCGTCTGGGAGCGGCAGGCCTCCCGGTCCGTCGTGGAGTCCGGCGAGCTCGGCGAGGGCCCGGCTGGCGTCGGCGCTCAGCTCTCCTGAACGGACGAGGGGGCGAAGGTCGACCGTCCGACCGCTGGCCGCGGCGTACACCCGCGGGTCTCCCAGCTGGTCCAGCCGCGTGAGCAGCTCGCTCGCCACCGGTACCCGACCGCGCAGGGAGCTGAAGCTCCGCAGCTCACCGGCGGCGAACCGGCGCATGGCGGTTCGTGGGGTACCATCGAGGTCCACCACTGCAGTCGCGACCCCAGGCACCTTTTCCCGCAGCCGGATCAGCGCCTCTGGGACCAGATCGAGCGCGAGCAGGCTTCGGGGGTGGCGCGCGTGCAGGGCCTGCGTGAGGTTGCCGGTGCCCGCGCCAAGCTCCAGCACATCGAGCCCCGCAGGGTTCAGCGCGTCGGCCTGGCTCTCGATGAACGCTCGATACGAGGGGTACCAGACGAGCACATCGAAGCCCAGATGCCCATCGAGTGTCTCGGCGGGTGAGGAGGAAGCGAGCAGGTAGCGCCGCCAAAACGCTTCCGGGTCCGGGGGCGGGCTGCCCCGCGCGGCGAGCCACTCCGCCCGTTCCCGCGCCCGCAGGCGGGCCAGCGGTGGGTACCACTCGTTGATCGGCGACTTGTGCACGTGCGCCCAAACTTCCTGAGTGATCAGCGCGAACTGGCGCTGGGCCTCGCGCCCGGTCTTCGGGACGTGCCCGGTGTCGGCGACGATCAGCCGGCGCGCCCCTTTTGCGGCTACTTCCATCACGCGACGTACGCGCGCGAGATCCATCCAGCCGTCGTACTGCCCCGCTATCCACAGCACATCGGTGTTGATCTGCGCCATGTCCCGTTCGGACTCGACCAGCGTGCCAAGGCCGAGGGCTTGAGCGTCGCTCCAGAACGCGTGGCCGTCCACGACGCACCCGATCAAGGTGACGAGGCCGTGCTCCTCGTCGGTGGTGGCCACGGTGTCGTGATGCCCGGAGACATGGAGGATCGCATCCCGGGGATCGGGTGCGCCCATGTAGGACACCCACAGGCCAACTTCGGGGAACTGTCGTTTCACCTCGGGATTCGCCAGCAGGTGCATCACGGCAGAGGCGGCGAAGCTCACCGAGACCACGATGATCGAGGACGGGCGGACGCGGTCGTTGCGCTGGCACCAGTCCAGAGCGCCAAGCACGTCCGACTCCACTCCCGACAGGCGGTAGTGCAGCGTGTGTTTGCCATCGACCTCGTTTCCGGGGTCCTTCTCGCTCTCGCCGAGGTTGTTCGTGCCGTCAAATCGAAGGACGGCGATGTCCTGATGGTGCCGACGGAAGGTGTCGACGAGGGTGGTGGCGAGCTGGCTCATCTGCTCTTTCCGCCCGGAGAAGCCAGGCACCACCAGCACGAGCGGCATCGTCGCCCCGCGCAGCGCGCAGTCCGGTTCAGCGAAATCGAGCAGCCCCACGATCTTCTGGCCGCGGCGGTTGAGGAACCGGACTCGGGGGTCTTCGGTGGGCGGGCCGCTAGGTGCGCTTGTGGTTCCCGGGCGGAGCGAAGCCCTGCCGAGCAAATCGCCGAGCCGCGCTCGGAGGCGCTCCATCCATCCGCCGACGACCTCACGCTGCTCGGTGACCAGCGGGCGCCGGTCGGGGCCGGTCGCGATCCCCACCCGCACGGTCTCGGGGCCGCCGGCTTCGCTCACCCCCCTCAACACCCGGACCACGACGGCCCCGTCGAGCGGCCGCGCTCCTTCACCGTGTAGGAGCTGAGCGCCGCTCAGTGGGGCGCCGACGCCCAGGACCCAGGAACGAGCCCCCGCGAGGACGGACAGGCCTCCCTCCCCGATCTCGATGACCGGGAAGCTGGCGAATTCCCTTGGGGCGCCCGGGAGCGGGAGCGCCAGCGAGGCGCCTTCCACCGTGGTCCTCTCCCGGGAGCGACGCTCGGCGAACCCGACCTCGATGGGCACTCCGATCTCGACGCCCGCTGCGGTGCACCGCCGCACGACCTCCGCGAACGCGTAGTTCACGTGCGCGTGGTCGAGCACTGCGTACACCGGAGTTCCCTCATCCGGCGGGTCCGATAGCCGGACGGTCAGCACATCTCCGCGTTGCCCCTCGATGGTTCCCTCCCACATCCTGTCCTGATCGGCCGCCACCATCCTGAGGCGCTCTCCGATCGCTGCGCAGAAGAGCGCGCGAACCTGTGCGGGGTCGCGAATGGGTGGGGTCGTGCGTCGGCCCGCGTCGAGCACGCGCTGCGCGGCGTTCCGTGTTCCGACGACCGAGTTGGCCAGCGCGACGAGACGGCGGAAGCGCTTCCGGTCGCTGGGGGGCATGGAGCGGATGCGAAGGCCGGCGCCCTCCGGGGTCACTCGCACCACCTCGATGTCGGCGTCCATGTCGCCGGCGCCGGCTGCGAGGGTGATCGGCAGGATGTCGCCGACCCGGAGCACGCGCGAGGTAGCGAGAAAGCAGCCGTCCATGCTTGCGTCACGCGTGTAGCCGATGGGCGCTGACCCGGAGGCCGCACCGCCATCGCAGACGCGCACTCGGAGCGACGGTCTGGCCATCGCTCGGAGGTCCGGTCGTCGTTGCCCTCCGTACACCGCGGGGATGCCGGAGGGAGCGGGGTAGGGGTGTGGGCCGTCGGCGGTCATTCTTGGCTCGGCGCGCCCATGGGACGGGCGCTGGCGGCATGCTACCGGCCCGCCGCGAGAAGGTCAATGCAGGCAGTACCTGCCGCGGTGTTTCTTGATATCCCCCGGCTCGTGTCGCCCGAGCGTCCGGTCCCCGCGCCCGCTCCCCCTTGGCGATCGCGTATGTCGGGAATCGCCCGGTTTGTCGGCCGTTGGACGCTCCGGCTGGGTGTCGCCGGGCTGCTCCTCGCAGCCCCCGCCGGCTGGTACGGCTATCAGTGGCTGGACCGCGAGATCTTGTCAACGCTCCCTGAGACCTTCGACAAGGACGCCGTCTTCCGCTTTCCGTGCTCGGTTCAGGTTTTCGCGGCGGACAACACCCGGGTCGACCAGTTCTACCTGGAGCGCCGCGTTTGGGTGCCTATCGCCGACCTGCCACCCGTGGTCTGGCAGGCGTTTGTATCGAGCGAGGACCGGCGCTTCTTTGAGCACGAGGGAGTGGACCCGGTGGGCATCGCCCGCGCGCTGATCGTCAACTTGAGAGGCGGGGGTGGGCCCAAGCAGGGTGGGTCGACCATCACTCAGCAGCTGGTGAAGAACCTGCTGGTCGGGAAGGAGAAGTCCTACCGGCGTAAGGTCAAGGAGGCTGTGCTCGCTTACCGGCTCGAGCGTGAGCTTGGCAAGATGCAGCTGCTCGAGCTGTATGTCAACTATGTCGCGTTGGGCAATGGGAACTACGGGGTGGAGGCCGCATCTCAGGACTATTTCGGGATCTCAGCTCGAGAGATGAACGCCGGGCAGGCTGCGCTGCTCGCGGGGCTGGTCCCGGCGCCATCGCGGTACAGCCCTCGGCACAACCCGGGGGTGGCGGCGCAACGCCGCGAGCAGGTGCTTCGCCTCATGGTGAACCAGGGCTTCGTGAGCGCGGTGGACGCGAGCCAGTTCCTTCAGGACTCGGTGATCGAGCCGCGGGTGACCAGCGCGCCGGGGCCCAATACCGCCTACCTCACCGAGACCCGCCGCGAAGTGAGGCGCCTGTTCGGGCAGGACCGGCCGTTCGTCGAAGGCCTCCAGATCCACACCGCCCTCGACACACGCGTTCAACGCATCGCGGAGACCGCCGTTCAGCAGGCCTTGAGCGATCTCGAGGAGCGGCAGGGTGCTCGCGGACCGATGCGCAACATCCCTGCTGCGGCCCGGGAGGCCTTCCTCAAGCGGGGTGACAGGCTCCAGTTGGACCCCCAGACGGGTGAATTCCGCACGCCGAGGTCGGCGGAGTGTTTTCTTGGCCTGTGGGCGCCGGCCACCGGCGGAGCGCGGCTTCAGGCCGGGCCGTTCTCCTTCGTCCTCGCCGCGACGGAGCTGGAGAAGAAGGTGCGACAGGCGCCCTCGCTCGACGAGCGCGGCAAGCCTCATCCCCGTCCGCCGGCCGCGCTGTCCGCCGTGCTGCGTGACGGGGATGTGCTCGACGTGTGCATGCCTGCCGACCCGGAGCTGACCGACGGCCTTCAAACCGTGCAGTTGCACCAGCGCCCGTGGGCCGAGGCGGCGGCGGTGGTGATCGAGAACGCCACCGGCAACGTCGTAGCCGAGGTGGGCGGCTACGACGTCGGGCTGGAGGGGTTCGTGCGGGCGACTCAGGCCCGGCGTCAGCCCGGGAGCGCGTTCAAGCCGATCGTCTACGCGGCTGCGGTCATGAACGGCCGGCGCCAGACCGACGTCATCCTCGATGGGCCTTTCTCGATTCCCGGCACGAACGGCCGGATGTGGTCTCCGCAGAATTACGATGGGAAGTACCACGGAAACATTCCCATTCGCACCGCGATCGCGCTGTCGCTCAACACGGTCGCGGTGCGGCTGGGCTTGGAGTCCGGGATCGACAACGTGGTCACGCTCGCCCGGCGGCTGGGGGTCCGGACACCGTTGCGACACGACCTGACCGTGGCGCTCGGTTCGTCCGAGGTCACCCCGATGGACCTCGCCGTAGCGTACTCTACGTTCGCCAGGTTGGGCGTGCATAAAGACCCAGTTTACATCACGCGCATCGCCGACAGGCAGGGGCGCGAGCTGGGGGCGGCGGGTTCAGTGGTCCAGTTTCCCGACCAGAGCTTCCAGCTCCCGGGGGGCGCGGGTGACCGCGCGATGCCGCAGGCGGAGGCCTACGTGGTCGTGGACATGATGCGAAACGTATTTAAGAACGGCACCGCGAAGCGGGGGCAGCGGCCGGGGATGGACTTCGCGGGAAAGACCGGTACTACCTCAAACTTTGTAGATGCCTGGTTCGCGGGCTACTCCCCTCGCTACACCTGTGTGGTCTGGGTGGGGACAGACGGCACTTCGTCGATCGGCGACAAGGAGACCGGTGGAAAGGCGGCCATGCCGGCATGGAATCGCGTCATGGAGGTCCTGCCCAACGTGGCGGGAGAGCGGTTCCCCGTCCCGGACGACGTGGTGCTGGCGCCGTGGGGTGGGTCATCGGAGTGGATGGGCTACGTGCGGGGGACGGTCCCGTCGGACGTGCTGTCCGTGGTGCTGGTCACCGAGCCGCTCCCGCCGTTTGGACTAGCCCTGCCCGGGGGAGCCGAGGCGATCCTGCCGTCCACTACGCGGGGCTACACGCCGCGCGCTACGGGCTACGCGGACGAGGATCCGGAAGAGGGGGCCAACACACCGGGTGTGATGCCAGACGAGTCGCCGATGGAGAGCGAAGCGTTCGAGGACGAGGAGCGCTGAGCCACCCGGGGAGGGTCAGCGGTGTACGGTGCCCAGTCGGGCCCGGGCCTCATCGACAGTCGCCAGCTTCCTGCCTTGATCCTTGACCATTCGGACGACCTTGGCGACGAGATCCCCGTTGGAGGTCGCCATCACCCCGTCGGACACGTAAAAGTTGTCCTCCAGCCCTACGCGGACGTTGCCCCCGAGCGCACAGGCCGCAGCGCAGAGCCTCCATTGGTCGTGCGAGATGCCCACCACCTGCCATTCCGCGCCCTCCGGCAGCTGGTTTGCCATGTGGCAGAGGTTCTCGGTGGTCGCGGGGATGCCGCCGACCACGCCCATCACGAGGCTCATCATGTACGGGCGGTCGATCAGCCCCATGTCGGCCAATACCCGTGCGCTGCCCACGTGGCCCAGATCGAAGCACTCCATCTCGGGTCGGATCTGCTCCTGACGCATCGCCTCCACAAACGCGATGATCTCCGCGTGCGGATTCGGAAATACGAAGTCGAAGACGAACTTCTTCTTCGCGGCGCTGTACTTCGCGTAGTTCATCGATCCCATGTTCAGGGCTGCGACCGCCGGCTTTACAGCCCGAAGGTACGCGATCCGCTCCTCGACCGAGACGCCCAGCGCACCGGTTGAAAAGTTGATGATCACCGGGCATTCCGCCACGATCGCCTCGCGGATGTTCCGGTAGTCCTCCGTCGCGAAGCTCGGTACGCCGTCGGGAGTGCGGGCGTGGATGTGCATCGCGACCGCGCCTGCTTCGTACGCGCGCCGGGCCTCCCGGGCGTACTCCTCGGGCGTGTACGGGATCGCCGGGCACTGAGCCCGGTTGGCCACGACGCCCGACATGGCGCAGCTGACGATCACCGAGCGCGAGGGATCGAGGTGGGGGCGGTAGAACACGGCGGTCAGCGGGCGACGATTTCGCTGGAGAACGCCGGGTCGGTCAGCGCCGGAGCGAAGCAAAAGCTCACCTCGTGCTCCGTGACGCCGGCGTCGAGGAGGACGCCGGCGATGAGCCCCACGAAATCGTCGTACTGCGCCTGTGTGATGCCCATGCCCGTGTGGGCGTCGATCATGCTGGGGCCGGTGTAGGTGCCCGTTGTGCACCCGTAGGCATCCCCGATGAAGTTCGCGAGGCTGGCGGCGAAGGCATCCTCCGCGGCCGGTCCTGCAGCGACGAGGGGCGCAAAAAAAGGCTCGAACTGGGCGTCTGCCGCAGCGGCCTTGGTGATGCTGACCGCGACCTCGCCAAACGCGCTCCCGTAGGTGGCGCAGATGTCCTCAGTGCACTCCTCCGGGGTGGACGTGTCGGTGTCGGTGTCGGTGTCGGTGTCGGTGTCGGTGTCGGTGTCGGTGTCGGTGTCGGTGTCCGCCGCTGTGTCATCCACGTCGGCGTAGGGGTCGACGACGCACAGCGCGTCGAGGTTCTTCTTCTCGCCCTCGGGGCATTCGTCGGAGCCGCAGGCCGAGAGGAACGCAGGGATCAGCAGGAGGGAAGGGGTCGAACGGTGCATCTTGGGCCTATGAGAGACGCCGGGACTATCGCGCCGACGCCGCAGATGTGAAGGCGGGCGGGGCGGGGCCTGATTAGCCCTGCCCGTATGCGAATCGCTGTGGCCTCGGACGAGTGGAGCGACGTGGACGGGGTGATCGTCCTCGAGTTGGAGCGGCTCGGCCACTCTGTCTGGCGTGGAGGCGCCGCCGCGGACAGGGCCGAACACCCGTGGGTGACCGTGGCTGCGGAGGCCGCGGGCCGGGTGGTCGGTGGGGAGGCCGACGAGGGCATCCTGCTCTGCTGGACGGGGACAGGGGTGTGCATCGCTGCCAACAAGCTCCCGGGGGTCCGGGCTGCGCTCTGCTCGGACGCGCAGACCGCTGCGGCAGCCCGCGTCTGGAACCACGCGAACGTGCTTTGCCTGGCGCACCGGACGCTCACCCCCGATCTGGCCCGGGAGATCCTCACCGCATGGCTCGCGCCCTACGACATGAAGTCGGGAGCCGAGGGCGTCGTCCGGCTCGCGGTCCTGGACCCGCCGCCGCGTGGGTAGCGGTCGGCTGCGGATCCCGGCCCGGGTCTGGCTTCCGGTGCTGCTGGCATTTGCGGCTACGTTTCCCGCGTGGTTGGACCCGGCTCATCGGTTCGTCGGTCGCGCCGAGGGGGAGATTCGGGACCACGCGTGGGTGGCCTGGCTGGTGCAGCATCGCGTCTGGACGGACCACGCTGTCCCGCTTCACTTTCCCAACGTCGGTTTTCCCCGGGGCATCTCACTCTACCCCCTCGACCCGCTGAACCAGCTCGTTCTCACCCTGCTGACCCCGCTCGTGGGCCTGTCGCCGGCCCTGCTGGTGCTGACCACTGCGCTGCTCGCGCTGACCGGCATCGCCGCAGGCCGGCTCTCGCTCGCTTTGGGGCAGTCAGGGACCCGTGCAGCGGCTGTCGCCGCCCTGACCGTCTTGGGCCCTCCGGTCCTTGGGAGCTTCGTGGACGGACAGACGGAGGGCATGGGCACCTGCTGGGCGCTCTTTGCCCTCGCCACGTTCGCGGGCGGGTTCGGGGCTGGGGGGGGAGGATATGGATGGCGAGGGCTTCCGGGCGTCCGCCGCGCGCTGCGCCTCGGTCTGGAGGGGAGCGCGCTGATCGCCTCCGCTCCCTACCAGGCCCACGCCTGGTGTCTGGCCGGCGGCCTGCTCCTGCTCGGTCTGGTCGCGCTGCGGCGGTTTCCGCCGATGTCGCTGCTGTCCCTGATCCTCATCGTGCCGGTCGGCTTGCTCTGTGCCCGGGGCCTGCACAGCGCCGAATCCGGCCGCGACGGGCAGATCACCCAGCGTACGCGGCAGGGCGATTGGCCTCCGCGTACGATGATGCTGGACGCGATCATGCCTCCCGCCCAGCCTCAGGTCGGCGTGACCCCTACGCCGGCCTGGCCGTGGCCGCGGGAGTTGCGCCTGCTGGTGCCGACCACGGGTCCGCGCCGCTGGTCGGGCTTCGGGCTGCCCGCGCTCACCATCGGGGCAGTAGGGCTCGCGATCCTGGGCCTCCGTCGTTCCCAGGGTGCTCCCTCCCGTGCCAAGGGCGCCCGCCGCCACGCCGCCACGGTCTTTACGCTCGCTGGCGGGGCGGCCATCTTCGCGTCTATTGCCTGGGGGAGCGCCCGGGACCATGGCCTGACTTTTCCCCTGCCGTTCGACCTCTGGTACCGTCATTTCCCGCTCGGCCACCTCGCGTGGAAGCCGCAGCAGTACGCTGTGCCCGCATGGGAGCTCGCCGTGGTCGCGGCAGGGTTCCTGCCCACCCCAGCGCTCGTGCTGGGCGCGCTCTTTGTCGGGCTGGAGGTGCAGCTGTCGAGCCCAGTGCAGCTCCCGCTGCCCGCGCTTGAACTTCGGCCTCAGGCGTGGATGCACGAGGTCAGCGGGCCGGTGATCGAGTTCCCGGCGCGGGCGAGGTCTCGCGGCGGGGTCGGGCGCCTGCCGGAGGACGAGCTCCTCGCCCAGACGGTACACGGGCAGCCGATCGCGGATCCGTTCGGGCGTGGCGGGAACCCCATCCAGACCGTGCTGCTCGATGCCCTAGGCCGTGAGGCCGGCTGGGGGGTCGCGCCCGAGACCCCGCGCGTGCCGCAAGCGCTGGGAGTGGCGGTGCGGGCCGGTTTCAAGGTGCTTGTGGTTCATGCGGGGGGGATGTCCGAGAGCGAGCGGAAGGGGGTGCTGGCGGCGATGACGGCGGCGAACGGTCCGCCGAGCGAGGCGGACGGTGTCTGGCTCTGGCGGCTCGGCGAGCCGGACGAGTAGACTGTACCCATGCGGATCGGTGTGGCGGCGCTGACGTGGTTCCTGATCGGGCCGGTGGTCTCCTCGGGCTGGGCGCGCCCCAGGCGCGTGGACCCGGTGGGCAGCCTGGACATCACCGTCGTGGATACCATCGCGCTCCCTCACGCCGGCGCGCAGGTCACGCTGGACGGGCCGGCGCTCGTTGCACCGCGAGTTGGGGTGTCGGACGACGAGGGTCGGGTGCACTTCGGCGAACTGACGGGGGGGCTCTACACGGTGACAGCGAGCCTCGACGGGTTCTCGGCGGAGACCTGGCCGGCGGTGAGGGTGCCGGGGGCGTTCCAGCGCTCCATCCGGGTGGTGTTGGCGCCGGGCGCTCCGATCGACGGCACCGGCGTGGGTGCCCGCGCCGCCGTCTTGCGTGAACTGCGGTACTGCCGGTCCGATCCAGACAGCAAAGACACCCTGTTTAACGGGGAGTTTGTTGACCATTACTGTGATGCTCTTGAGATGATTGGCTGCACCACACCTGCTGGCGGCACCAGCTACGTGCTGCGCGCCGGAAACGTCATCGCCATCCGTTCCTGGACCCGGACCGGCGGGGACACTCACTGGGGTGACGCCGGCGCGCTGGCCGCGATCACGGAGTGCCTTTCCCGGACGCCCTAGCAGCGTTCGGCGTTGCTCCCTCCACGGTTCGCGCGGGCGGGTTCGGCCTCCGGGAACGGTGGCCCTTCACCGATCCTTGGTCCCGAGGGGGGAAGGAAGACGGTGCTCGCAAAGGCGCAAAGACGCAAAGCCGGACCCAGGTCACTCGGGAAGCGCATCCCTGTTCCTCCAGTCGGTAGCACCACATCGGGCTGCTGTCGGCGGCCCACTTCGCCGGGTCGGCGATGCCCTTCTCGCAGCAGATGAGGAACAAATGCTCGTGAAGCAGCACCCCGCGCGTGATGCCGCTATCGCGATGAAGCTCCCGGAGGAACGTTTCAAAATCCCGCATCGTGCGCTCGCATGGCGTCGGGCCGCCCGTCGGGCCGCCCATCGGCCGCCCATCGGCCGCCCATCGGCCGCCCATCGGCCGCCCATCGCCGCCCGCCATCGTGCATCGACCTCGACGACCGCTCCCGCGCCAGCCCGATGCGAGCCAGTCCGGGAAGATCAGGTTGCCGTGCTGAGCAAGCACCCAGGCCACACTGCCCGGCGCGAGGATGTCGGGCATGGCAAACCGAGGATCGAATAAGGACGTTTGCGACAGGGACCGTGTTGCCAAGGGAACCTCTTGTCGCCCTCGCGCGCGCCCTCGCTGCGGGCCACTTCGTCGCGGTGGCTTCGTTGTGCGAGTGTTGAGCGGTGTGGTTACCGGCCCACACCTGCCTTCAAAGCCCTATCTACCTGTGATTCTCAGCGTTCGACGAAAATGATCTACGAACGCCGGGAATCACGTTTCCCCGAGCGCTGCCAGGGCATCTGGCCGGTCCCCGGGATCCGCCATACAGTTAGAACATGGCTCGCCTCCTCTTCTTTCGCAGCGGCTGCGCCGATTCGCCCGCCGATTCGCCCCCAGAAGCGCCGCTGTTCGTCGCTCGCCTTCGCCAGACACGCACGCGGATCGGCCGAGTTGACGACTGCGACGTGGTGCTGCCCGACACCGAGGTGAGCCGCTCCCACTGCGTGATCGATCAGTTGGACGGCTCCTACTTCTTGCTGGATCGTTCGTCGAATGGGACCTTCCTGAACGGGGAGCGGGTGCAGCGCAGCCAACTCAAGGACGGCGACCGCTTGAAGGTCGGACCGTTTCTGGTGGTCTGCGATCTCAAGGACGGGTCAAGCGCCCGACCCACCGAGCAGGCCCAGCCCGAGCAGCGGGATGAGGAGCTGGTCGCGGCCGACGTCGAGCTGGCTGTCGAACAGGCTTTCCTGACGGTGACTCGCGGGCCCGCAGAGGGGCACAGGATCAGGCTCAAGGGCGGACGGATGACCGTCGGGGGGGCCGGGTCGAAGTGGGCCATCAAGGACCCTACGCTGGTGAAGGACCACGTCAAGATCCGGCTGCTCCACGGGCGCACCCTGATCGAGCCGGGCGCTGGGGCGGCATTCGTGGGCGGTGTCCGGGTGAGGGATGTGTTCCCGGTGTACCCGGGAGAAGAAGTGCGCATTGGTGGAACAGAGTTTCTTGTGCACTGGGACGCGCTCACCGAGCAGCCCTTGGCGGATCACTTTGGCGACATGGTCGGCAACACCCCCGTCATGCAGCGCGTTTTCGGCATCCTTCGTCGGGTGGCGGCGCACCACGCGCCGGTTTTGTTGCTCGGGGAGTCGGGGACGGGAAAGGAGCTCGCCGCCCGAGGCGTTCACGATGCGAGCCCGCGCTCGGGTCGGCCGTTCGTCGCGGTGAATTGCGGTGCCATCGCCCAGAACCTGTTTGAATCCGAGCTGTTCGGGCACGAAAAGGGCGCGTTCACCGGGGCGGCAGAACGCCGGGACGGCGCCTTTCAGCGCGCGGACGGCGGGACGCTGTTTCTGGATGAGGTCGGCGAGCTGCCCGAGGATGCGCAGGCGAAGCTGCTCCGCGTGCTGGAGAGCGGCGAGGTGCGGCGCGTGGGCGGGGCGGACACCGCGTTTCCGGACGTCCGCGTGGTGGCCGCGACCAACCGCGATCTGGGCGTGGATGCGCAGAAGGGGAGGTTTCGGAGCGACCTCTACTTCCGCCTGGCGGTGTTGGCCGTACGGCTGCCGGCCCTCCGCGAGCGGCCCGACGACATCGCGGTCATCGCGCGCACCGTGGCCCGTCGCATCCACGCGGACATGCAGATCGACGACGATGCCATGGAGGCGCTGCAGCGGCACGAGTGGCCCGGCAACGCGCGTGAGCTACGAAATGTGCTCACCCGCGCCTTTGTGCTCACCGGGCCACGCGTCGAGCTCGGGAGTCTGGTCTTCAACCCGTTGGATACACCCGCTCCGCGGGTCCGGCTCATCGGCGAGCGCCCCGCCGCCGTTTTTGAGCAGACGGAGCGCGCCATCCTCGACTCCGCGCTGGCGAAGCACGGTCAGAACCGTTCGGCCGCCGCGAAGGAGCTCGGGATCCCGCGGTCGTCGTTGCTCTACAAGTTGAAGCGGTACGGGCTCGGATAGTCAAGCACCGTCCGGGGTCGGTGTGGCGGGCCTTTGGGTCAGCTCGGCAGGCCGCGCGGGTCGCCCCTGAAAATTTCATCCCTACGCTCCACTGCGAGAGAGAGGGTCAGCACTTCGTCCATCGTCGAGACCAGATGCAGGTCCATCGTCTCCCGCAGGCCCCGTGGTACGTCGCGGAGGTCTTTCTCGTTGTCGACTGGGATCAAGGCCCGGGTCACCCCCGCGGCCTGCGCAGCGAGCAACTTCTCCTTGAGGCCGCCGATCGGCTTGACGAAGCCGCGCAGCGTGATCTCGCCGGTCATCGCGACGTCGCGGCGGACCGGAATGCGGCAGATCGCGCTGACGATGGCGGTGGAGAGCGTGATGCCGGCGCTGGGGCCGTCCACGCCCCAAAGCTCGGGCACGTGGACGTGCACGTCCACGTGCTGCCAGAAGTCCTTCTCCAGGCCCAGCTGATCCGCACGGCTCCGCATCCACGCGATCGCCGCCTCACAGCTCTCCCGGAACACCGTTCCGAGCGAGCCGGTCATGGTGATCTTGCCCGAGCCCGGCAGCGCCAGCACCTCGACCGGCACCATCACACCGCCGGCTTGGGTCCAGGCCAGCCCGTTCACGAAGCCGATCTGGTCGGTCTCGTGCACCTTTCCTGCCCGGTGTCGCGGCGGCCCGAGCATCTTCTCAACGCGCGCGGCGTCGACGCGCACCTTGGTCTCCGGCCCCTTGACCACTACGCGCCGCGCTACTTTGCGGCACACACTGGCTAGCTCACGCTCGAGTCCGCGAACGCCGGCCTCACGGGTGTACTCGCGGGCCAGCCGTTGCAGGGCGTCGGGGGTGAGCTGAAGCTGCCCCGGCTGCAGTCCATGGGCCTTGATCTGCTTGGGGAGCAGGTGGCGTCGCGCGATGGCGAGCTTCTCGGGCTCGGTGTACCCGGAGAGGCGGACGATCTCCAGCCGATCCTGCAGGGGGACGGGGATGCCCTCCAGCGTGTTGGCGGTGCAGATGAAAAGGACCTTGGAGAGGTCGTAGTCCAGATCGAGGTAGTGGTCGTTGAAACCCTTGTTCTGCTCGGGGTCCAGCACTTCGAGCAGCGCGGAGGAAGGATCTCCCCGGAAGTCAGCGTTCATCTTGTCCACTTCGTCGAGCAGGAACACGGGGTTGCTGGTCCCCGCCTTCCGGATGCCGTGGATGATCTTCCCTGGCAGGGCCCCGATGTACGTGCGGCGGTGCCCGCGGATCTCGGCCTCGTCGCGAACTCCGCCGAGCGCGACCCGGACGAATTGCCGATGGGTTGCTTCGGCGATCGACTTGGCGAGGGACGTCTTGCCTACTCCCGGCGGACCAACCAGGCAGAGCACCGGCCCGTCCAGCCGCTCGACCAGCGAGAGTACGGAGAGGAACTCGAGGACGCGCGTCTTCACCTTCTGCAAGCCAGCGTGGTCGCGGTTCAAGATCTCCTTTGCGAGCGTGACATCCAGACGATCTTCAGAGCAATGCGCCCACGGCAGGGCGAGGATGTGGTCGAGGTAGTTCCGGATCACCGCGGCTTCGGCGCTCATCGGGTTCATCATCTTCAACTTGCGGAGCTCACGCTGCACCCGCTCGGCCGCCTCGGGTGGCAGGGCCTTCTCGTTGATCTTCTGCTCGAGCTCCTGCAACTCCTGCTTGAACTCATCCCGCTCGGGCTCCGGGTTGCCCTTGGCCTCGGTGACGCTGCCCTTCGTCAGGCGGGTGCGCGTCCGACGCTCGACCTGAGCGAGGGCGATCTCTTCGAGCAGCAGGGCCTGGACCCGGCCCAGACGCTCAACGGGGTCGTTCGTCTCCAGCACTGCCTGCGCGACATCGGTGCGCAGCGGCAGGTGCCGGACCAGCAGATCGGCCAGCTTTCCGGCCTCATCCACATTGGCGAACTGGAGCGCGGTGTCGGTTGGAATACTCCGTTGTAGGCGGGCATATTCTTCAAAGGCCGCTCGAGCGGCCCGCAGCGACGGCTCGACCTCGGGCCCGCTGGCCGTCTGCTCGACGACCTCCTCCACCTCGGCGCGGATGCAGTCTTCCTCGTCGAGGAAGCGCACCATGCGTCCGCGGCGCTGGCCGTCGACCAAGACCTTGAGCTTTCCATCGGGCAGGCGGATCACCTGCACTACGGTCGCGATGGTCCCCATGGTGTGCACGTCTGCCACTCCGGGCTCGCTCGCGAGGGCCTCGCGTTGCGCGACCAGGAAGATCTCCTTGGCCACCGAGCCGTTGGCCTCGGTCAAGGCGGTCACCGACCGGGTTCGGCCCACCATGAACGGGACCGCCGCGTGCGGAAATACGACGAGCTCACGGAGAGGCAGCAACGGCAGGAGGCGAACGCCGCTGATCGGGCTGCGGCGCTCCTTGAAGAACATCAGGCCCTCAGTCGGGGCGGCGAGTCGTTGTTGTACACCAGAATGGGCTCCTTCTTGCTGGAGACCACCTCATCGGTGATGACGCATTCGCTGACGTCGGTCCTGCCAGGTAGGTCGAACATGACGTCGCCCATGACCTCTTCAAGGATGGACCGGAGGCCCCGCGCGCCGGTTTTCCTTTTCAGGGCCTCACGCGCGACCGCGGAGAGCCCCCCTTCGGTGAACGTCAACTTGACGCCCTCCAGATCGAACAGCTTCTGGTACTGCTTCACGACCGCGTTCTTGGGTCGGGTCAGGATGTCGACGAGCGCCGGCTCATCCAACTCGTCGAGCGTCGCCACCACCGGCAGCCGCCCGATGAATTCGGGGATCAGCCCGAACTTCACCAGATCGTCCGTCTCCACCATCGCGAACAGCTGGCCCTTGTTCAGGGTCTCCTGCTTCTTGACTTGCGAGCCGAAGCCGATGCCGCTCTTGTTGATCCGCTGCTCGATGATCTTGTCGAGTCCGACGAACGCCCCACCGCAGATGAACAGGATGTTCGAGGTGTCGATCGGCAGGAACTCTTGCTGGGGGTGCTTCCGGCCACCCTTCGGCGGCACGTTCGCCACCGTCCCCTCGATGATCTTCAGCAGCGCCTGCTGGACGCCTTCGCCCGAGACATCGCGCGTGATCGACACGTTGTCGCCCTTCCGCGCGACCTTGTCGATCTCGTCGATGTAGATGATCCCCTTCACGGTCTGCTCGGGGTTCATGCCGGAGGCCTGGTAGAGCGCCAGGATCACGTTCTCTACATCTTCGCCGACGTACCCGGCCTCGGTCAGCGCGGTGGCGTCGCAGATCGCGAACGGCACCTTGAGGTACTTCGCCAGTGACTGAGCGAGCAGCGTCTTTCCGGTGCCGGTGGGGCCGATCAGGAGGATGTTCGACTTGGCCAGCTCCACATCATCGCGTCCCGTCCGGGCGTCGATGCGCTTGTAGTGGTTGTGCACCGCCACGGAGAGCACCTTTTTGGCGCGGTCCTGCCCGACGACGAACTCGTCGAGGTGCCTTCGGATCTCCACCGGCTTCGGGACTTGCTGTCGGACGGCGTAGTACTCCTCGCGCTCCTCCTCCTCGGTGATGAGGTCGTTGCAAAGCTCCACGCACTCGTCGCAGATGTAGACCGACGGTCCCGCGATCAGCTTGCGGACGTCCCGTTGGTGCTTTCCACAAAACGAGCAGTTGAGGTTCTTTTCGCGGGGCTTTTTGGCGATGGCCATTTCCGGATCCTGCCTTTTTACGATGGCGTGCGGGTGGCTACTTGACGGCCTTCTTGCTCTCGATGACCTCGTCTACCATGCCGTATTCCACGGCTTCCTGCGCGGTCATGATGTAGTCGCGCTCCATGTCGCGCGCGATGCGCTCGGGGTCCTGACCGGTGTGGGTGATCAGGATCTTGTTCAGCTCCTTCTTGATGCGCATGATCTCGCGCGCCTGGATTTCGATGTCCGTGGCCTGACCCTGAGCTCCGCCAAGGGGCTGGTGGATGAGCACCCGGCCGTGCGGCAGGATGCGTCGCTTGCCCTTGGCCCCCGCGGCGAGGAGCACCGCACCCATGGACGCCGCCTGCCCCATGCAGATCGTCTGCACATCGGGCTTGATGTAGTTCATGGTGTCGTAGATCGCCATCCCGGCGGTCACGCTGCCACCGGGGCTGTGAATGTACAGGTAGACGTCCCGTTCGGGGTCCTGCGACTCCAGCCAAAGGAACTGGGCGACGATCACGTTCGCGACGTTGTCATCGATCTGCGAGCCCAGAAAGATGATCCGGTCCTTGAGGAGGCGCGAGTAGATGTCGGAGCCTTCGGACCCGCGGTGGGTCTGCTCGGTGACATAGGGGATGATGGGCATGGAGATCCTGATGGGGCAGTGTTTGCGGCCGGCGAACGTGAAGGGTACTTCCGGAAGGTAACCCCAGCCCGTGCGGTTGCCCCTGCTCGATCGGGTAGCAGGCGCCCACAAATTCTGTGACGTTCGCCATCCGAGCGGCTAACCGTGGCGAGCCGGCGATCCGGTGAAACCGCCCGCCCCGGAGCTCCTCGTGCCGTTCACCCCCCTTCGCCTTCTGATCGCCTACGACGCCGCCGGCAATCGCTGCGGCCGGGTGGTCAGCCGCATGAAGGTGCTTTTGGAAGAGAGGGCGTTTGAGGTTGATACTTTTGAGATTGGTGGGGAGCCACCCGACCTCTCAGGGTATCAGGGGGTGGTCATCGGTACCCCGGTTCGCGGGTTCGCGGTCAGCGACGCCGGGCCCACTGCGAAGGTGGCCCACTTCATCGAGCAGACCGAAGAGCTGGATGAGAAGAAGGTCGCGCTGTTCTGTGTCTACGACATCCGCCCGGGCAACATCTTCGACCGCATGAAGAACCTGCTCAACGCGCGCGGGATCGACGTCGTCACCGAGTACCCGTACTGGCGGCTGCAGCCGAGGGACGGAGAAGATGGGCTGCCTGCTGAGTGCATGGTGAGGATCCGGACCCGCTGAGCCCGAGGATGCGCCCCCGGTTCCCGCTCTGAGTCCGCGGAGCGAGCGTAAACGTTCGGTAAACCCGCCTGTAAGCACCTTGCTCCCCGGCGGTCCAGTCGGTATCCGTGCTTGCTCAGGAGCTTCTCATGTCTCGATGGATGATCAACGCCAGCGGCCACCAGTTCAGCGCCGCCACGATTGACGAACTCAAGAAGCTCGCCAAGGACGGCAAGTTCTCCGGTGGCGACATCCTCCAGCCGCCGGGGGCCGCCGAGTGGATCTACGCACTCGAGCTGCCCGAGCTGAAGACGGTGCTGCGTGAGGAGTACGCTGAGCCGGACGCTGCCTCGGGCATGGGCACCGTGACGCGCTGGGCGCTGGCGGGGGTGTTGGCGATGGCCGCCGCCGGAGCGTGGGTGTACGCCTATGGCTTGTCTCAGGACATGCCCGACCCCGACGATCTCGAGCTGATCGGCGGCAAGTCCGGCTTGAAGTACACCGAGGTGCTGGTCACGGGCGACCCGGCGGGGGTCTTTGCGAGCGAGGGCGGCGGCGCGCAGGCCGGCACGCTCCCCAAGAACTCAAGGGCGGACCTGCTCGGCAAGCGGGGGGATTGGTACCGCGTTCGCGCCGGGGCCACCGAAGGCTACGTGCGGATCACCGACGTCATTCCCGCCTATTTCTTCGCCGATGGGCCGACACAAGACAAGTACAAGCCCCTCTACTACCCTGACCAGTTCGTGACAGTCGTCAACAGCTCATGGAGTCTGGTTCCTGGAAACGGGAACAAGAACGTTACGAACTTCATCTTCATGCTCGGGAACAGCTCCACCTTCGGCATGACCGACGTCCGGTTGAAGGCGACGATCAAGGACAAGGACGGAAAAGAGCTGGAGGTCAAGGAGGTCCCGGTGGAGGGCCTCATCAAGCCGAACAGCTCGACGATGATCGGCACGCTCGCACCTGACCCCAAGGACCGGGCGTCGGTGCAGCGCGTTCTCACCGAAGCGATGTTCACCGAGATGATGGCTGTGGACCCGAAGGTGGTCGACCGCTGGGTTGAAGGGGTCGACATCAAGCTCGACAGCGTCGGGTTCGACGGCGCGACCATCACCGTCGCCGAGGTTCGGGCGGTCCCGCCGGAAGAGATGCCTGCGCTGTCCGGGGGCTGAGCAGCCCGAAAAATGGAAACGGCGCCGGCAGAATTACCGGCGCCGCTGGATTCCCCGCCGGGTCAGGGCACTGTAGACATCGTCGAGGGACGAACTGCATCGAAGCAAGGAGCGTGCCGTACGATTCAAGGCGGGTAGTTGGCGATTCGGTGGGCGCAACCGCGGCGCGGGTGTCGCAGACGGGCCCGCAGGCTCAGCGCAGCGCGCTTCTTGGGATGCGGTAGCCGTGCATTTTCGCCGCGCGCAGGCTCTCGAGCGACCACGTAGTGGCCGGCTCCCGCCGCAGGGACGCCGTCACGAGCCCGTCCGACCGAGCGACCCCCGGGGCGGCCCAGAGCAGGTCCAGCGCGTCGGCGAGCGCATCCGGGATCTCAAGCAGCAGGCCGACCGCCCCGCCCGTCAGGTCTCGCGCCAACACCGGCAGGGCCCGGGCGTCGCGAACCCAGATCCCGTCCGCCCTGGCCAACCTCGCGCGGGGAAGCGCAGGCGCGAGGATGGGGTGCGTGGCCCGTTCGGGATGGGTGAAGACGGTCACTCCCCGGCCCGGATGCGCAGGAGCAGCGCCTCGGCCAGCGGCTGCAGGCCCTCGTAGAGCGCCCTGTGCTCCGGGTCGGTCTGCAAGCGATGGAAAAATGCCTCTTCGAGCGTGACTCGCGCGCCGCTTCGGGTGACGAGCAGGATGCTCTCCGCCAGCTCTGCGACCTCGGCCCAGCCCAATCCAGCGGTGTGGTACCAGCCGCAAGCGTGCGCGAGCGTTCGAATGAGCAGGCCCAGCCCCATCCCCCCGTTTGCGTCGATGCGGTGGGTGGCGGCGGTCACCACGAGGAGGTCCGGACCTGCGATTCGAAGCCGCAGCCGCCCGCGACGCTCGAGCAGCCCGAGCGCCACGAGGATGCTGAACGCCGGTGCGTTCTCGACCGCGCGCACCCGCAGGGAGACGCCGTCCGGTATGGCGCGTGGCGGGGTCTCCCCTGGGCGGACGAGCGCGCCGTGCACCACCAGCTTGCGGTCCAGCGGGGTCGGGGGCGCGGCTGCGTTGGCGACCTGCGCGCGGAGCCCCCTGTTCAACGCTGAGAGGCCGCCGCTCAGGAGTCGCAAGGACGACGGCATGGCGACCGCCAGGCCGGCCGTAGGGGCGCCGGTGCGCCACGCCGCGAGGAACCCCGAAGCCGGCGGCTCCACCTCGGGCCCGGGGTCACTGGCGACCGGCACGCTGGCGAGCGGGCGGTCGAACAGGACGCGAGTCAGGCCGGAGGCGACGCTCGCGTCGCCAAAGAGGCGCTGCACCCAAGGCCGGAACCGGGAGGTGATCGGTGTGCCATCGCTGAGGTGGGCGAGCAGCTGGAGCCGAAACTCGGGGTCGGACAGCGCGACCGTCAGTGGAGACTCGGCGACGTCTGCCCGGCGTATGGCTCCGGGGGTGACGATGAGCACGTCGCCGAGCCGGCGTGCGTCCCCCCTTCGTACGGCCATGGCGATGTAGCCGCCGATGCCGCACCGGTCGCCGCCGGCGCGGTCGAGGATGGCCCGCAGCTGCGCTGGTGCGAGCTCGCCGTGGTCCAGCAGCGCCCTGAGCAGGAGCGTGTAGACGTCGGGGTTGTCATCGAGCCCCGCTCGCAGGTCGAGCTTTGGGGGGGGAGCGGGGAGCGGGGGCGGGAACGCGAGGGTGGTTTGGCGCGGGCCTGGCGCGGCGGGGGTGCGTCCAGACCGCGAGAGCCTCCAGAGCACTCTCGCTTTACGCCGCGCCCGGGCGGGCACGGGCTCCTCGGCGGAGGCGGCGAGGAGCAGGACGTCAGGGCTCGGGGGCCAGTGGGCTGAGAAGAACGGGTGCTCACGGATCACGTCCGCCCACGCCGCGCGGCGGTCACCTGGGCGAGTCCCTCGCATCGCGATGGGGAGCCCGCGACCGGTGAGCTGTACATCCC
>SHYV01000043.1 GCA_009692605.1 Myxococcales bacterium
CATCATCAGGAACACCCCGAGGTAGCCCCATTCCCGCGTGAACTCGAACCAAGCGACCAGCAATTCGTGCATCAGATATTCCCTTCCTCGGAGGTGAGCCCGCCCCAGTCGCGGCCAAGGCCAGCCAGGACATCGTGGGCGGTGTGGTCCAGCTGCAGCGGGGTCAGCGTGACCCAGCCGGCCTCACACAGGTGACCGTCGCTGTTGGGTGGACCTTCGAAGCGTTCGTGGTCTCCGCCGATCCAGTAATAGGGCTTCCCGCGCAGATCCTGCCGCGCGGCGACCGTGGGCAGGTAGTGGCGGCGGCCCAGCGTAGCGAGCTTCAACCCCCGGGGGTGCTCCACACCCGGCACGTTGAGGTTCAGCAGCACGCCGGGCGTGGGGGGCTGGGACAGCATGCGCTCCGCGACCTGCCGCACCCATCGCCCAGCGACCGCCCAGTGCGGCTCCGCTCCCCCGGAGATCCACAAGCTGGCGGCGAGCGCCCGGACGCCAAAGCACGACGCCTCCCGTGCGCCGGCCACGGTCCCCGAGTAGAACACGTCTGTCGCGAGGTTGGAACCCGCGTTGATCCCCGAGACAACGAGGTCAGGCGGACCGGGGAGCAGCTGATTTACCGCGAGGTAGACACAGTCGGCGGGCGTTCCCGTCACGGCGAACGCGCGAGGACCGCGCTCCAGCGCCCGGATCGGGTCCCGCATGGAGAGGGCGTGGGACTTGGCGGACTGCTCCGACAGCGGCGCGACGGTCCAGAGCGTGCCAAGCCCTTCCAGTGCGTGCTCCAGCGCCCGGAGACCGGGAGCGTCGAAGCCGTCGTCGTTGGTGAGCAGGATGTTCAACCGCAAATCACTTGGGCGGGGGGCTTATCATGAAAGCGGGTTACGTCCCGAGGACCACGTCAGGCACCCCCGATGCGTCCCCGCTACGCCGATCTCTTCCAACGCATGCGCGACCCCGATCCCATCCTGTCCGACGCGGCCTTCGATGCCGTCCTGTTCGATCGGGAAGACGCGATCCCCGATCTGGTCGAGTGCTACGACCGCAGCCGGAAGGACGACGAGCTGCGGTTCCTCTGCGTGCAGCTCCTTGGCTTCTCCATCTCCCGAAAGGCGCTTCCCGGCCTGCTCGCCGCGCTGGAGGATCGCGACCCCAAGGTCCGAGCCGAGGCCTGCCGCTCTCTGGAGGACGTGAACGCCCGGGAGACCATCCCGGCGCTGGAGGCACGCCTGTCCGATCTGGAAGAGTCGGTGCGCGTCGCCGCGGCAGAGGCGCTGATCGAGCTGCAAAAGACGGGCTGAACCGCCCGCGCCGCTTCGATCAGCACCCGTCGATCAGCACCCGTCGATCAGCACCCGTCGTTCATCGCCCCCGGGGTGCCGCGGTCGCTGGTGGTTGAGCCGATGAACGACGTGCTGGTGCACCAGTTGGCGCCGGAGTCGTTGAGGCTGGCGTCCAGATCCGCGGGGTTCAGGATGAAGCTGGCGCCTGTCGGGTCCGGGAAGGTAGAGCCGCTGTCGTAGTCCACCTTGTCGATGAGCGTCCCGCTCTCGTAGAGCCGGATTTCATCGTCGCCGTTGGCGAGCTGGAACGTGCCCAACCCCCCATAGACGTAGTCGCCGGTGATCCCGCCGTTGGATCCCGACGTGCCGTTCCGCATGAAGACGGCGAATTCACCAGCCGGCACCAGCGCATCGCCCACCCCGCCCGCCGCGGCAGGCATCACCACGCTCTCGGAGTCCTTGTCCGCCAACGTCCATTGGCACATCCGAATGTCCACCGACGTCGTGTTGTACACCTCAAACCACTCGCCAGCGCTGTCTTCCACCACCGCCGGGTCCTTCATGATCTCGGTGATCACCAGATCACCGGCGAGGATCAAGCCCTCATCACACAGCGCATCGCAGTCATTGTCCACGCCGTCCCGGCTCTCGACCCCGCCGCCGGAGGCGGTCTCGTCCAGGTCGTCGCAGTCGGCGCCTCCGTGCTCGTCCGAGTCGTCCCCATCGAGGTCCTGATCGTAGTCGGACCCGCCAGAGCAGTCGGAGTCGAGCCCGTCGTACCAGACCTCGGTCGCGCTCGGGCGGGCGGCCGAGGACAGATCGTCACAGTCATCGCCCCCATAGGCGCTGGAGGTGTAGGTGTCGCCGTCGCGGTCGTAGTCGTTGGCCCCGTCGCAGTTCGCGTCGATGCCGTCGTACCAGGTGTCAGGGGCCCCCGGGTAGGTCGAGGCGCGGGTGTCGTCACAGTCGGTCCCACCGTGCCCGGCGGCCTGGTAGCCGTCGCTGTCTTGATCGTAGTCGTTCAACCCATCGCAGTTGGAGTCCACTCCGTCGTACCAGCTGTCCGCGGCGGCGGGGCCTACGGCGGGGTCCGCGTCGTTGCAGTCGGTCCCACCCGCGAAGGCGGAGCTTGCGGCGCCGTCCCCGTCCTGATCGTAGTCGTCCGCGCCATCGCAATCGGAGTCCACCCCGTCGTACCAGATGTCCCCCGCGCCCGGGTTGGTGGCGCTGTTGGTGTCATTGCAATCGGCGCCACCCCACTCAACGGCGTCAAAGCCATCCCCGTCGGCGTCGTAGTCTGAGGCCCCATCGCAGTCGGCGTCGACCCCGTCGTAGGCGGCATCGGAGGCGTACGGATGGACGGCGGCGTCCGCGTCGTCGCAGTCCGCCCCGCCGTAGGCATCGGAGTCGTCCCCATCTGCGTCGGCGTCGTAGTCCGATGCATTGTCACAGTTCGAATCGACCCCATCGTACCAGACGTCCGGCGCACCGGGGTAGGTCGTCGCCACCCCGTCGCTGCAGTCATCCCCGCCGTAGCGGGTCGCGCGGTGTCCATCGGCGTCGCGGTCGTAGTCATCCGCCCCGTCGCAATTGCTGTCCACCCCGTCGTACCAGGTGTCAGTCGCGCCAGAGTAGGTCCTCGCGACCGAATCGTTGCAGTCAAGCCCCCCAAAGACGGCCGAGTCCTGCCCGTCGCCATCCTTATCGTAGTCGGAGAGCCCGTCGCAGTCCGCGTCGACGCCGTCGTACCAGGTCTCGGCGACGCCGGGGTTCACGGTTGCGACGGCGTCGTCACAGTCATCTCCACCGTGGTCTACAGACGTGTACCCGTCCTCGTCCGCGTCGTAGTCCGCGGCCTCATCGCAATTCGAGTCCACCCCATCGTAGGGTTCGTCCACGGCAGCAGGGTGGATCGCGGCGTCTACGTCGTTGCAGTCGTCGCCCCCCCAGCTCGCCGACACGTATCCGTCGGCATCGGAGTCGTAGTCGTCGTCGCCCGCACAGTCGGAGTCGACGCCGTCATACCAGCTCTCGGGTGCGCCGGGGAACACGGTCCCGTCAGCGTCGTCGCAATCCGTCCCGCCGTACCCGTCGCTCTCCGAACCGTCGCCGTCGGCGTCGTACTCATTCGCCCCATCGCAGTTCGAGTCCACCCCATCGTAGAACGTATCCGGAGCATCGGGTCGAATTGCGGCGTCCGCGTCGTCGCAGTCCCCTCCCCCAGCGTCGATAGGCCGGTATCCGTCCACGTCTGCGTCGTAGTCGTCATCGCCCGCGCAGTCCGAGTCAACCCCATCGTACCAGGCGTCCGGTGCGCCCGGCCAGATGGTGGCGTCGGTGTCGTCGCAGTCCGTCCCGCCAAAGTCGATGGAGTCCAGCCCGTCGCCATCGAGGTCATCGTCGGTGCCGCCCGCACAGTCCGCATCGAGGCCGTCGTAGGCTGTGTCCGGCGCTCCGGGATGTACGGTTGGGTTGCCATCGTTGCAGTCGCCGTCGACCTCGGTGTAGCCATCGCCGTCGTCGTCGTAGAGGTCGGTCCCCTCGTCGATGGTCCCGTCACAGTTGTTGTCGCGCCCATCGCCGACCTCGGTAGCGCCCGGGTAGCTCGACGGGTCGGCGTCGTCGCAGTCGGGGACGCAGTCGGTGGCGCCGTCCGCGTCGCCGTCGACACAGGCATCCATGGTGAAGGAGACCGTGCAGACGTCCGAGAGCCCCGAGGGATCGGACAGGGTGAGCGAGAGCTGGTGCTCGCCCCCGGAGAGCCCGCGGAGGTCCACCGAGATCTGCCCGTAGGAGTCGGGATTTCCGGTGGACAACAGCCCGTCGAGCGCCGAGTCGAGCGTGTATACCAGCGTATTGGCGTCGGACTCGGTGTCGGTACCCGACCCGCTGAACGGGACGGTGTCGGTGGTCAGAAAATAGCTGCCGGCAAGCGGGCTGACAATCGCGCACCGCGGCGGAGTATTGGCGAGCGGCGCCACGGTGATCTGGTCTTCGCCGCTCTGGCCCTTGAAGTCCACCGCCGAGAGCGAGAGCGTCTGCTCCTGATCGGAGAGATCGATGGAGAGACCAAGATTTCCCCCGTCACACGCGTCGAGAGCCGAGCCGGTGTCCGCCGCGAAGGCATCGGCAGGCGAGTGCTGCCACACGAGCCCGTCGAACGAGCCCTGCAACGCGAGGATCAGCCCCTCCAGCCCGTCCTCATCGTCGATCTGCGCGCAGATCTCCAGCGGCTCGCCTGGAGTGAATGAGCCGCCGTCGACCGGCCGGATGAAGGCCACATCCGGGGGGCCGTCGGTGCTCTTGATCTCGACTTGACCGCAGCCGGTGAGGGCGAGCAGGAGGGTGAGGGCGGGGACCAAGAAGGGGCTACGAGACAGGCTGCGGGGAGGGCAAGGGCGGCGGCATCGGTTCACGGGCAGTCCTGGGCTCTGGGGCTCGGAATACGTTGGGTACGGTGCCGGAGATACCACGGAACGCGCGCATCCGCGTGACGCTTTCGTGGCGATCGCCTTGTTAGCCGTCGAGCTGGAGCTTCCGATGTCCACAGCTACAGAGACCTTTCGCGAAGGCCTTTACAACGATCAGGTGGTGGTGATCACCGGGGGCGGCACAGGAATCGGACGGGAGCTGGCGTTGAGGCTGGCCGGGCTCGGGGCCCACATCGTGGTGGCCGGGCGCAGGCCGGAGCCGCTGGAGGCGACCGCAGCGGAGGTCCGCGCGCTGGGCCGGCGGGCGCTGGCCGTGCCCACCGACGTGCGCGACGCCGCGCAGTGCGAGGCGCTGATCGATCGCACGACCGCCGAGTTTGGAAGGCTCGACGCCCTCATCTGCGGAGCTGCGGGCAACTTCATCTGCCCGGCGGTCAGCCTCACCCCGAACGGCTGGCGCAGCGTGGTGGAGATCATCCTCAACGGGACGTTCTTCTCGGCGCAGGCTGCGGGCCGCTACATGATCGACCACGGCGGAGGGCAGATCCTCGCGCTCACCGCGACCTACGGGTGGACCGGCGGTCCGGGCAACGCGCCCTCGGCCTCGGCCAAGGCTGCGGTGAACACCCTCGTGCAGACGCTCGCCGTGGAGTGGGCGCCCGCTGGAATTCGCGTGAACGCGGTGGCCCCCGGCCCGGTCGACACCGAGAAGTCGCGTCAGAACCTGTGGCCTGACGCCGAAATCCGCGAGCGCATCCGCCGAACCATCCCGCTCGGCCGGTTCGGGGGTCCGGACACCGTGGTCGACGCGTGCCTGCTGCTGATGTCGCCGGCCGCAGCCTTCATCACCGGGGAGATCCTGGTGGTGGACGGGGGACAGTGGCTGAACAAGGGGCTGCTCCAGATGTAGGCAGCTCGGTGTACTTCTCGAGCCGCCCGCGCGAGACGTCCACCGGGTACCGCTCGGCGTTTCGGGCGAGCTTACGGTCGACAGCCGCGGCCAGATCGATCCCCGCCACGTTGCACAGGTTCAGCAGAGAAATCAGCACGTCGGCGGCCTCATCCTCAACCTGAGCGGACCGGGACGCCACCGCAGGCTGGGGCCCCCCGTCCGACGACCAGAGGTAGAGCGCGAGCAGCTCTCCGGCCTCGACGGACACCGCCATCGCCAGATTACGCGGCGAGTGGTACTGCGCCCAGTCCCGCTCGGTATTGAAGGCGGCGAGCCGCTGGCGGATCGCGGCGATCGGGGTGGTGTCGTCGGACCAGGGCATCGTCGGGCTCAAGCGAGGTGTTACAATAACAACTTCACCCCACCCCCATCAAGGTGCAGCATGGCGGTCTCCGAGAACGCGTCCTGGGACGACCGACTGCGAGCCACCGGCCTTCGCGCCACCGCGCCACGGCGGGCGGTGTTGAGGCTGCTCGCCGCGTGGGCCCGGCCTGCCACACACGCCGAGGTGGCAGCCGCCCTCGCTCCCGACTCCTGGGACCGCGCGACAGTCTACCGGAACCTCTGCGACCTCGCAGAGGTAGGGCTGCTCTCCCGCGCCGACATGGGAGACCACGTCTGGCGGTTCGAGCTGACCCGTGAGGACGCGAGCACGCCGGGCCATCCTTCGGCGCACCCGCACTTCGTCTGCTCGACCTGCGGCGTGGTGAGCTGCATGCCCGATCTCCCCCTCCCCGTCGAGCACGTCCCGGCGGCGGTCCGGGCTGGCCGGGTTGAGGTCCGGGTGCACGGCGTGTGCGACGGCTGCGCCTGACTCCGGACCCTAGGGCATGGCCCAGAGGTTCTGTCGGAGCTCTGCCGCGGACAGCGGGCCTCGCGCGGTGGCCGGGCTGGTGGTCTCCCAGACGGTGAACTCCATCTCCTCCGGGCGGCTCGACTCCAAGAGGGTCTCCCTCCGCTCCACCGGCAAGAGGGTGTCGAGGGTCGTGCCTACGTCTGTGATGGATGTGGCGGGGTCCCAGGGCGCTGGGAGGAGCGAGAGGGCGGCGCCGTCGTAGTCGAAATCGGCGCGGCTGGACTCCTCGAAGCCCCAGATCCGCTTGCTCGCCTGTCAGGCCACCGAGGGCAGGGCGCCGTAGAGCGTGATGCCCGGCGAGGCTTCATCGGTGGCATCGGAGAAGGACGGCAGGTGAAGGGCAGTGACCGTCCGGTGGTCGCCGAGCCCGGTGGTATCCACCCGGCCTTGGGGATTGAGCCCCAACTGCACATCGAGCCCCGCGAGGGCGCGGTGCGGTAGCGCGTATCGCCGGTCAGTCGTCAGGCCACGGTGAGATCGACCAGAGGCCGATAGCGGCCTTGTCCCCAGACCCAGTAGGTGTAGTCGCGATGACTGGGATCGTACCAGCCCCAGGGGCCGGAGCCGGATGCGACGTCGCTGCCGTTGTCGAAGAGCCACAGGCGGTTGTCGCTCACCACCGGGCTGTGTTGTGGGCCGAACCGCTGGGCCATCTCAAATCGGACCGAGCTCCGCCAAGCTCCCCGTCCGTCTGCCAGATGGCGGCGTCGATCTGGAGGAGCGAGTGCTCCCAGTACAGCGAAGCCTAGACTTTTCCGGTCGTCGGGTCGGCCGCCAGCCCGTTGATGTGGGTCCAGTCGGCCGGGATGTCGCCCGACCGCATCGCCCATCCATCGTTCGGGATCAGGTCGACCTGCTCGAACGCATCCCAGACCGGGTTCGTCATCCCCGTTGTCGCATAGAGGTCGTCTCGAACACGGTGGCGGTGACGAGGAACCGCCCGTCCCCCAGCGCGAGGCTTTCATGATGTCCGTTCTCCACGGGGAAGCGCTCCGTCGGGCCCGCGAGATGCGCCACCAGAAGGACGTCGACATTGGTAGAAATACCGGAAGAAATACCGTAGATCGAGTTGGTCTCCGTATCGTACCGGGCGGAGGTCACGAGGTTCAGGCCGGTGTCTTCCCACCAGACCGGCCGGCCTTCGACGTCGCTGATCGTGGACGTGAGGATCCACTCCTCGTCGATGGACGCGGTGAGCGGCGTGACCAGCTCCAGTGTCCCGATGCTCGACGGGACCTCACCGGTGGTGATGACCGCCTCTGGGCCGTCCACGTCGCCGCAGGTTGCGTGCGCGCGCACCTCGGTGGAAGCCGGAGCCCCCACCAGCAAGACCGAAGCGGCCCCGCTCTCCGGAGTCGCGATTCGGACGTCGCCCCCATCCGCCGACCCGCTCACAACACAGTCATTCTGCCAGAGATCGCCGATGTCGAGCGCGCCAGCGTGGAGGCTCGCGGGGTGGTCGAGGTCGCGGCTCAGGGTGAGCTCAACCCCGGCGTCAACCCCGTGCGCACAGCCGACGAGTACAAAATAATGCCGGCAGTCGGACACTGGCTGCTGCCTGCTGCCTGCTGCCTGCTGGATGCTTTGTTTTCACGTTTCGGAGCGCGACCCACTTTGCGAGCACCCGCAACTCCGCCCTGCGAAATCGTATCCGGCCCGCGAACGAACGAATACGTCGCTATCAAAGCCTCCATCCGGCGATCCTCCCGCCCACCTCCGGCTGACCCAGCGCCGCGGTGACGGCGGCGACACACCCGCTTGAATTGGGAGCAAGCTCGGGAACCACGACGAGCCACTCAAAACCGTCGGCGCGAAACAATCGCAGGTCGGAGAGAGCGGAGGGTGGAGCGGGCCGCTCCCCGGGGCCCGGGCGCACGCCGCACAGCCGGTTCAGGTACTTGATCGCGGGGGAGCGGCTGACATGGTCCGGCCCCTCGTAGTTCTCGGACACCGGACGGTGGAAATACACCTGCCACTGGTTGTAGGGGCGACGGCTCCGGCCATGCGGTGGGTCGAAGGTGTTGTCCACCGGCACGAGCAGCAGCGCCCCTTTGCCCGGCAGGTCGACCAACTCGGCTGGAGCGTCCGTCGCGTAGCTCTGGCGGGGGAACTGCTGGCCTCCGAACAGCAACGTATCGGCGATCAGGACCGCCGGCGCCAGCCTCCACCAGCCGCCAAGCCGAACCGCACCCGCACCCGCCAGCCCCGCCAGCAGCATCCCCGCCGGCACCTCCGCCCGCTCCCAGTGGGTGATCGCCCGGAGGGCCGGAAGCACGAGGGTGAGCCAGCCCGCTGGCGCGTGATCCCACACGACCTTTCCTGCCAAACGGAGCTGGTCGCCGAGCGCGAGCGCCCACATCAGGAGGGCCCCCGCCGCCAGCGCGCCGCCCCGCACCCGATCGCGACAAGACGCCAAGCCGACGGCTCCCAGCACGATCGCGCCCAGCCCGACGTACATCGCATGACTGACCAGCAGCGGCTCCGGGGAGGGCCGCACCAGCGCCAACAGGTCCACCCCGCAGAACGGGCGGGCGATCCAGCCCCGATTCTCGATCGGCGAGCAGATCCCCGTCAGTCGCGAGGACCAGAGATGGAAGTTCACATGGGTGTCCCAGAGCGCTGGCAGGCGAGGCACCGCCGCGCACGCCGCGCCGAGCGGCAGCCCCCACGACCAACGGCGGCACGCCACCCACAGAAACGGCTCCAGCACCAGCATGAAGAAGGCATTGTACCAGCCAGATACCCACACCGCAGCCGCCGCGAGCACCGCGCAGATCAGGTGCTGGGCCTTCCCGGTCCGCCCCCAGGTCAGCAGCGCCGCGGCGTGCAGCCCAAGCCAACCAACCGCCCACGCCTCGGTGATCCCGAACTCCATGAACCCGAGCAGCGGCGGACACGCCATCGCGGCGACCGCGCCAGTCCAGAACGCCGGGGTGCAGCGCTCACCGGCACCCGCGACCGTGGCGGGGAGCCCACGCGCCCCAGGTCGCCCCCCCCAACGCCCCCCCCCTTCGGCTACGCCGACCGCCAGCGCCCCGCCGCCGAAGCCGGCCAGCACGAGGTTGCCCCAGAGCACCGCCGAGTACCCCAGCTCTGGGCGGATCCAGCTCGCCGATAGCCAGAACGGAAGGCTGATCGGGTCCATGAGCGGGATCTCCCAGCCGTGTGGGAAGTCGGTCAGCGGCCCCGGCCCCAGCCGCTCCACCGCCGCCCAGTAC
The DNA here is from genome assembly GCA_009692605.1 of Myxococcales bacterium. Lineage (GTDB taxonomy): Bacteria > Myxococcota_A > UBA796 > UBA796 > SXON01 > CAIUMM01. Next base: position 9,738 of record SHYV01000043.1, read on the forward strand.
ATCCAGAAATGGTTGTCCACCTCTCCCCCCGACGCCCCGTAGAGCGCGTGCGGGTGGAGGACCTGTGGCCACGTGAGCCCGAAGGCGACCAGCAAGAGCACCAGCGCGCGCCCGAGGAGAACGCGCCCGGCAGCACCCACCGTGCGCGCAGCTTCGGGCGCAGGGCCCGCCGCAGAGTCGGCCGCCGGCTCGATCACAGGCCCACCGCCTCGATCACAGGCCCGCCGCGTCGAGCGCCCCGTGGATGCGCGCGGCGACGTTCCGCGCTGAACGCGACGATGCGATGAGGTCCTGCCGCAGCTCGATCTCGAGGTAGGGGATCCGCGCACCGCCCCCATGCCGCGCCGCGCTGTAGATGAGCCCGTCCTTCCCAGAATAGGGCTGGTTCGCCTCCGTCCGGAACCCCGCCGCGCTTAGGGTCTCGACGAGCTTGAGCGCGAGGTCGTCGTGGAGGTCGAAGAGCACTCCGGCCTCCATCTCCCGTGCCCGGCCGCGAAAAACCGGCGTGAAGCTGTGCACCGAGATCAGCACCCGTGGACCTGCGCTCACCGCCTCGCCGAGGGCCTCGTGGAACGGCTCATGAAAGCGACGGACGCGCGTGGCCTCGGGCTGGCCTGCGGTGCCCGGGCCAGAGCCCGAGCCAGCGCCAGCGAACCGGTTGAACGTCGGAGCGCCGTCGTCGCAGGCGCACAAGATCGACGTGGGGTCCGCCGGGTCACGGTTCGGATCGATCAGCAACCGTGAAAACCGCGAAAGCACACCCCACGACCCAGGATCGCGCTGCACGAGCGCCCGCGTGACGTTGGCCGCGCCGATGTCATAGCCCCAGTGCATGGACAGCAGGCGGCGGTCGGCTGGGCGTGGTCGAAACGGACGAGGGACCCGGTTTGAGGCGTGCTCGCAGGTGTAGAGCCGCCCGCCCGCCCTGCGGCGGATCCCGACCGCGCCGAGGGTCTCGAAAGCATCGTGGATCACGCCCGGGGGCTATCATGTCAGGTCGAACGGCCCCTCGCCGAGGCCAAAATGCGTTAGCGCATCGCCATGATCCTCACCCTGCTCGTACTCGCCCTTGCCTGTACTCCCCAGCCTGCCCCCGTGGCGCCGGTAGCCGGCGCAGCGGCCGGGGCCACCCCCGCAGCGGCCCCCGACGTCGCCCCGGCAGCAGCAGCCGCTCCCGCTTGGCACGTCAACCTCGGCGAGCCGTTCGCCGCCGCGGAGATCGTGCCAGTGGACACGATCATGAAGGATCCAGCGGCGTGGAACGGCAAGGACGTCGTGGTGGAGGGCCTCGTGAAGGAGGTCTGCCAGAAGAAGGGCTGCTGGCACACGGTCGCCACCGCCGACCCCGCCGTGGCGTTGATGATCAAGGACAAAGAGTACAAGATCTTCCTTCCGAAAGACTCCGCCGGGAAAAAGGTGCATATCCACGGCATCTTCGCGGTGGCCGACATGCCGCAGGACGAGGCGCGGCACTACGCGGAGGACGCGGGACGCGACCCCAGCACCATCGTCGGCGTACAAAAGTCCTTCGAAATCGATGTTGCAGGCGTGAAGTTCGTAGAAGGGTGACGTGCTCCCTACGATGATGCTCTGGGCGCTGGCGCTCTGGGCCTGTTCGAGCCCTGACCCGGACGCGCTGCTGCGCGCGTACAAGCTGGAGGAGGCCGCCGCGGCCTGGCAGGAGCAGACCGGGCGCACCCTGGACTTCGGCCATCCGGGGGTGGACGGTCTGGCGCGTCGCGCGGCCCACGACCCGACGATCACCTGCGCCGAGATCGAGCGTCGGGCCGCTCCGGCGAGGCTCCTGGACCAGACGCCCCTCCAGGGCCGCAAGACGCTGGACCTGTCGTTCCCCTCGCTCGCGCCGGTGCTCGAAGCGGCCTTCGACCTTGGCGCCCGACAGGTGGCGGTGGGCCGAAGCAAGAACCCCCATGAGCGCGAGGTCTCCAACGGCGGCGATCTGGAGTGGACCGACGGACGGGTGGTCGGCGGCGCCGAGACCCGGGGGGCCGCGGCAGCGCTCGGCGCGCATGTGGACGCTGAGCCCCCACCCCGCCTCGTGACCATCGCCATGACCGACGGGCTCCACGGGGAGCCGAGCTGGGCGGCGAGCCGGGTGTACTTCACGGTCCAGCGCCGCGACGGCCTTTGGGTCACCATCAACTCGATCACCCCCGACGCAGCCGCTCGCTGGATCAACTTCGCCGACTACGCGGCGGGCCACGGGGTGGAGGCGGCGCGGACGCGCTATGGAGCGAATCCCCCATGACCCCACGCCATGCCCCGCTGATCCTGCTCGTCGGATGTTGCGTGCTCATCCCCCTGCCCCTCGTGGACGGCTGGGTAGAGCGCCGGCTCACGCGCGCGCTGCTTCGCCGGGTCGCCGACGATCGCAACGTGCAACTGGGCGAGCAAGCGCTCCACACGCTGACGGAAGACCGAACGGCGTTCCTCCCCGGATGCCTCTACGCGTTCGCGATCTGGCCAGTGAAAAAGCTGCTCAGCACCGCCTTCACCCTGCTGCTGATGAAGCAGGGACTGGACTTGTCCACGCGCGCGATTCACCGTGTGCACATGCTGCTGCAGGCGATCGATCAGGGGTTGCTCACCTCGGAGGACAGGCTCGCTGCAGACGCGGAACGGGTACGCACCGCGATGGACGCTACGTTCGCGGAGGTGCCGACCTCGCCGGTGGGTCGACTGCTCCGGCGGAAGGACAACCCCCCCCTGCCCCAGACGACTGGATACGCCGCAGCCGCCGACCCCGTCTCGGGCCTGATCCGTCAGGTCCACCACTGGGGGGGTGCAGGTGTGGTCGCGCCGAAATTCGCGGAGCGAATCGTCGCGGCCGCCGAGCCCCCGCAACGGGATGATCAAGCGGGATAAGCTCCCCGGATGTTCCTCCTGTCCCTAATCGCCGGTTGCGCGCTCATCAGCAGGGCCGATCTCGCCGACCGGATGGACGAAGACCAAGACGGCATCCCCCGGCCGAAGGACTGCGACGATGCCGACGCCTCGGTAGGCGCAGCGGTGGCGCGATACCGGGACGCGGACGAAGACGGCTACGGTGCCGGGGAGCCCGTCCCGATCTGTGAGTCCCTCGCGGGCTACGTGTCCAACGCGTCGGACTGCAACGACACCGATCCGCTCGTCCTGGACGTGACGGACTGTATCCCCGAGACCTGCGGTACCGGCGTGTGGGGAGACATTGAGGTGGACGCCGCGACCCTCCATGTGGATGGAGCGGCGCTGAACCCGGGCGACGGGTCGATCAACGCCCCGTTCCGCACCGTTCAAGAGGCGGTGGACGAAGCAGCGGAGCGCGGGGGAGGCAAGGTGGCGCTGGCGGCCGGCCGGTACGTGGAGAACGTAGACATGGCCGACCGGCACGACGGCGTCTCGATCTTCGGCCGGTGCAAGGAGCTCGTGACCCTCGACGGGAGCGCCGGGGATCAGCTCCCCACGCTTAAGGTCGCTGGCAACAACACCGAGCCGAGCGTGAGCCTGCAAGGGGTGACCATCACCGGCGGGACCCGGCGCGGGATCTACGTCAAAGACGCCGCGCTGTTGGTCGCCGAGTGCACCCTGACCGCAAACACATCCGCCGGACTGCTGGCGGACGGGAACGCGAACGTGACCCTTGAGGCGGTTGGCGTCTCGGGGACATCGTCAGGGGCCGGCGGAAAGGATGGCTTCGGCGTAGCGGTCGAGGGTGGCGCGACGCTCTCTGCCACGGGCTGCACCCTGCTCGCAAACGCCGCGATTGGGGTGTACGCGCACGGCTCGGGGACGGTCGCGATCCTCGTCGACACCACGGTGACCGATACACGCCCCGCGCCAGAAGGGACAGGCGCCGCCGGCATGGTCGCGACCCAAGGGGCGTCGCTGACCGCGTCGGGCTGCACGCTGTCCGGAAACGCCGAAGTGGGAGTCGCGGCCTACGACGACGGCACATACCTCGAGCTGGACGATAGCTCGGTGGTCGACACGCTCGCTGCGGAAAACGGCACGTTCGGGTATGGGCTCCTCGCCTCCGACGGTGCCCAACTGGTAGCGAGCCAATCGTCGGTCCACCGCAGCGTCAACGCAGGTGTCGCTGCGCTCGGCGACGGGACGCTCTTGACCCTTGATGGGGTGCTAATCCTCGATACCCAGCCGGCGCCCGATGGCACGATGGGGTACGGACTGGCGGCCGCGCAGGGAGCCGTCGTCACCGCGAACCTGTCCACGGTGTACAACAACACCGCGGTCGGCGTCCTTGCCAGCGGCGAGCGTACCGTAGTCAACCTGCACGACACCCAGGTGCTCAACACCGTGCGGGGCCGGAACACGTCGCTCGCGGTCGGCGTCGCGGCTCAGGACGGCGCCGAAGTCGTGGGGACAAACATCGATAGCTCCGACAACGAGGGCCCCGGCGTGTATGTCTCAGCCGGCGCCGTAGTCACCTGTTCGAGCTGCGATTTTTCCCGCGACGCCTTCGCGGGTGCGCTGGTGAGCGACGGCACGCTGTCGTTAGTCTCGTCCACCATCCTCGACACCGGGCCCGGAGCGGAGCTGGGAGGCGGCTTCGGGGTCTACGCGGCGGCGGGCTCCGGGCACAACACGCTCTCGCTGCTCGACTCGACCATCGGGCCCCACCCCTACGCTGCGGTGTGGCTGGACGGGAACGGCCGCTACGACGTGCAAGGCAACGACCTCTCCGGCAGCGACGGGGTCGTTCAGGGCGTAGCGGTACTGCACGGGAACGCGGTGTTCGCCCAGCGCGGGGTGACCGCCTCCGATGGGGACAACGGCCTGCTCCTGCTCCAGAACAGCTACTCGGGCGCGTCGATCATCGCCGTGCTCCTGGACGCTTCGTCCGCCACGCTGTCGCAGAGCACCTGGTCCGGAAATGGCACCGACGTCTGGCAGCAACACTGTGACGACACCACCGCCCTGACCGCCGACGATGTGGCGGACGTCCCCACCGCGGACATCTGCCCCTCGCGGAACATCCTCACGGCCTACGACATCTCGTTCGGGGGACTCCACCTCCCCGAGGTCGACGCACCGCAATAGCCACGGGGGATGTTGACCCTCGCGCACACCGGGCCCGCGTCGATTCGCGCTGCGGCCCTGATCCTGCTTCTCTGCGCCTGCACCGGCAAGCACGACGACTCGGCCGCCTTGACCGCACCCGACGGCCTGCTCGACCAGGGTGCGCTCGGACCCTTCCCCAACGCCGACCTCGTGGTGGACGGGCACCTGTCGATCCCGGACGGAGACCTCCCCGCCGCGACCACCCCGTGGGACGTCAGTCGGGTGGCCTGGCGGACCGGCTTCTCGCCCGTCCAGGTGTCCGTCGCCCGCTTGTGGGACATCGCCGAGATCGACCCCGCCTCCCTCTCCGGGCAGCTGGGCGTCGGCATCGGCGGGAGCGTCCGGCTGGTCGATTTGGACGACGGCACGGAGATCCCCTGCTTCGCCGAGCTCGACGCGTACCCAGAGGCCATCTCCTCCCGGCAGCGCAGCCTGCTGGTCCGTCCGATGCAGGCGATGACCACCGGCCACACCGTCGCCGTCGTGATCACCGATGACGTCAAGACCGTAGACGGCGCCGCTTTTCCGCACGACGCGTGGGACCGCGCCGTCGCGACCCTGCCCCACTACGCCGAGCTCGCCCAGACCCTCAAGACGACGCCCGTGCTGGCGAGCGGCAGCGCCGTCGCCCTCGCGTGGGATTTCCCGGTGTCCGATGGGACAGCCCCGATGCGCTCGGTCGCTGCTTCGGTCACCACCCCGGACACCTACACCCTCGACCTGATTCGCACCGCCGACACGCCGGAGGACGGCACCGTCCCCACCGGGACCTGGAAAAACGCCGAAGGCACCTTTCACGCTGCCAACTGGCTCGTGGACGACGTCGCTTTCGCTCTGGACGCGGACGGCCTGCCCGTCCCTCAGGGCTCGGGCGACATGTACCTGTACGTCCACATCCCGGAGAGCGCCCGCGACGCTGCTCCCGGCACGGTCCCCATCGTCCTGTTCGGGCACGGCATCCTGTCGAGCCCCGAGCGCTACCTCAACGACGCCGCCGACCCCAGCGGCGTCGTCGCGCTCTCCAACCGCATGAACGCCATCGTGATCGCCACGGTCTGGCGCGGCTTGACCTACGACGATCTGCTGCACGCGGTCACGGTCTCCAGCGACTTCGGGCGCTTCCATGAGCTGACCGACATGCTCACCCAAGGCGTAGCCAACACACTGTCCCTCGAGAAGCTCATCGACGAGGGGGCGCTGCTCGACGACCCGTTCTTCGATGGCAAAGCAGACCGGACCCAGCTCTCCTACTACGGGATCTCGCTCGGGAGCATCGAGGGCGCGGTCACCCTCGCGAACCAATCGCGGATCGACCACGCGGTGCTGCACGTTGGCGGCGGTTCGTGGTCGACCATGCTGGAGAGAAGCTCCAATTGGCCCGCGTTCGAGCAGGGGATCACGCGCACCATCCCCGACGCTGCGGACCGGCAGCTCCTGTACAGCACCATGCAGTTGTATTGGGACGCCGTTGACCCTGTCAGCTACCGCTCTGACCTCGACGAGATCGCTATCCTGTGGCAAGAAGCCATCGGCGACAATCAGGTGCCGAACATCACAACAGAGGTGCTGATGCGTAGTCATCACGTCAAGCTCGGCGAGCCCTTCATCAGCCAACCTTACGGCATCGAAGCGGTAGCGCTCCCCCAGCGCGGCACCCTGTTCACGCAGTTCGACCCGCAGCTTGGCGTCCCGCCGGCCGAGAACCGACCCGCCGCCGACACCGGCGCGCACAACACACCCCGCCTCTGGAACGGCTGCGCTGAGCAGACCGCCCATGCGCTGCTCAGCGGCGGAGAAGTCCTGCACTACTGCGGAGAAACTGCCTGCACCGCCGAGCACACCGGAGAGTGAGCCCCCTCGAGCCAACCGCGCGCTGGAGACGGCTCAACCGCCCGGACCTGATGCTGGCCGGGACAACGCTGGCCACCGCGCTGGTGCCCCAACACTGGGCGACCACGCTGGTCTGCGCGGTCGGCGCGCTGACTGGGCTGCGGGAGCTGTGCGCCGGCGCGACGCTTTGGGTGTGGTGGGGGGCGGTGAACGGGTCGGGCGCCACCGCCGGGGGGCTCGGGGCCGGGGGGCTCGGGGCCGGGATTGGGGCCGGGATCGGGGCCGCCGTGGCCCTCATCGCGTTCGGCGTGCTGGCGAGGGCCGTGGGGGAGGCCGTGGGGGAGGCCGTGGGGGGGAACGCTTCGAGCGCCAATCCTACGCCGCGGCTGAGGTTTCCGGGCTGGTGCGTGCCTGCCCTGCTCGGGGGGGTCCTCGCCGTACGTCAGCGCGCAGTGGCGGGCGAGCTCACCGCCGCACCGTCCGTGGTGCCGGAGGTGATCGTGCTCGGCCTGCTGGCCTCGGCGGTGCTGTCACTGGCGCCCCGGTCAAGCACGCCGGGCATCGCTCACCGCTCGGTGAACGCGGGCCGGCAGTCGGGCTGGGGACCAGCAGGGCGGATCGCGCTGGGTGGCGTCGCGCTGGTCGGAGCGCTTCGCTTCGCCCAACTGTGGACCGCAGAGACTCAAAACCAGCTTGCTCTGGCGGCGCCACTGCACGCGCAGCGGCTGGTCCTCGCCTCGGCGCTAAGAGCGACGTCCGGCCCACCCGATCGGGCACGCCGACTGGCGCTTGAGTGGATGCGCGCGGTGCCCGACTCCGATGCCGCCGCAGCGCGAGTCGGCTGGGAGATGGCGCTCAACCTCGGGTGGCGCCCCCAGAGGCCCCAGAGCGACGTCGTTGACATCGCCGCCGCGCTGGACGAGCGCGGCCGGGGTGGAGAAGCCTTACGCCTGCTCGCACGGTATCCGCGGACCGGCGTGATCGACTTCTGGCGAGCGGTGTACGAGCGGGTGCAGGGGGGCGAGGACGGCTGGCGGGGGGGGATGGACGACGTACCGGTGCTCGGTCCCGCAGGGTTGCGGCTGGACTGGAGCATGCTGCACAACGAGGATCGGAGCGCAGTGTTCCGGATGGTGGAACCTGCACGGGTGAGCCTCCGCGCACACATGCAGTCCTTTGAGGGGGAGCCCACGGTGGAAGTGCGGCTGGACGCCGCCCGCTCGACGTGGATCCCAGCCGGCGAGCTGGACCTCGGCGTGCTGCTCCCGGGGCCACACACCCTAAACGTGCGGTACCAGACCGACCTGGAAGGCCCGACCGGGGACCGAAACGTCTGGGTGACCCGCCTGCAGATCGCCCCGAAATGAGGATACCCACGAGGCCGTGCCCGCTCCACCCCGGCATCAGCTCGCCATCGTGATCCTGACCGGAGACGCCAATGCGCTGGCCGCGAAGCTCGTCGCAGCGGGGTTGCTGACCCCATCGATGCTCCCCGGGCCGACTGAGCTGGTCGTCGGCGGGTTCCTGCGGGCGCGGGTGGTGACGCATCTCGGCGAGCAGTTTTTGAGCTCGGGACAGGGCGGCTTCCGGGTCTACTGCCCGGCCGCGCTGGGTCCCGGAGGCACCCCCGCCCGGCTGTCGAACACCACCGCCGCGTTCGCGGGGGCCCTCACCCGCTGGCGCGCCGGGGGACCCCGGAAGATGGACTGCGGGTGCGGGGCGAACCACGACCTCGCCGATCTCCACTTCCGGCCCGCCTGCGGCTTTGCCAGGGAGTGGATCGAGCTGCTCGATGTCGGCTGCGCCGACCTTAGCCAAGCAGCTTTAGACGTGCTCGACGGCGCGCCCATCCTCCTCAGGCGCGGCTGACCGGCCCACGGGAACGAGCGCTGATTGGGCGAGTCATTCGCCGCCGAGCCGAGCGAAATCGGCGAAGTCGACGAACCGGTCGAGGATGGTGCGCAGGAGCCCGAGCCGGTTCGCGCGGAGCGGCAAGTCGTCGGTCATGACCAGGACCTCGGCGAAGAACCGGTCGATGACCGGGCGCAGGCTGCGGAGCGCATCGAGCAGCTCGTCGGGCTGGGTGCTGCTGGGAAGCGCGTTCACCGCGACGTGCAGGCGATACTCGGCCTCGCCCTGCAGCAGGTCGAGGGAGTAGACCGCGCTCGAGTGATCCTTTCCGAGGCCGGCGACACGCCGGAACGTGGTCCGGACGCCCGCGAGCTCGTCCTTGGGGAGCGCCGCCAACCCCCGAACCCGCGCGGCGATCGACCGGAGGTCCGAGCCCCGACTGGCGAGCACGGCATCGACGAGATCGACCGGGTGCCCCTCAGCGAGCAAGGTCGCCCGCAACCGCGCAACAACGAAGTCCGCCAGAGACGCCGGTAGCGCCACACCGGCCGTGGCGAAAAGCTCATCCAGAGCCCCCTGACCGCGGGGTCCCGGCCAGGCCAGCACCAGCGCGACGAGCCCCACCGCAGCGCGACGGAGCCCCTGCGGGTCCGCGGATCCCTTCGGCTCCAACCCCGCCCCAAAACACACGGACAACAGGTGGAGCCGCTCAGCCAGAGCGAACGAGTACCCCTCCGGCGTAGTGGGGAGCGCGTCACCGGAGTAACGAGGCAACCAGGCTTCCTCGATGGCGAGCGCGTTCGCGTAGCCCTCAGCTGCGGCGAGCAGGTGTCCTACGTGCCCCTGCAGCTCGGGGAACTCACCGACCATGAGCGTGGTGAGGTCCGCCTTGAGCACCCCTCCGAGCGCGAGCACGCTCTCCACGTTCGCCCCGGTGTGCGGCGCGAGACGCGCAGCCGCGTCCGAGATCGCCTGCTGCCACTCGGCCATGCTCCCAAGCCCACGCCTCCAAACCGCGACGCCCAGCTTCGCAGCGTGATCGTGCAGCCTGATCTTCCGGTCCTCGGAGAAGAAGAACTTCGCATCGTGGAACCGCGCCGAGAGCACCCGCGCGTTGCCGTCCGCGATCAGCGCCGCGTTGCCCTGCGGGTTGTTGGCCACCACGAGGAAGCGGTTGGACAAGACCAACGACGGGGCCAGCGACGGGGCCAGCGACGGGGCCAGCGACGGGGAGGCCGGGCCCGGACCAGCCGACCGCTCGAACAGCGGAAAGTACCGCTGATTCACCTTCATCGACTCGATGAGCAGGCGCGGCGGCAGGCGCAACAGCTCCGCAGGAAATCCGCCGACAATCACCCGCGGGCTCTCGACCAGATCGACCACCTCGTCCAGCAGCGCGGCATCAGGCACCAGCTCACCACCCTCTGAGAGGGCGGCCTCGGCCAGCATCCCGGCGACCCGGGCGTGCCGCTCCGCTCGGTCGGCGTAGACCTGCCGCGCACGCAGGTCGGCGAGCCAACCGGCGGCGTCGACCACCGGGAAGGGCTCCGGCGACAACAGCCAGTGCCCAGTGGACAGGTCGGTGGTCTGCAGCCCGGCCACGACGGTCACCACCCGCTGACCGGCCAAGAGGCAGAGCACGTCGTGCAGTGGGCGGGCGAAGCGGGAAGGGCTGGTCCCCCACCGCATGGTCTTCTTGAAGGGAATGCCCAGCACGAGGGCCTCCAGCCCCGCTGCGACGAGCTGCGCCGTGGATCCCCCGCCCTCTGTGGCGAGGATGGCGGCGAAGCCGTTGTGCTCGAACAGGGCGGTGGGCTCAACCCCTCGCTTCTTCGCGAAGCCGAGCGCGGCGGGCGTCCACGCGTCGCCAGCGCGGGCTTGCGCCATCGGCATGCCGGTCACGATCTTCTCGACGGAGGGCCGCGCCGGCTGCACCTGCGCCGCGAGCGCCAGCCGACGCGGGGTGGAGTACGCCGCGACCTCCCCGACGATCAGGCCGCCCAGCAGCTTCCTCAGCCCCGCCTCGAAGCCCTCCATCGCCGGTGCGACAAATCGCGCGGGGATCTCCTCGCATCGCACCTCAATGAACAGCTCAACGGTGTTCACGCTCATGCCACACCCCCGACGGTTCCTGTGGGTTCGTCCACCGTCGCCCGCCCTGCTTCGAGCCGTCGCTCGGCTTGCGTCATCGCGTCCTTCCGAAGGTACTCGACAGCGACCGCCAGCGCGAGGTCGCGCACCCGCTTGATGTACTGGGCCCGCGCCGCCACGCTGATCGCCCCGCGGGCCTGCAGCATGTTGAAGGTGTGTGAGCACATCATCACGCAGTCGTAGGCAGGCAGTGGAAGTCGCCGATTCACGAGGTCTCTCGCCTGTGTCTCCCAGACATCAAACCCAGACAGCATGGCCGCCACGTCCGCCGTCTCGAAGTTGTCCTGGGCCTGCTCCAGCTCGTTCCACTCGAACACGTCGCCGTAGGAGACACGCGGCCTCACCGTTCCATCGGGGTTGACGCCCTCCGGCACCCAGCACAGGTCGTAGACGTTGTCCACGCCCTGCAGGTACATCGCGAGCCGCTCAAGACCGTAGGTGAGCTCCACCGGCGTGGAGACCAGCTCCACCCCGCCGCACTGCTGGAAGTAGGTGAACTGGGTCACTTCCATGCCGTCGAACCAGACCTCCCAGCCGAGTCCGGACGCGCCCAGCGTGGGCGACTCCCAGTCGTCCTCGACGAACCGCACGTCGTGGGCCTTCAGATCGAGGCCGATGGCCTCGAGCGAGCCCAGGTAGAGCTGTTGGATGTTCGGCGGGCTCGGCTTCCAGATCATCTGGAACTGGTAGTAGTGACCGAGCCGGTTCGGGTTTTCGCCGTAGCGGCCATCCGTCGGGCGGCGACAAGGCTGAAGGTACGCCGCCCGCCACGGCCTCGGGGAGAGCGCCCGGAGAAAGGTCGCCGGATGAAAGGTGCCCGCGCCCATCGGCATGTCGTAGGGCTGCAGGATCACGCAGCCGAGCCCACCCCAGTAGCGCTGGAGTGCGAGGATGAGCGACTGAAAGGACTGTTGTGGCGTAGGTTCCATCGGGCGGCGGCTATCGCACGGGGCCCGGCCCGACCATGCTCGGCCCGGGCCGTACGATGCAGAGGTGTCAAAGAGCGTCCTGCTGCGAAATGCTCACCCGACAAGAAGCCCGCGGATGTCGATCGTCTGGCAACTTCAGGACGCCAAGAACCGCTTCAGCGAAGTGGTTGAGGAGGCGCTGCACTCCGGCCCCCAGACGGTGACTCGCCGAGGCGAGCCGGTCGTCGTGATCGTTGCAATTGACACCTGGCGCCGCGTCTCGGGCCCGGTGCGGAGCCTAAAGTCCTTCCTCCGCTCGGCTCCGCTCGACGGGGTCGACCTGTCGCGCGACGGTGGCGAGCGTCTGGATGTCGTGCTCCCGTGATCCTGCTCGACACCTGCGTCATCTCGGAGCTCGCCAAGCCTTCTCCAGACCGCACCGTGCTCGCATGGATGGCCTGGCTCTCCGCGCAACGTCGTGGACCTCGATGGCACCGGCGTGGTGGTTGTCAATCCATGGGGTGCGACGGCAGGTTGACGGTCCGCGCGCCGGGGGGCTCCCGCCATGGAACGTTCCCGGCGCAAACGTCTGGCAACGACTCCCAGCCCATGGCAGCGATCCGAAGTCCGATCGGGGCGTTCAAATCGTCGATGTCTGTGTGGAGTCTTGCGATGGGGATGCAGTGGGCACCGTGTCGGTGTCGAACTCCGGCCGGGGGATGCGACGGCTGCGACGGATGCGAATGGGCGTGAACCGGATTGCTTGGCTCGCTTCAGGTGTAGCGACATTCACGCGGTTCGTGGTGTGGCGGATTCCGCGCGCGCCCCGTCTGGAACGAGATCGACTACGACGTCACCACCGTTGAGGACGACGGCCAGATCGCCGTCTGGCCCGTCCCCGATTGGGAGTCCTACAACAGCTTTCGCGCCCAGCCGGCGCATGACGGTCCGCGTCCGGACCTCACGGTCACGGCCACCGATTTGTGCTGCGACGCTGACACCGTCTACCTCGCCGTCCAGCCAGCGAACCCCGGCAGCGTCGATGCCCTCGCGGGTGCCACGCTCACCCTGTCCACCAATGACGGCACCGGCTGGCGGACCGTCGCAACTCAAACCCTTGTGGAGGGCATCGATGCACAGACGGCGGCTACGGGCTTGGCCTTCGAGGTGCCGCGTGCTGACTGGGGCAACCTCCAGGTCCTCCAGGTGACCGGCACCGACGGGGATGAGTGTGACTTCGTCAACGATCGGGTGCAGGTCGGGCTGATCTGTCCGGAATGACAACGGGCGCAGCGGCTGATGCAGTTTTGACCGCGCTCCTCAAATCACAAAATACATCGCCGACTCTCGACCCAATACTCGGCGGGGGCACGCCGGGCACGGCTCGGTGACCAGCTCATAGGCGTGACGAATCGCGAGCAGGGTGCTGGTCTGGCGGACGGCCGACTCCCGGAAGATCTGCTCGGGCGCCAGCTTCCGGGCGATCCCACAGCGCTCGAAGCTCTCGTACATCTCGCTGCGCACCCCGCACGTGATCACCCGTACCCCCCTCGCGGTGAGACGGTCGATCACCCCCTCCAGCAGGGCCATCCCCACCGCATCGGGGTTGCGGGCCCGCTTGAGCCGGAGCACCATCACCTTGGTCTCGGGCAGGATGCGGGCCTCCATGCCATCGAAGTGCTCATCGAGGCTAAGCGCGGACCCAAAGAACATCTCGCCTTCGAGGCCAAAGATCAGGATTCGCCCGCACACGTGGTCCTCGGCCACCCTCTCGTGGACCCCGCCGTCGGCGGCGACGACGAACTCGGTGAGCAGCATGTTCCCGGTGCGCGGGACGGCCAGCATGAAGGACATCACGACACCGATGAGCACACAGAACTCGATGGAGATCGCGAACGCAGCGACCGCTGTGGTGCCTACGATCCACGCATCAAAGCTCGACGCTCGAACGTGGTAGCGAAGCTCGCGCAGGTTGACCATGCGGGCCGCGGTCAGCATCAGCAGCCCGGCCAGCGCCGAGCGTGGGATGAACTGTGCGTACCCCCCGAACAGCACCACGATGGTCGCGACCGCAGCGGCGGAGATCACGCCGGCCCATTGGGTTCGGGCGCCAGCCTGCTGGTTGATCGCCGACCGGGTGAGTGACCCGGACCCCGGCATACACCCGAAGCAGCTCCCCACCAGGTTCGCCATCCCCTCAGAGAAGCACTGCTGGTTGGCGTCCAGCTTCTGGCGGTTCACCGCGGCGAGGGCCTTCGACATCGCCACCGCTTCGAGCAGGCCGAGCAAGCCGACCGCCAATGCGCTCGGCGCAAGGTCGCGAATCAGGGCAGCGTCGAGCGAGAACGTCCGCGCCGACGGGAGCGCGACCGGGATCTTTCCGACCACCTTCACGCCGAGCTCGGCGAGGCCAAGCTGCTGAGTCGCCGCCGCCATAATCACCACGACGACCAGAAACTCCGGAAACAACGGGACGCGAAGCTTGGATTTTGCCCAGCGAAAAAGTAGGACCAGCGCGATCGCAGACAGCCCGGTCAGCAGCGTCGGAAGGTGAACGTCGCCCCCCTCTCGCAGTGAGCGCCAAACGCGCACAAGGAAGTGCTGGTGTACGTCCCCGACGGCCTTCTGGCCGAGCAGGTTCTTGAGCTGGTCCAGAACGAGCAGCAGGCTCGCGCCAGCCGTGAACCCGACGATCACCGAGTGCGAGATGAACCGGGTAAGATCGCCCAGACGCGCGAAGCTGATCGTGAGCTGGATGGCGCCGATGAGCGCGCCAAGCAGCGCAGCGGCCTGGACCTTTTCGTCCACGGTCTCAAATCCGCCGATGGCCGAGAGGAGCGCGATGGAAATGGCGTTCGTCGGACCGTTGATCAGCTGGCGGCTCGAGTCGAAGATCGCACCGACGGCGGTCATCACGATCGCTGTGTAAAGGCCGTACTCTGCTGGTAAACCGGCGATCATCGCGTAGGCCATGGCCTGCGGAACGGCGACGGCGGCGACTGAAAGCCCGCCGAGCAGGTCGCCGCGGGCGTCGGCGAACGAGTACGTGCGCAGGGCATCAAAGGCGGGGACCCGCCGGTAGAAGCCGGTCATGAAGGGGCTGGTCGCTGCCAAGATGGATCGCTCCGGGTCGGACGGGAAGCAACTCCCGTGCCACCCGGGAGCCGGCGGAAGTCCGCGGCGGTCCGTGTGGGGTGTCACGGATTATCCGTGTTTCCGTGACTATTCACGGAAATTCCGTGTCCTCGATTCTCAGGCCCTCATCCGGATGGGAGCACCTTAGCCACGCCGGGCCCGCGGTTTGGGCTGCACCCCCGTCCATGCCGTCGAGAGCAACGCCCGGCGCTGAAGTACGTCCCGGTCGGGTCCACCAGCAGGGTGCCGACCCGCTCCGGATCGCCGATCTTCACCATGGCTTCGTCCCCATTGCGGTCGAAATACGGCGACTCACTGGCGCCGTCGAGCGAGAGCGCCCGGTGCTTGTTTCCGCGTCAGCACCAGCGGTGAGCTCAACGTCTGGTTCCTTGTCATCGCCACGACACCTTCGCCCCCGCTCTTCACCCGAGCAGACCGCCCAGCGCGGCGCGGCGAGCGCACAGCGCGGCGTCGTCGGGTTGCGGAAGCGCAGCCAGAGCCGCCTGAACGCGCCCGGCGTCAAACGCATGATGGCCGGCGAAGGCGATCAGCTCGCGACAGTCGTCCAGATCTTTCTCGGTGAGGCGGCCGATCTTCAGCAGCAGAAATAATGTGGCGGACGGGCGATAGATGGTGGCGGCGGGGCCAGCGTGCAGGACCTCCAATTCGTTCCTCCAGCCGGGGATGCGGCGGACGAAGTGGTCGGCCGCAGAGTTGACGACTTCGACCGGAAGCCCGCTCGCCAAGGCGAGATCCATCAACGCAAGCCGCTGCTCGTTCGAGCCATCGAGCGCGATGAGGTCCACGTCCTCGGTGAGCCTGGATGCATGGAACCAGAGCGCGGCGGCGCCTCCCCCGACCAGGAGCCAGTCGCCAGCGAGTCGCTCACCCGCGGCCTCGATCAGTGAGCGCAGGGCGCAGTGGTCGAGTGGACCATTCATGCGCTACGCTCTAACGGCGTGGAAGCCATCGCCCCAACCCCGCCCTCTTTCTCAAACGCACTACGACGTTTGATCGCAGCCGGCGTCCCCATTGCGGGCGAAAGAGGCCCGGTGCCGAACGTGGCTGAGCTCGCGCTCGCCGTGCGGGCCGTGATGGGCGAGGCCGGCTGCGAGGCCTGGGTGCTGGAGGCCGTGGCGGCGTGGGTGATGGCCTGGTCGGATGAGTGGCCATCTGGCTTTCGCGAGCAGTTTTATCCGGACAGCGAGGCCGTGGCCGCGTTCTGGCGGGCGAGAACGGGCGAACGAAACCGGTTCGTGAAGCTGCGCCGGATCGCGATCGCCAACCTTGCGACCGTCTTGTAGCCGCGGTCCCCCGCTCCCCCACCGAGTTCGACCTCGTGATCTCAGAGATCCGCGGCGGCGAGACCGTTGGGAGCGACGGCGTGGCGTACAGCGCGCACCCCGCAAGTAATCACCCGCGCTCCCCTCGCGGTGAGACCGTCGATCACCCCCCGCCCCCTTGCAGGCCCACACCGAAGCCTGTACCGTGCGGCTGCTCATCCTGAGCCCACCTGCTGGAGCGACCAAAGTATGGCGAACGAACCCGTCCCCGGCCGCATCGACCAGCTGGTCGACGATCTGCGCGCGCTCGCGACCTCCCCGCGCGAGCTGTGGATCGTCTACCTCATGAAGTTCCTGGAGAGCGTCGGGTACTTCACGATGTACTCGATGATCCCGATCTTCTTGTCGTCCGACTTCAACCTGTCCGACGAGGCGGCCGGCAGCGTCACCGGCACATGGGCCACCGCGATCTCGATGGTCGTCTTCATCGCCGGCTTCGTCGCGGACGCGATGGGCGTGAAGCGGGCCCTTTTTTGGGCGGCGCTCTCGACCGCAGTGGGCCGGATGTTGATGGCGTTCACCCCCGGGCTCGAGGGCGTGTATGTCGCGCTCGCGCTCGGGGTGTGGGGCATCGGCTGCATGAAGCCGACGATGAACGCCGCGGTGCGCTCGTACACCACGTCCACCACGGTCGCCTTCGCGTTCTCGTTGTACTACGTCGTGATGAACATCGGCTCGCTCACTCAAGGGCCGATCATCACCGAGTTCCGGGTGCTGTTCAAGGCCGGCGTAGACCTCGGCGGCTTCCACCTGAGCGCGGCGCAGTGCATCTTTCTGGTAGGCGGGGTTTGCTCTACCGTGAACGTCGGGCTCTCTCTGCTCCTCCGCGACCACCCGCCCGGCGCCGCACCCCCTCCACCAGAGACGGCCTCGCGCAATCCCTGGGTGATCGCGCGCGAAGTGACCCGAGAGCGGGCGTTCTGGACGTTCATGACGTTCATCGGGCTGCTCACGTTGGTCCGGTTGATCTTCCAGCACGCCCACCTGACCTGGCCAAAGTACACGCTGCGCGCGTTCGGCGATGACTTCCCGTTCGCCTGGTACTGGTCGATCAACCCCGCCATGGTCATCCTGCTGACGCCCTTTGCCACGGTGTTGACCCGTCGTTTCAAGCCCTACCCGGTGATCGTCTTCGGGTCGGTGATCTCGGCGCTCTCGGTGTTTGCGATGGCGTTCTCGACAACCATCACCTCGACGGTGGTGTTCGTCGTCACCCTGTCGATCGGGGAGATCCTGTGGTCGCCCCGGTTGTACGAGTACACCGCGACCATCGCGCCGCGCGGTCGCGAGTCGTCCTACATGGGGCTCTCTGAGCTGCCGCTGTTCCTGGCCAAGCCGGCCGCCGGCTGGCTCTCGGGCTTCATGTTGGCCCGCTACATGCCCGAGTCCGGCGTGCGAAACCCGGAGCTGATGTGGATGATGATCGGGGCCGCAACGCTCTCAGCGCCGGTGGTGATGCTGTTCACGCGGCGGTGGCTTGAGGCTCCAGACAAGCTTGGGGACAAAGCAGCAAAAGGCTAGGGACGGGCTGAGCGCCCTCTATGCAGGCCTGCGGCACCGGGACGCGGTGCGACCTGCGGTTCTTCCTGCTCCGCGCG
>SHYV01000044.1 GCA_009692605.1 Myxococcales bacterium
GCGCAGACCCGGCAGGAGCAGAAGCAGGCCGCGATGGACGAAGCCCGAAAGCAGCTTGAGGCGCTCAAACGCGCCCGCGCGAAGGGTGGCGCGGAGGGTGGCGCGGAGGGTGGCCCAGGCGCTGCTCCCGCCGGCCAGCCCGCGCCAACGGAGCCGTTCGAGCGGAAACGGACTCTTTGAGACCGGGATTCGCTACCGGATCCTCAGCGACTGGCCCGGCGCCTCGTCCCCGCTAAGGCCAGCAGGCCGAGGATCAGCGCGCCGGTCGGCGCCCCGCTCGAGGTCGCGCAGCCGCACCCAGTCACCTCGACGCCTTCGCCATCCTGCACGTGCTGGCCGCCGTCGCCCGTGTCCCCAACGCCGGTGTCACCGCCCGCGGAGACCAGCTCGGCCTCCCAGCTGTAGTCGTACTTGTCTTCGCTCTCGGTGAGCGGCGAGACCACAAAGTAGACATCCCTGTCGGCGTAGTCGGGAAAGGTGAAGGACGCCTCGCCGCCCTCCACGATCAACGACACGCTGGTCAGCACCGCGGAGCCATCCGACTCGGCGAGCACCAACACCCAGTCCACGTCGGCGTCGCCGTGAAAGGTCACCTCCAAATCGCCGGGGCCAGCGCCGCCATCGAACCGGATGTAGTTCTGCCCGTAGCCTTGAGGGCGCGACTTGCCATCCCCAGCCCCGCTCGCGGGAAAGCTCGAGGTGTGGTCGACGAGATCAATCGACGGGAACAGCCGATGCTGGTCGTACTCCATCGCCACGTTCTTGGTGATGAAGTCGGTGTAGGTGGTCAGCCAGTCGAGTCCGAGCGCCTCCACCATGTCCTGCCCGCCAGTGGTGTACTGGCCGCGGCTCCCTTCGGAGTTCTCCCAGGTCGTCCGAACGGTCTCCTGACCCCCCTGATGATCGGCCAGATAATGGGCGAAGATCGAGAGGCCGTACATGTGCCAGAACACGTCCTGATCGCTCTGGCTCGATGCGCCCAGCGCGATGTAGGGCGCGTCCGAGTAGCCGTACAGGTAGTCGGCCCAGTTGGTGGAGTCGCGGACCAGACTCTGGACGTAGGTCGCTGTCGCCTCCCACCACCAGAACTCGGGGGCGTAGCTGTAGTTGAACTGGAGCGCGTGGTTGAACTCGTGCGCCGCCATCTCGTCGGTCCAGGTGCCGTAGGAGACGGCGTCTTTGCCCGCCACGATGTACGCCATGTACATGCCGCCGCAGTTGCTGATCGTCGTGTAGGCGCCCCCCGTGTTCCGATCTTCGATGTACACCAACATCAGGTAGTCATCGGCGCCCGCAAAGTCCTTCCAGCCCTGCTCCTCCACTTCTGCGGTCCACGCGACCTCAAGGTCGTCCAGAAAGCCCTGCGCGGTCGACTGGCTGACCGTCCCGGTGTCCCACTGGACCTCGAAATGCGCGCCGATCAGGCTGTTGTCGCCCTGATCGCCAAAGCACGTCGTGGTGGGGTCACCAGCAGGCGGGGGCACGCCCGCTCCTTGACCAGCGTCAGCCCGCTCCGGCAGATCGTCGAACAGGTCCGCCTTGAACGGCGCCAGGACGCTCGTCATGCGCTCGCGCTCGTCCGAAGTGAACAACCCCCAGTTGGTTCGCAGCTCCATGACCAACCCCGTCAAGCATCCGCCCTGACCGCTGGTGTCCTCAACGCGCTGCAGCAGCGCATCGTGCAGGGCAGCGCGCTCCGTTTGGCCGGGCACATGGGACGCGCGGGATGGCGCCAGCGGCGACGCGAACGCGCCAGAGAGCAGGGAACAGAGCAGGACGAACATCTACGACTCAGGTACGCGCCTATTGTCCTCTCAAACCGATGGGCGATGCGTCAAGGGATGGTGCAAGATCGCGCACGCCATGAGCACAGACTGGCTCCCAATGGGTCCGGTTTCAGAGTATCCTCCACGCATGCGCACTCGTCCTCCCCGTCTGCTACTCCTGCTTCCCCTCTCGGCCGCGCTCTGGGGCTGCTCGGAGAACAACCTCATCAAGAAGGACGATGGGGAGGACGTCGAATTCGACGACCTGAGCCCGAACATCCTGGTCGACCCCATGTTCGTCGACTTCGGCTCCCTGCTCCCTGGGGCATCCACGTCGGCGACCGTGAACATCTCCAATGTGGGCGACGACACCCTCACCCTCGACACGCTGCGCCTCGGCGCCACCGACTCCGCGCTCACGTTCACCGAGATCGCCTCGCCCCTCCTGCTCGCCGGCGAGCGCGTCACCACCGTAGTGACGTGGACCCCGACCACGGCCGGCCCGCTCTCGAACTCGCTTGATATCCGCTCCGACGACCCCGACGAGCCGCTCGTCACTGTCCCGCTCACCGGCTCGACGCCCGGCGGCAACCTGAGCGTGACCCCTGACCTCCACGATTTCGGCTCGGTCGAGGTGGGCAGCTCGACCACCGTCACCCTCACCGTCTCCAACGACGGCGACGGCCCGATCACCGTGACCGACACCGACTACACCGCCGGAGACAGCGATCTCCATGTGCTCGATCTCGGAGCGCTCACCGACCTGCCGGCGATACTGAACGCCGGCGAGTCCACCGAGGTCATCGTCGAGTACACGCCGGGCGAAGCCGGGTCGGACGACGGATCGTTCGGCGTCACCTCAGACGACGGGGACGAGCCGCTGATCGTCGTCCAACAGTACGGAAACGCCATCTCCCCGGACCCGTGCCTGGGCCTCTCCAAGCACATCACGCTCATGCTCACCGCGGACGACGCCTGGGACGGCTGGATGGACGGCACCGAGTTCTTCGGCGCCAACTCGGACAACTGGAGCGCCTCGGATACGCTCGAGTGGGACATGGGGTGCGGAGACCACACGCTCGCCCTCTACGCGACGGACGTCGCTCACTCCGTATCCGGCGTCATCGCGGTGGTATGGGTAGACGGTGCGGTGCGCTTCGTGTCCGGCCCGACCGACTGGACCATCGTGGACAGCCCACCACCGGCCGGATGGACGGACATCACCTTCGACGATTCCGGCTGGAACATCCCGCAGGTGTGCTCGTCCAACGCGATCTGGGGGGCCTCCCCTCAGCCGTTCTACGATCAGGGCGCAGCGTGGATCTGGTGGACCTCAAGCTGCGCTGATCTTGGCGAGGCGTGGCTAAGGCTCAACTTCAGCGTGCCGTAGTCACAGCGGCGACTACTCGGCGAGCGGGCCGCCCCATCGCCCGATGTCGTTCCGTGTACCGTCGTCGTCGTTGTAGGTAGCGGTCGAGATCCCGGCGTCGATGAGCGGGCTCCCCGCCATCAAGGTCAAATCATCAGGAAACGAGACGAACAGCGGATCGTCGCTGACCACCGCGGTGGCGGTCGCGCCGCAGGCATCTGCCGCGTTGCCGAAGAAGGCCGCCGAGCTGATGCGGAACGCACCGGCGTCGCCCGAGACCCCACAGGCGGCATCCATGAACACGGTGTTCACCGCGGCGGAGCTCGGGTCGACGGCGAGGTAGGACAAGGCAGCCTCCGAACCCCAGATCACGCTGTTGGTCAGCTCGACATGCACGTAGCGCACGTCCACGCCCACCAGCCCGCCGCCGATGGCGCTGTTGGTGATGAGCGCCTGCTCGCTGGGGCTGTCGTCTTCGTCCTCGGTAAAGAGCCCGGCGATCCCACCGGTCAAGGTGGACCTCAAGACGCTCAACTCCCCATGGTGGCTGTAGAAGCCGTACCCCCCGGCGCATGTGAGCGTGCTCTCGTCGATGTGAGTGGCGTTGTGCTCATAGAGACCGTAGCTGCCCGAGCCACAATCGGCGGTGAGCCGCAGCGCGGTCAACGAGCCCGAGTGGGACATGACCGCCGACCCGCCGCCAGCGATCCTGTTGTCCGCGATGGTGACGTCGGTCATGTCCAACCAGGCGGTCTCGGCGGCGATCATCGAGTAACTCTCGCCACATCCGGTGATCAGCACATCCTTGACGTTCAACACCGATTGGAACACGGTGATGCCTGCGCCGGCGTCTCCGCTCACGCCTCCCGTCAGCGTGAAGCCCTGGAACAGCGTGCCGTCCCCCTCGCCGGAGACCACCGAGAGCACCGTGCCGCCAAAGTCAGCGTGCACAATGGTCGTCGCCGAGCCATCCGTGCCGTAGATCTCAACCGACTTGCCGAGCAGGTCGAGGCGCTCGTGGTAGACGCACGGCGCGACCGCGATGACGTCCCCGCTGCGGGCCGCCTCAATCGCCGGTTGGATCTCGGTGTAGTCTGCGGCGCCGGTGCAATCCACCGTGATGTCCGGGATGTAGAGCGGCGGGCCATCTCCCGTGTCACCGGTATCGGGCGAAGAATCATCCGCAGAATCGGGCGCAGAATCGGGCGCAGAATCGGTGTCGGCTTCGCTGTCGTCGCCGAGGACTACGCCGGTGTCGAGCATGATCTTCGTGGCCCTGCAGCCCAGAGAGAAGCAGGCCAGCGCGAGGCAGGCCAGCGCGGGGCAGGCCAGCGCGGGGCAGGCCAGCGCGGGGCAGGCCAGCGCGGGTACGCGGCGCGTCACCAGCCTCCATCGAGGCTGCCGTGCCCGCCGTAGACGCCGATGTCGTTACGAGTGCCGTCGATGTCGTCGTGGCTGGACTCCGGCGGGCCCGCGTTGACCGCCGGGCTGCCTGCAGCGAGGTGCCAGTCCCCCGCCGCCCAGTCGGTGAAGAGAGGGTCCACCGCCAGATTTCCGTCCAGACCGACATACTCGTCGCCGCTGCAATTCGAGCGGGGCACGCCCCAGAAGATGTTGTTGCGAACGACGAACGGCTCGGACATCACGCCCGCGGCCGTGTCCGCGGTGTCCTCATCGATCACGACGAGGGTCCCCGAGATGGCACAGGACGCGCCGGTCAGCACCGAGCCTTCGATCGTGGACAGCGAGTAGGTGTTGGTCAGCACGACCTCGCCCTCAACGACGCTGTTGGTGATGGTCATGCTCCCGTAGTTGGCCGAAATCTTCCCCCGGACGAAGGAGTTCTGGATGGCCATCGCATCATCGTAGTGGTCGGTCTCGGACGAGATCGCCACCGAACCGTCGACCCGGCTGCGCTTCAGCAGGCCAACCGTGTGCTCCCAGTAGGTCGCATAGGCGCCCGGGCAGGCGAAGGTGGAGCTGTCCACGTAGGCCGAGCCGTGGCTCGCATAGAGCCCGTAGCTGCCGTTGTCGCAGGCCAGACTGGTGTGGTCGACGGTCAACCCGCCGCGGTCCACGTAGACCACCACCCCACCGCGAAGGTTATTGTCCTGAAAGCTGACGTTCTTCATCTCGATATCGGCCGATACGCCGTACACGATGGCCGACCCGCGATTGCCCGTGATCACGTCGTCTTCAAGCCGAATCGCCGAGAAATCGAGATAAACCGCTGACCCAGCCGAGGCCGAGCCGCCGCTGAGCGTAAAGCCGATGACCGCAGTGCCCTCCCCCTCGCCCGAGACCGCCGTGACCACCGAGCCGCCCGGCGCAGCGATGACGGTGTCCTCGACAGCGCCGCGGGCGCGAAGCGTGAGCGACTTCCCCACGAAGTCGATGTTTTCTGCGTATGTACAGGCCTTCACGTCGATGAACTGGCCACTCTTCGCCGCAGTGATCGCC
The DNA here is from genome assembly GCA_009692605.1 of Myxococcales bacterium. Taxonomy (GTDB): domain Bacteria; phylum Myxococcota_A; class UBA796; order UBA796; family SXON01; genus CAIUMM01. The sequence goes on from SHYV01000044.1 coordinate 5,596, forward strand.
TCGGTGATGGTCAGGAAATCACCGCCACCGGTGCAGTCCACGGTCCAATCGGCGGTCACAGCCTCGTGGTCGACCGGCGCCAACTCATCCGGGCGCGGCTTGGACGTGGCTCCAGAGGTGTCCAGGGTCGCCGAGGGGTGACACGCGAGCAGGAAGCCCAACATGGCGAAAGCATAGCACCATGCATGGCCAGACGCGTTGCGAACCCTCCGGGGCCGGACTAACGACGGCCGTGCCCGACTATTACAACCGTGACCACCTCGCCCACTTCGGCAGCATCGCCGAAGGCTCCCCCAAGCTCGCGGCGAAGTTCTTCGACTACTACGGCGCGGTGTTCGAGGAGGGCGCGCTCAGCCAGCGCGAAAAGGCGCTCATCGCGCTCGCGGTCGCGCACACGGTTCAATGCCCGTACTGTATCGAGGCGTACACCGGGGAGTCGATGAAGCACGGCGCCGATCTGGAGCAGATGACCGAGGCGGTCCACGTCGCGACCGCCATCCGCGGCGGCGCCTCACTGGTCCATGGGATGCAGATGCTGGAGCACGCCAAGAAGACGGGTATGTAGCTGACGTCTGGGGGACCTACCCCAGCTCCGCGAGCAGCCGCGCGAGCCGCGCGCGGACGTCCCGCACCCGCCGGAGCGCATCATCGAGCGCCGCCTTCTCCACGCCCACACCGCTGGCCTGAGGGGAGTCGGCACCGTCGAGCAGGACCTTTCGTGCCCCGGCGATCGTGAACCCCTCCTCGTGCAGCAGCTGACGAACCCGAAGAAACCGAGAGACGTCCTGCTTGCGGTAGAGCCGCTGACCGCTGGAGGAGCGGTGAGGGCGCAGCTTGAACTCGGTCTCCCAGTAGCGCAGGACATGGGCCTCAACCCCGACGAGCTCAGCTACCTCACCGATCCGGAAGTAGAGCTTGTCGGGCACGGGCACTGGCATGCGCCCTACTCGTTCCCGTGAGCGCGGTTGAGCGCCTGACGGAACACCAACGACGGCTTGAACGTCAACACCCGCCTCGGCGTGATCATGATCTGCTCGGAGGTCTGAGGGTTTCGGCCACGCCGGGCGCGCTTGACCCGTACGACGAACGACCCGAACGCGCTGATCTTCAAGCTGTCGCCGGCCTCCAGCACACCCTTCATCGTCTCAAGCAGTCCTTCCAGAAGGGTCGAGGCCTCCCCCCAGGACAGCCCGGATTGCTCGCGCACAGACTGGACGATGTCCGCCTTGGTGAGCGTACGGTTGCTGTTTCCGACGATCACAGGCTGATCCCGCCGGAGGAGCCGGTGTCCGTGTCGTCGGCTTCGTCCGACGTCCAGAGGCGGAAGGTCAGCGTATCGGACCGGGCCTCGCCCTCGTCTCCTACGCTGAACAGGCCGAGCACCCAGTAGCCCTCTCCCGTGGCGTCGGCGTCGAGGTCGTACTCGTCCTCACCGCGCTCTCCCGCGTCGAGGCGAACGCTGGCGCGGTCGATGTCGGAGGCGTAATCCTCTGCCACGACGACGATGATCGTATGCTCGGTGCCGATCGGGCCGCCCCCGGGGTCGACCGTGCCCGTCCCGAGCTCCACCTCGCCGGTATTGCTGGTCAGCGTGACGGTGACAGCCTCGGTGACCTCGACAGCGCCGACCTCGATGGACACCACGTTGTCGGACGCGTTGTACTGCGTCCAGGTCGTCTCGGTGTCGTTCTGGCAGCCAAAGCTGCCCAGAAATACGAACAAACCGAACGCCCGACCGGAGAGCGAGGCCCTCCGACCCGGACTGCGAGCGACCCGGTCAGGCGCCACTAAAGGGACGCGCGAGCCGTCTCGACCACCGCGGTGAACGCTGCGGCGTCGTTCAACGCGAGATCGGCGAGGATCTTGCGGTCGAGCTGGACGTTGGCCTTCTTCAACCCGTGGATGAAGCGGCTGTAGGAGATCCCCGTGGGGCCGAGCGCAGCGTTGATGCGGACGATCCAGAGCGCGCGGAAATGGCGCTTCTTTTCCTTACGGCCGCGGAAGGCGAACCGCTTCGCGCGGTCGGCATGCTCCATCGCCTGGCGGAGACGCTGGCGCCCCAGAAAGAAGCCCTTGACGCGGGCGTAGAGACGGTTCTTTCGGACACGGGATAGTGCTGCGCGCTTTACACGAGCCATGGCGGACCTCTTGACACACCCCCCGAAGCGGGTGCCGATTTGCCGGGTCCCGAGCGGCCGAAGGATTCGGCGGCTGGTAGCGGCGGGTAACAGAGACGACGGTCATCCCATGCGGGCGCCCGCCAAGGGACACCCTACTTGTAGGGGATCATCAACTTGATGCGCTTGGTCTCGACAGCCGCGAGGATGCCGCCCTTCTGCAGGTTGCGCTTGGTATCCTTCGAGACATGCTCAAGACAGTGGCGCAGGCCGCGCTTCTTGTACTTGATCTTGCCGGAAGCGGTGGTCTTGAACCGCTTGGCGGCGGAGCGATTGGTCTTCATCTTGGGCATCGTGGACTCCAAAATCGGGTGCGCGGCGCGCACGGTGGAACATGAACTGCAAAATACGAGCGGTGCTTAGCCCTTCTTCTTGGTCGGGGCGAGCAACATCGACAACTGACGGCCGTCCATCCGGGGCATCTGCTCCACGGTGGAGACATCATGGAGCATCTCAGCGAACTTCTTGCACTGATCCTCGCCGATGTCCTTGTGGGCGATCTCGCGCCCCCGGAACCGCACGGTCACCTTGACCTTGTCTCCGTCCTCGAGAAACCCGCGGGCAGCGCGCTCCTTGACGGCAAAGTCGTGGTCATCCGTCTTCGGACGAAGCTTGATCTCCTTGATCTCGACGATCGCCTGGTGCTTGCGCGCGACCGCGTCCCGCTTCTTCTTCTCGTACTTCAGCTTGCCGAAGTCCGTGATGCGGCACACCGGAGGCCGGGCCATGGGCGCGACCTCAACCAGATCGAGCCCGCGCTCGCGGGCGAGTGCGAGCGCGTCCTCCGTCAGGAACTCACCAAGCTTCTCGCCGGTATCGTCGATGACGAGCACGCGAGGCACACGGATGCGTTCGTTGACCCGAGGCTCGTTGCGCTCGGGAGCAGAGGGAGGCTGGCCACGGGGAGGACTCCGCAATGCGGCTCCGGGGAGTGAGGATGAGGCGACGGCATGAGGAGCGCCGGCACCGAGAGACTGGGCGGGTTCACTCGACACACGTGGTCACGCGGCCGAGGTGGACCGGGAACCGTCCGAAGACGATCGCCGGGCCTTTAGCTGGTTGGCACGGCCGGGATTGAACCGGCGACCACCGCCGTGTCAAGGCGGTGCTCTTCCACTGAGCTACGTGCCAGAAGCGTTCTGGCGTTTAGCGAATAGACCGGCCGCCGTCAAGACCGGCCGGACAGAAAGCCAGGCCGCCGCCGGGTCAGGGACCGCGCGTTGGCCCGCGAGCCGCAGCAGGGAGGTCACCCCGGCGCCCACGATGCCGCACGGGCTGATGTACCCGAAGCCACGAAGATCGTTCGTGAGGTTGATCGCAAAGCCGTGGGTGGTCCAGCCCTGACGCACCTGCAACCCCACCGCTGCGATCTTGCTGTAAGACCCATTTTCGGCCACCCATACACCGGGAAGCCCTGCCCGTCGCGAGGCAACGACCCCCTCTGCGCGGAGGAAGTCCACTATGACGCCCTCCAGTCGCTCCACGAGCAGCCTCACACCAATCTCCCGGGCATCAACCACGATGTACCCAACCAGCTGCCCGGGCTCGTGGCAAGTAGCGAGGCCGCCGCGTCGGGTCCGCCAGACTGCGTACCCACTCGCGGCGGCGCGCTCCATGTCGACCTCCCCTCCCCGCTTGCCCAGCGTGAGCACGGGCCGGTGCTCCAGACCCATCACGACGCCCTCCCCGGTGCGGACCGCCTCTGCTCGCGCGACCACCTGACGCCCGAGCGCATCGCCATACTCCACGGTGCCCCACCACTCGGCCTTCAGACCCGCTGTCATCCGCGCCGACCCTCACCTGCCGGGCCGCCATAAAAGCGACTCGACGTGTAGCCCCGCAGCAGGGCCCCCGCGAGGACCGAGATCGCCGCGGTGGTCGGAACGGCCAGCAGCACCCCCCAGACCCCGAGAAGGCTGGCCCCGGAGACCACCGCGACCATCACCACCAACGGATGCAACCCGACCCGTTGGCCAACGATCTGCGGGGTCAGCCAACTGCCCTCGATCAGCTGCACCACTGCGAACGTCCCGACGCACCCGAGGATGTGCCAGTCGAGTCCGAATTTCACCACCGACAGCATGACCGAGAGCGCGACGCCGGCCAGCGCCCCGACGTAAGGCACGATGAACAGCGCTCCCGACCCCAACCCGACGGTCACAGCGAGGTCAATGCCCACGATGGACAGACCGACGCTGTACAAGACGCCGAGGATCGCGCACAGCGTCAACTGCCCCTCGACAAACCCACCGATCCGCTCATGGATCTCGCTCGCCACCTCGTGGAGCAGAGGCCGATGCCGTGGCGGAACGAGCCCGTCGACGCCACTCAAGACCTTGGGCCACTCAGAGACGAGGTAAAATGTGAACAGTGGGAGCAACGACAGCGTGAGCACCGCCTGGATGAACGCGAGCCCGCTGCCGAACACACCGGCCACCCAGCCCTTGAGCGCCTCCTGTACATCCGGCACCTGCACGTACTCAGTCGCCACATCGACCACGTCGTTGAAGTTCAGCGGGAGATGCACACCCGTGCGATCCTCGAACTGCAAAGCGAGCGGTCTGGCCTGCGCTTCGATCCCCGCGATGGCCGGGCGGATCCGCACAGCGAGCGCTCCGACCTGCTCGAAGAGCGACGGGGCGACCACGGTCAGGACCACGACGCCGGCCGTGGTGACGAAGGCGACGATGATCAGGAACGCCTGATCGCGGGACAGTCCACGCGCGTGCAGCCAGGACACCGGACGGTCGAGCAGGTAGGCAAGCACAGCGCTCGCGAACAAGATGGGGAGCAGATCGTGAGTGGCATACACCAGCGCGGCGAGCACCAACCCGCCGACCGAGCCCCAACGTGCCCAGGCCCACCATGACGGCCCCGCGGGAGGCAACGCAGCCGTGACCGCCCTGCCCAACACTGGCGCCGCGTGTCCGCCTCGGCCAACAGCGCCGCCGGAGGAGCTACGCGGGGAGCCACGGGCCGGGCTGCCCCGCATCAGCGATCCAACACGACGACGACCGTTCCCTGCGCCAGAAACCCGGCGCTTCCGGCCGCCTCCCTGAGCGAGGCGGCCCCTTCGTCGTCGAGCACGAGGTTCACCTCGTCGACCACCGACGCCGCCTTCACGATCACCGGTTGCTCGCCTGCCCGCCGCACAGCCACGGGGTCGGCGGGGTCACTGACGTACACCACGATCGGGCGCTGAGACGCTGCGAAGGACGTCATGCTGGCCGCCGAGTACAACACCACGCCCGTGGCGTCGCGGACCTCCAGGTTGATCGCGGGCTCCACGCTAAGACCACGCGCGTCGATCACCAGACCGGACACCGGAACGACGGGGGGGGTCCCCCGATCCGCCCCCGTGGCGATCCGTGAGAGTTGCGGTCGCAGCCACGCCTGAATCGGAAGGCAAACCTCGATGTGCACCCGCCCAGAGGTGTAGTATCGCGCCTCGGTGACCTCCCACAAGGACACACTGGCATCGAGCTTGTCGGCTACTGCATCGGTCGACCCCATGAGGTCGCCTGTGGTATGGCCGGCGTCCATCCGAACCTCGCGAGCGAGCTTCAGCATCAACGGCCCGACCTCCGCGCGGGCGCGACCTTCCAGCGCCTCGTAGCCGGCCATCGACCCGCTGCTGTTCGCTTGGCTTGCCTCCGAGCAAAGGTCAAGCGTCGTCCAGTTGACCATTCCGTGCGGGAGCTCGCGCACGATGGGAGCTATAGCCATCGCCTGTGGCAGGAGCATCACAACGACGAGGGCGGCCAACATGTCCTTGCCGTGTAGCACGCCGGCGCTACGCAGGAATCGTAACCTCCCACGCCGTGCCCGCGCCGGGCGCCAAGTCGATGAGCACCAGCGCCCCTCCGAACCCCTGGGCGAGATCCCGGCTGAGCATGAGGCCGAGGCCGGTGCCGTCCTCCTTGGTCGTCCGAAAGGGCTCGAACAATCGACCGCGAATCTCGGCATCCACGCCCGGACCGTTGTCCTCCACCCGGAGCCGCACCGGGTTCGCCAACACGGTGATGCGAAGCTCGGCCCCGGGGCGGCCCGAGAGCGCGTCGATGGCGTTCTGGCCCAGATTGACGACCACCTGCTGCACCGCCAACACCGGAGCCTTGACCTGAACGGACGCGATCCCAGCCAGCGTCACGGTGACGCCCGCGACCCGGGCCTTGCGCTCAAGGACGGCGAGGGCGGCGTGAACCGGCGTCCAGATGTCAAATTCCACGGCATTTCCCGCCGGGCTCCGAGCGAGATCCGAGTACCCGCGAAGCAACAGCTCCAGCGTGTGCAACTGCACCAGAACACCGTCCAGATGGCCCTGAACCTGCTCCGGCCGAGCTGCAGCGTGCGCGAGCTGAGCCAGCGCACGGGCGGCGAACAACGGCTGTCGAAGCTCGTGCACCAACGAGGCCGACAAGACGCCGACCTCAGCCAGACGCTGGGTCTCCTCCATAGAGAGATGCCGGACAGCTATGGCGCCCTCCCGTGCTGCTGCAGCGTGATGGCTGTCCGGCAACTTCCGTCCGCCGCGCTGCCGGTGTTTGCGGTCGCATCCACAGGCGACACGAGCACGCTGTAGAGTCCCTCTGGGCTGACCACGCCGTCGTCCCCACGCCCATCCCATGCCAACACGGTCTCCGCGCCGTCCAATTGGGTCCGACGGACGAGCACGGCCGCTTCATCGATGACGGAGAGGGCCCACCACGCCGGTGCCGTGGTGGCAGTGAGCGTGACTTGAACGTTGTCGGCCTCGCCCGACGCGCCGTCATCCCCGTCCGGGCGGAAGCTCGCCGTAGACCAGAAGCAGCTGACCGCAGTGCTCTCGACGGTGCTGGCTACGGCACCGAACGTCGAGGTCCACGCCGCAGATCCGCCGGACCAGTCCCCGGAGAGCCGATTACCTGCGATGTCACGAACGTTGGTCGTGAGCTGCACAGTGAACGTGCCCGCGGTCGGATCGACAGCGGACGTCGGCGTCAGCGTGAGCGTTCGCCCATCGGTGCTAAGCGCCACCGCACCAGGGACGACACCGTCGGGGCCAGTCAACGTGACCGTGGATGTGGTGGTCGACGCGGACCGCATCGCCTCTGAAAACTCCATCGTCACGACGGTTACCTCCTCCAGCCAGACCCCGGAGGGCGTCACTGACACCACAGTCGGGAGCACACCATCGTCCTCCACCGAGATGTCCGCAGCCCCGAACGCAGCGCCGTCCGCGCTGCTCACGCTGATGGTGGCGGTGGCCTCGTAGCCGGCGTCAAAGGCTACCGTGACGCTGCCCGCACCTGCCCCGTCGAGCGTAGCCACGAGCCCGGCGCCTGTGCCGGTGGCCCCCCCGATCTCCCCGAGGCTCGACCACGCGTACACCTCTGCCCCTGCCGCCACGTCTCCGGCGCAATCGACGGCCTCGACGTCCACGGTCGTGCTGGCGCCGTTCAGCACCGAGCTGGACGTCGGGGTGACGGTGATCGGCCCGGTCGCGCTCCCGTCGTTCTCTCCCACCCACGCCTCGGCCCCAGCCTCACTCGCGCACCCGTCCGCGTCCGCGACGACCAGCGACACCGCCCGACCTCCCACCGATTCGTACACAAGGCTGGACGGCGCAGAGGTGCTCCTTACATCGCCTTCACCGCCGTCCAGGTGCCAGACGATCAGCGACGAGCTCCCTGCTGAGCTCCCCGATGCATCTACCGCCAGCGAAGCCTGGCCGGACACAAGACACGCCGTCACCACTTCGCCGCCATTGAGAGCGAGGTCCGCCGTCGGCCCCGCCGGGCACTCGAAGTCGAGCAGATCGAGGGGCTCGCCCGTCGCCGTTAGCGCTCCGTCGTCCACGGCCACCTGAATGGCAAAAGCAGGAATCTGACACTCCAAATCCACTTCGGCTGTCCCGCCGTCGAACTCGGCCGTCGAGGTCGGCGTGCACCCGGTCACCGAGACGTCGACCGTGCCGGCGTAGCTCCCTGAGGCGTTGCCGAATGAGTCCACTGCCGACACTTCGACGGGCACGCCAGCCCCCAGATCCGCCCAGGGCGGCGTGGTCACCCGAAGCGCGCTCACTGTTCCAGCGACCACGCTGATCGGGCTGGAACGGCCGAGCGTCGACCCGGACGCAGTGGCGATCAGCTCATCTTCGCCAGCGACCGTTAGCGTCACCGTACCCGTCGCGGAGCCCGTGCCGTCCAGCGAGAGCGAGAGCGGCACCATTCCCCCGAGCGCGTCGACCAGCGAGACCAGCGACCCGCTGACGGCCGTCGTGTACGCGTTCCCGTATCGATCGAATCCGCGCACCGTCGCCCCGAGCGATTGCCCGGCGACCACGGTGGTCCCGGTCACGGTCACGTCCGCCGCCCCGAGGTCGGTGTTCGTCACCGGGAACGGTGGGGAGACCGCGAGTAAGCCCAAGAGGTCAACGTCGATCACATTGGAATCGTCGGAGGCTGTAACGGCGCAAAGGTAGCTCCCATCGGCCGCGGGGGTACAGACAATGGTGCCCGAGGAGTCCTCGAATCGAGCCGATTCGAGCGCGAATACGACGTCGTTGTCCCAGGCATCGACGAGCTGCAGGCCGAGGCCGAACGGGACCCCCGCCTCAGCTGCGGCCACTCCAAGCGTCATGGTGACGGCCACAGCGCTGTCGGGGCTCACCGAGATCGGGTTGGACACACCGGTGAAGCCGGAGCCGTCGCTCGCCGTGATGGTGATCCCGTTTCCGGCCCGGATCGGCGTTGCGGTGCACACCGTTTGCCCACCCTCGAAGGGATCGCAGGTCTGGCTGCCGATGCCCGCCTCCGGGTCGAGCCCATGGGCACTGTCATGAAGCAACACCTCCGCCGCGTGATCGGTCACCGAGTTTCCGTAGCCGTCCCGTGCGGTGACCTGCACCGCGAGCACACCCACGCCGGCGATCACCGCGCTCGGAGCGGCGACGACCCCGTAGGAAGCCATGGATCCTGCGAGCACATCAAAGGCAGCGCTCTCCGCCTGATCGATCCCGATCCCGAAGGCGTGAAGGTGGTTGGCCGTGCACGCAGTGGTCACGGTGATGGGGTAGGGCCCCGCATGCAGCAGGTCGACGACCTGCCGGAGATCCCCGCAGCCCGCGTCCTCGAACACGCCCACCTGCATGCCGGACGCCTCGATCGCGTTGCCGGCGGCGTCGACCACCTCAATGCCGACCAGCATCTCGTCGCCCGCGACGGTGGTGAAATTCTCCGACGGCAACGTGAAGATGACGTGGTTCGGCACCCCCGGAGAGAACGAAAGCAGCGTTGTCGCCGAGGTGATCGAGGGCTCTTCCACGGCAGTCAGCGTGAGGGTGAGGTCCTGAGCCACCGAGGATTGCAGCAGCAGGGTCGCCGTCCCATCCGCGTGCAGGTTGCCCCGGACGCCCACACCATCGGCGAGGGGGACCTGATTGTCCAGCAACCCGTCGCTGAACTGCACCCCGACCGCACCCTGATCGCTCTCCACCCGCAGTTCAATCAGGATGGGCTGGGCGACGTTGCCGCCCTCCGGGTCCGCGACATGCATGCCAACCGATGCGGTCTGTGTCACGTCAAATCCGACCGTGTCCACGTCAAAGGCGAGGTGATCCGCGCGCGTCTCGGTGACCTGAAAGCCAAGCTCCAGCACGTCGATCTGGCCAGAAGGCGTCACCACCTGCACGTCGTAGAACCCGGGAGCCAGAGCGGCCGGCACCTGAGCCCTCAGCGTGGCCGTGTCCACGAACTCCACCGCATCGAGGGAGGTCGGGGGATCGGTCTCCAAGAAGACTTGAAACGAGCTGTTGAACTGCGCCTCGCCCTTGCGGTCGCCCACCACCACCTCGGGGAACAGGTCCTGCCCCACCAAGGTGACGCTGGTGACCTCCCCTGTCCACCCGAACGCGGGAACGACCCTGCGTAGCTCGGGAGCCTCGGCCGCAGGTGAGCAGCCGGTGCCCTCCCCCAGCAGGCAAACAAGCCAAGCCAAACGCCGCACGATGCAGCCTGGGCGCAGGAGTCTGGCGAGAGGGAGAATCAGGGTGAGGACCCGGTCAATAGAGTACACGATAACCGGCGGAGAGCGACACCCCACCGACGCTGCCCTCGAAGCTGACCACTCCGTTCGGTGCGTTCAAGAAGAGGTACCGACCCTCCGCGTAGAACTCGGAGATGCCGCGACGAATCGCCCCCCCAGCGTGCAACTGCAGCCCAGGTGGTGCCAGTCCCGCACCGACGATTCCGCTGCTGCCATCGAAATCGGCGGAGAGGCTGTACGGCGCGAGCACACCCGAAACCCCGACCCCGATGGTCCGATTTCCCGTCCTGCTCTCCGCCACGACGCCAAGGGTCAACGGCACGAACCGGGACGAGACCTCCACCTTCACCAGCGATACCCGGTCCACCAGCTCGGACTTCATCGCGTAGGTGGAGACGCTCAGTCGCCCGCGGACCAGATTCGAGACGGTGTCCGGCAACAAGGGGAGCCGATTCTCCAAGACGACCGAGAGCGCGGGCGAGGAGATGCTCCCGAAGTTCGAGAGCCACCCCGCGTCGAGGCCCAAACTTCCGACCACCGGCCGAGGGACGAGCTCCAGCTCGGTGTCCACCGTGCTGGACAAAGTCGCCGCCGTGATCGTCACGCTCCCCGCCAACGCCCCCGGAGTGGGGGTGTAGACCGCCTCAATGGACCCGTCCGGGCGGGCCCCGCCCTGGACGATGGTCCCGGACGTCGCGGTGATGGTGACCAGCTCATCCCGCACAGGCGCCCCGACGCTGTCCAACATCCGTACGGTGATCCGCCCGACCTCCCCAGTGCCGATGATCAGCGGGCGCGGGCTGACGTCCAGCTGCACTCGGCGAACCCGTCCGGACTGGATCGGCAAGATGAGGGTCGCCTGAAGGTCGGGCGACTGCAGGTCGGGAAGCGCCCCCGGCCCCGCCGCGAATATGGCGGTGGCCCGGGACACATTCGACGTTTCGGCCCTCGCCAGCCACAGCGAGCCGGGCGGGCGGGCCACCACCGCGGAGCCCCAGCCGTTGGCTCCCGTGGTGGTCGCCCAGCGCTCGCCTTCCACGTCGCCTCGGATCAGCACGTTCGCGAGGGGCCGGCCCCGGAGGTCCAGCGCCCTCGCTCGCACCTCGATGCCCCCGGAGACCGCCGCGCCGCGGAAGTCCAAGGTCCAAACGGCGCCCGAACCGGGTGGGGCTCGCCACTCAGCGCGAATGGTGTCTTTGCCGAAGGGGACCGCGGCATCACCCCGGTAGTCCGCTCGCAGCGCCCCATCGACGACCTGACTGTCAAGGCGCCCGGACACAGCGTAGAGGGTCAGCCCGTCGGGCGGCAGCCGGTCGCCGTGGGGGTCGACCACGAGCGCCTGCACCTGAGCGACCGGGTAGTCACTGGAGACGGCGTCGGGGTAGGCCCGAAGCTCCACGCGGGAAGGCGCCACGGCGGCCAGCGGAATCCGAAACCGCGCCGCGGACTCCGCGACCGCACAATCGAGCCGCAAGTCAAAGGCGCTGGCGAGGCTCTCCGGCGGCAGAGCCGCGTCGACCTGCCACACCCCGGCGCCGTAGGATCGCACAACGAGCGCCTCCCCGATCGGGCCGCGGCACACAGGGACCTCGCGCCCCCAGACGGCGCCCGAAGCGCTCCAGACGCCCAGCGTAAGTCGGGCCCCCGCAAGCCGGCCCGCCGCCACATCCACACCCACGAGGATAGGAGCCAGGTTCGCGGGGAGAGGGCTTGGCACGTGCTGCGTATTGCCAAGGTCATCGGCGGCGCTGATGTCGAAGCGCGTCTCACCCGGAAGCACATCGAAGCTGACGTGCGCGACTCCGCTGGCGTCGGCTTCAAACGGGCCGTAGCTCCGACGCCCCACCTTGATGTGCACGGTGCTCCCTACACCGACGTTGAGCACAGCCGACTGCCGCGCACGGAGCCGCGCGATCCCGAACACCACGCCCCCTCCAGGCTGGCCGCGGTCGGCGATGCCGACCGCCACCACACGGGCGCCCCGATCCGGGCTCGGGGTGACGGTCACGCGGACCTCGCGCGTATCGACCTCAATCGCGGCCGAGCCCTCCGATGACCGGACGACCAGCTCGCTCGCCGACACGAGGGACAACAGCGGGAAATGCAGGACGAGCGGCTCCCCGACGGCCACCTCGATCGCCGGCGCAGGCCCGAGGCGACCCTTGGGTACGGCCGCTGGCTCCACGGCGGTGCTGGTCCACTGCCCGCCGTCGACCCGCACCCGCAGCGTGTCTTTCGCGTCGCCCGGAGTGTACGGCCAGCGCCACCGGCCCATCCCCGCCGGCGCACCCAGCCCGACCACTCCGGTGCCGGAGGCCAGCTCCAGCACCCCCTGCTCCCGCGGCCGCCCGTCCAGAGCCACAGCGGCCTCCACCTCCGTCGGAACGCCCGCCACAGGCTCGCCCTCCGGAAAGTAAAGCTTGATATTTGGAGATGCCGCTTCATCGGGCAGCGGAGGGTCAACCGACCCAGGGCCAACCGACCCAGGCTCAACCGACCCAGGGCCAACCGACCCAGGCTCAACCGACCCAGGGCCAACCGACGCGGGGCCCGCCAGCGCAGGGCCCGCCAAAAGCAAGCACGCCATCCAGACTAGCAGCGCCCCCATCACCGGGGAACATCAATCTGGACCCCGATCGCTGGCGGGCTGGAGTCCCGGGACACCTGCCAGTCCGCGGCGGAGACCTGCCCGAAGACGTTGATCACCTCGACCGCCACTGTGTTTTCTCCTTCCGCGATCCCGATGTCGAAGGCGAACACCCCGTCCGAGCCGGCCGTCGCCAGCGCAGTGCCGGCCCCAGTGCGGGCCTGGACGCGCGCACCGGGCTCGGTTGTCCCGGTGACCCGAACCTGCGAAGCGGCGGTCCGTTTCTGCGCGGGCCAGACCATTTGCAGGAGGAGGGTGTTCGACACCGGCATCTGCAAAGGCGTCCCATCGACAGGAAAAAGCGTCCGGGAGCCGGCGGCGACCTCCGCCCCATCCACCGTGACGCTCCCGCGCGTGCTCTCAACGCCAACGGCGTCCAGCGAGCGGACCACGGTGAATTCTGCGTCTGAGGCCGTGATGGTCTGTCCCGCCGCGGACAATCCGAGCACCGGCCCCCCAGGCCGCACGGTCGCCAGCACCCGCCCGTTCTCCAGAGAGAGCTTGACCCCTGTCGCGTCCACGCTCGTGATCTGGACGCTTGTATTGGGCTCCAACGTGACACGACTGTCGGCCCCGAAGGCGAGCACCGCCCGCCCATCCTGACCGGATACCAACCGGTCCGACGCGCCGATCTGCCCACCGACAGTCGCGGCGGCCTCCCGGCCACCCGTCTCCACCCTGACGTCGCCCTGAACATCTCGGAGCACAATCCGGGCAGCTGAGCCGGTGTCGAACAGGACCTGATAGCCCACCCAGCCGAGCACCATGATCACGAGCAGCGCGAGCAGCGCCTTCACCTCCGCGCTCATTCGGCGACCGCTGGGAACCGGACCAGCCACCGCGCGGCCCGCCCGCGCTCGCGCGCCTCGGGAGGCTCCTCGACTATGGCTCCGTGCTCCTCGAAGACCTGCCTCGCCGCCCAGAATCCCAGCGCAGCCGCCCTCCAGTCATCGTGGGAGGTCCGCACCGGCTCCAGCGTCACGACCAGGTTCGGGCCCTGACTCCGCACGTCAATGGTCGCCCCTTCGGGCGCGAGCGTCCGAACCGCTGCTACGAATTGGCCCAGCGCCCGTCCAAGTGCGGACTGCTCCCCCCGAACGCGCAGGACCCCAACCTCGTGATTGATGGTGAGCTGCCGCTCCCGCATCGCGCCCGCCAGCAGGGCGAGGACGTCGTCGAGCAGCAGGTGTACGTCGACCTCTTCGCGCTGCAGAGCGCGGCTCTCTCCCGCGGCCGGGCCCTGCGTGAACCTGGACAGGCGCCCCACGATCGCCGTGCACCTGCGAGCCTCACGCTCCGCGGCCTCAAGCAGCGGATCCTCGGCGCCGCTCGCTGACTGGGCCCTGTCCCGGAGCACCTGAAGCAGGCCCACGACGCCCGCCAACGGGTTGTTCAGCTCGTGGGTGAGCCCTGCCGACAGCTCCGCCACCGCCGCCAACTGGCGGGACTGCACAAGGCTCGCCTGCGTCGCACGGAGCTGGGCCGTGCGTAGGTCCACGCGCGCCTGCAGCTCCTCGTTGAACGCTTCAATCTCCGCGTTCTTCGCCTTTAGTTGCAGGTTGTAGGTTTCGATCTCGGTGTTCTTCCGGGCCAGATCCTCCTGATTCTCCTGAAGGGAGGCGGCCATCGTATTGAACCCCCGCGCCAGCTCCCCCAGCTCGTCCGAGCGCCGCAGCTGCACCCGCGAGGCGAAATCCCCCGCCCCCATCCGAGATGCGGCATCCCGCAGGGCCTCGACCGGGTCCGTGATCGACCGCGAGAGCAGTACACCGAACACCATAGCGGCCAACAACGTAACTCCGGCGATATAACCCGTCTTGAGCCGAATGTCCCGGGCAGCGGCATCCACAGCCCGCGCCGGCGTCGCCATGGCGACCACCAGATCCTGACCGGGCACCCGAACCATGGCGCCGAGCACCTCCTCGCCCCCCCCTGACGGGCGATATCGCAGGTCAGACGCCACAGTACCGAGCAGCGGCCGGAACGAGTCGGGGTCGACGACCCCGAGTGGCCCGGCCTGAATCAGCACCTCCCCCGCGAGCGTGAAGAGGACAACCTCGCGCTCACCCGCCGCCATCGTGCGCATCCGCGAGGCGACCGCTGAGAGTGAGACCTCCACCCCGAGCCGCGCCTGATCGCCCCACGGCGGCACGAACAGCCCAGTGATGGCCGCCGGCCCATCCTCGGATTGCGCTCGGGGTCGCCCCCACGCCACCTGCCCGAGCGCGGCATGCCGGGGCAGGGACTCCCGGATTGCGGCGATGCGCTGCGCGCGCACGAGCGCGTGGCCGGGCACCTGGACGGCGTCCGACGCAGACTGGAACACCGGAGGCACGATGTCCCCGCCCGCGGCGTCCACCAGAAACGCCGCGTCGATCTCGGGAAACAGGCGGTAGGTGGAGATCAGGAAGGCCTGCTGGGCCTGAGGCGAGGCCTCCGCCAGCTCAAAGTTGGCCACATGCATCCGCAGCACCCGCTCGGTGTCGGAGAGTTGGCGTGAAATCGCCGAGGCCAACATCTGGGCGCTCTGTACCTGAAACTCGACGCTGGAGCTCAGGAGCCAACTGCGAGCCGCGCCGCTGGCGGCGAACGCCAACCCAGCGAGCGGTACAACGCCGACCAGCGCCAGGATCAGGCCGAGCCGGAGCCCCAGCCGCACGCGCTAACGCTCGACGGGAAAGCGCAGGACGAACTCGGTGCCCGAACTTGCCGAAGCAGCGCCTCCCGTTGTGCCCGAGGTCCGGCTATGTACTTGGATAGTCCCCCGGTACTTGGTCACGATGCGGTACACGATGTTCAAGCCAAGGCCAGTCCCCTTCCCCGCCAGCTTCGTGGTGTAGAATGGGTCGAAGATCATGCGGAGGCGATCCTCGGGGATGCCGCCGCCGTTGTCCTCGACCCTCGCCCAAACAGCCCCGTCACCGTGCCCTCCGCGGACGTGCACGCAGCCGCCGCCACCCGGATGGGCGTCCGAGACCGCTTCCGCGGCGTTTTTGATCAGGTTCACGAAGATCTGCTGGATCTCGTTGGTGCGGGCATTCAGGTAAAGAGACGGCTCAATGTCGACCTTGAACTCGACGTTTTCCACCGGAGCCGAACGCTCCACCAGCTTCAGCGCATCGCCAATCACCTTGGAGAGCTCCACGGTCGTCAGGTACTCGTGTGCGGCTGACCGCGAGTAGGAGGTCAGGTCCACGACAATGTCGCGAATGGTCCGACAGTACTCAACTACGTCTCGGGCGTACCCCTGAGCCAACCCCAGATCCGGCTCGTCGGTGATCGCCTCTGCCAGCCCGAGGATGCCGAAGAGCGGTGAGCTGATCTCGTGCGCGATTCCCGCCGCTAGCGTGCCGATGCCGGCGAGCTTCTCGGACTGGATCAGCTCGGCTTGCAGGGCACGCGCCTCATCCAGCGCCGCCTCAAGCTCCCCGTTCTTGCGGGAAAGCTCTTGAATCAACCGCCGATTCTCGATCGCCATCTGCTGCTTCTGGTCGGCCTTCCGCACCCGGTTACGAATGTCGAAGACGTTGTTCAACGGCTTCAGCACGTAGTCGAACGCGTCGAACTCCAGCGCGCTCAACGCGGTGTCCAGCGAACCGTACCCGGTCAGGATGATGACCTCAGTGAGCGGCTCCTTCGCCTTCGCAGCGCGAAGGAGCTCAATCCCCCCGACATCGGGGAGGTTCTTGTCGGTGATCAGGAGGTCCACGTTGCCAGTCAGGATGATCGCCAGCGCGTCCCGACCGTTCGCCGCCGTCGTGATCCGGTACGGCTCCCCGTCGAACACCGCCCTGAGCACCTGCAAGATGACCGGCTCGTCATCGACAAGCAGGAGATGCTTGCGCCGTTCAGTGGTGGCACCGCTGGTGGACAAGACATGGCTCCAGATCAGCACGCCGCTATCAAGAAACGCTGCCTCGCGCCGCCGCCCGAACGAGTGATTCCCCATCGGGCACTTCCCACCTTCGCCAGACCGGATAGGAGGGATGATCTGTTAGGAGTGCTCATGCGTTTTCGGGCGTTGCTGTTGATTCCGCTCTGTGTCGGTGTGCTGGGGGCGAAGAAGGCAAAGAAGACCGCGGCCCCAGCGCCCGCGATCGTCATCGCGGCAACGGCGACGCTGCTGAGCTCGGCCCCGACGGCCGATGGGCTGACAGAGGAGCGCGTGGACCTCAATGGCGACGGCGTCGGCGAGGTCACGAACTACTGGCGCGACCGCGCCGGTGCCGACCGACTGCTCGTCCACAAGGACACCGACCTGAACCACGACTCCAAGGTGGACGTGCGCGCCTCCTTCGAGGACGGGCTTCGCGTCACCGAGGAGATGGACGGCGACTTTGACGGTCGAACGGACTGGGTTGACCACTACATCGGCGGGAAGCGTTCCTACTCCGAGATCGACACCGACTGGAACGGCACTTTCGACCTGTTCAAGTACTACGAGACCGGCAAGGTTCGCCGCAAGGAACGCGACACCAACGCGGACGGCCGCGTGGACTTCTGGGAGTACCTGGATGATCAGGGCAACGTGGTCAAGACCGGCAAAGACAATGACGGCGACGGCAAGATGGACGTGCGGGACCAATAGCCCCGTCGATTCTTGTTGCTTCCCCGCATTTCTAATGGCAAATGATGCCCGTGCTCGACGTACTGCTCCAACTCGCCCTCGGCATCACGGTGGCCGTAGCGTTGCTCGGCGCGCGCTGACCGTTCGTTCGGCCCGGCTGGAAGCGCCCGGCCGCCAAAAATGCTGACCCTGATCGCCGGATTTCTTACCCGGACGGGGCGTTTTGGGAACTTCATGGGTCGAGTGGTCTGGTGCATGATCACGCCGCCGTGGAATAAAGCGGACTTCTTCCGCCACACCTGGCTCGTGGCGTCGCGCTGCATCGCTCCCGTCACCGCGGTCACGTTTCCGTTCGGCATGGTGATCGCGCTTCAGGGGCTCTCGATCTTCGACCTGTTCGGCGCGCAACGCCTGTTGCCCTCGCTCATCACGGTCGCTGTGCTGCGGGAGTTAGCTCCGGTCCTCGCGAGCGTACTTGTGGCGGCCCAAGGCGGGAGCGCGTTCGCGGCCGAGCTTGGCGCCATGTGCATCAAGGAGGAGCTCGACGCGACCGAGGTGATGGCCGTAGACGCCGTCCGCTGGCACGTGGCCCCGCGGGTTGCGGCGCTCGTGCTGGCATGCCCCCTCCTGGACGTCGCGGGCGCGATCGCCGGGCTCGCCGGGGGCTACACCATGGCGGTGCACATCAAGGGTGAAAACTCCGGTGTGTTCATGGACCACCTCTGGACGTTCACCCAGCCATTCGATCTGATCAGCGGCCTGATCAAGACGATGGTTTTCGGCTTCATCATCGGGATCACCGCGTGCTACCACGGGTTTCACGCAAAAGGTGGCGCCGCTGGAGTCGGGACAGGCGTGAACGACACCGTCGTCCACGCCTCGCTCGCGTTCTTCGTGGCCAACTACCTGCTTACGAGTGCGTTCTTCCCGGGGGGAAGCTGAATCCCGGCAAGCCTAGTGAGCTCCGTCCCTAGCGACCTTCTCGTTCAAGGCGAGCAGCATGCGGCGCAACCATCCGTGCACCTCTTCCAGGTTCGTACGATCCTGCGCCTTTTGGAGCGCCATCCGGCCGCGCTTGAGGGCATGGTCGGCCTCCTGCACGTCATTCCGTTGCAGTTGGTCACTCTTGTCCAGAAGGAGCGCCTCGATCTGGGTCAGCTGGCGTTCGATCTGGAAGCGAACCTCTTTGAGCTCGCCGGCGTGCTCCGCGCTACGCTCGTGGGTGGACGCTTCATCCCGAGCACGCTCCACCTCGAGCCGAGACATGCCGGTAGGAGCCTGAATGGTGAGCTGCTGTGCGACTCCCGACCGTGAGTCGCGCGCAGACACGTTCACGATGCCGTTCGCGTCGATGGCGAACTTCACCTCGATGCGCGGTACGCCACGGGGCGCGGGTTCAATGCCCTGCAGCTCGAATTCGCCCAGACTAGTGTTCTCATCGGCCTTGGCGCTCTCGCCCTGGAGGACGTGAATCTTCACGGACTTCTGGTTGTCGACCACCGTCGACACCAGCTGCACCTTTTGGGCGGGAATGCTCGAGTTCTTGGGGATGAGCTTCGCCATCCGCTTGCCCTCGACCTCGATGCCGACCGAGAGGCTGGTCACATCGAGCAGCGTGACGCTCTTGACCTCGCCTGCAAGCACACCGGCCTGCACAGCCGCGCCGATCGCAACGACCTCATCGGGATTGAACTGCTGGTTGAGCTGTCGACCGAAAAACTCGCGAACAAGCTCCTTGACCCGCGGAATGCGCGAAGAGCCACCCACCATCACGACCTCGTCGATCTGCTCCACGCTCATCCGCGCGTCGGCCAGCGCACGCCGGCACTCCTCCATCGTCGCGTCCATGAGCGGACCGGCCAGAGCTTCGAACGTGGCGCGAGTGAGCGAGCACTGAAGGTGGCGCGGGCCAGAAGCGTCCGCCATGAGGAACGGAAGCTGGATGTCCGTCTCAAGGGCGGAGGACAGTTCGATCTTGGCCCGCTCCGCTGCGTCCCGCAGGCGCTGGCGGACCACCTTGTCGCTGGAGACATCGATGCCGTGCTCCTTACGGAACTGGTCGATGAGCCAGTCCATAATGACGCGATCCACATCCCCGCCGCCGAGCGCGTTGTTGCCGCGGGTCGCACGAACCTCGCCGAGGTCCCGGTCGATGTGGACGATCGAGATGTCGAATGTACCGCCTCCGAAGTCATATACAGCGATAGTGGCTGATTTTCTCCGTTCGTGCAGGTACGCCATTGCCGCGGCGGTCGGCTCGTTGATGATGCGAAGGACGGTCAGCCCCGCGATCGTCCCAGCGTCCTTGGTCGCCTGCCGCTGCCGATCATTGAAGTGCGCGGGGACGGTGATGATGGCCTCGGACACGGTCTCGCCCAGAAAATCCTCTGCGGACTTCTTGAGCTTCTGAAGGATCATCGCTGAAGCTTCCTGCGGGGTGAGCACCCTGCCGTTCACGTCGAACACGCAGTCGCCGTTCCGGGCTGCGGCCACCTTGAAATTGACCAGCGGCAAATCGGCGGCAGCATCCTTGAAGCGCTTCCCCATGAAGCGCTTGATGGAGTGGATGGTCGCATCCGGGTTGATGAGCATCTGGCGCTTGGCGATGTCCCCGACAAAGCGTTCGCCGCTCTTGGAGAAACCGACGACTGACGGCGTGACCCTGCCGCCCTCCTCGTTGATGATAATCTTGGGCTCACCGCGATCGATGTACGCCACGACCGAGTTGGTCGTGCCGAGGTCGATACCGATCACCGTGCCCATCCCTGAAAGCTCCTGCCTGAGAACCAGCTTGTCAATGGTAGAGGATGACACCGCCTCTGTCAACCCGCAGGCTGAATTTCCGGGAGCAGCAGGGTGAGCCGGCGTGCGTCCGCAGCCCCGACCACTCGACCCAGCTCTCCGCCCAGCGCGTCCACAACGAGCGTGACCGGGATGGCCCGGGGCCAGTCCGCAACGACACGACCGAGGATCGCCGATGGGTCCGGACCGAGCTGAAAACTCTGCAGGCGGGTCGGGGCAAGCAGGCGAGCGACCTCGGCCGCATCCCGGGGGTCGTCTACGCTCACCAGCACGACGTCGACGTCGGGTCGACTATCCGCGAACCGCTCCAACATCGGCAGTTCTTCGCGACAGGGACCACACCAGGACGCCCAGAAGTTCACGACGCGCGGCCTGTCGCTGGACGCGCGCAGCAGGGTGGCCAGATCAGGCTCCGACAACGCGTGAACCCGGGATTCGATCGCGCCGGCGGAAGCCCCGTACGCCGGCTCTGCCGGGGCGACCCGCCGAGGCACCGCACAGCCTGCTCCGAAGATCAACAGCGCGAGAAGAGCCTTGGGCCGGGACACCACGCCACCGTACCACGCCAGCAGGTGCACCCGGAGACCGGTTATCCCCGGCCCGACTCTGGAGGTCTCTTGTTCCTCGCCTTGCTCGCCTGCCTCTCCCACGTCGTCAGCGCCTTCGCGCTCGCTCCCGAGGTCCAGCGAGGGGAGGATCAGTTCGCGAACGGGGATCCCCTCGGAAGCGCGGCTA
>SHYV01000045.1 GCA_009692605.1 Myxococcales bacterium
GTCGCCCGCGTCGGGCCCCGTCGCCCGAGCCCGCCGTACCACAAATTTGTGGTACAGCCGCCGCCGAGGCCAGCCGTGTGCTCCCGATCCGCCCGTCTGCAACCACCCTGCAACCACACCGCCCGAAAACCGGCCTCCACCCGTTGCACACGGGCTGCACCGTACAGTGCGGGTACAGTAGACCCGTCTTCCCGACCGCCCCCGCAGCCTGTACCACAACGTCGCCGTTCCCCACGGACCAACGCCGAGAACCCCGTACCACAACTGTACCACAACTGGCTGCGGAAACCGCCCGATTCCGCCGGTCTCCACCGGACACCGTGTCCGGCAAACTCGGCGTTCCTACTGAATAATGTAGAGGAGTGATCCCAACGGGATTTGAACCCGTGTTGGCGAGATGAAAACCCGCTGTCCTGGGCCTAACTAGACGATGGGATCAATGTATTTGGGTGTCGTGACCAGCGGGAGCTGGGAACTTCACCGATGTGGGGTGGGCCGAGCGGGACTTGAACCCGCGACCCACGGATTAAAAGTCCGGTGCTCTACCAACTGAGCTATCGGCCCGGCGAGGCGCGTCTTCTATCGCGTGCCCTGACGCCGTCAAGCTGTTGACCTGTCGGCGGGAGAGCTCCGGAGGCTCTACTCTCCGGTGTCGGTGTTCGCGACTCCCGGATCGTACGACGAGTTCGATTCGTTGCACGGGGGGTTTTCATCGTCGAGGTGGGCCGCGCAGTAGGTGTTCAGGCCCGCGGTCCCCTGACAATATGCCGCTTCCACGTCGGTACGGTCGGTGGCTTCGCCCAGACCCGCCTCGTTGGGAAACAGGCACTCGGGGTCGTCGTCGGTCGAGAACACCTCGTCGCAGTTCCGGTCGCCGACGTCGAAGACGCCGACTGCGTACGCGAGACGTGAATCGTTAAGCGGCAAGGAGAACGTCTTGAGCGCGATGGTGTACTCGATGCCGGCGGCCTGATCCGTGTTCACTACGCAGGACTCATTGGTCGCCCGC
This sequence comes from Myxococcales bacterium, assembly GCA_009692605.1. Classification (GTDB taxonomy): domain Bacteria; phylum Myxococcota_A; class UBA796; order UBA796; family SXON01; genus CAIUMM01. The sequence goes on from SHYV01000045.1 coordinate 1,010, forward strand.
CCGGCGTGGACGCCAGCGGCGCCGCCGTAGCCGGTCTGGGTGCACACGTTGAACTCAAGGGAGTGGTCGGCTCCGGCGTCGTCGGTGTAGGTCGCCTCGAAATCCCCCATCTCTACGCCCGGTGAGCCGGTGTAGAAGGCGGTCAGGCCAGCGTCCATGTCGAGGTCACCGTCGTCGGTGTAGTCGTCGTCGTACTGGTACCGGCCACCGCCGGAGCTGGTCATGCTGCGCGACCAGAACACCGTTTCAGGGTCCAGCACGAGGCAGAGGTTCCCACCGGTTCCGGTGAAGTGCGCTGTTGCGCCCGTCACCTTGCCGGCGTTCGCGTCCGCGCCAATCTCCCGGTAGAAGACGGACTCTGGGAAAGCCAGCGCGTCCCGGCCGGAGGCGACCCAGTCGTCGATGTTCGCGGGGAGGATCTCGCCGAGGTCGCTCACCGACGGCGCATCGGTGAGGTCGGGGCGGAAGCCAAAACCAGTGTGATCACACCCGACCAGGGCGAGGATTAGCAGGCTCATCTCAATCTCCGGAGTATTCGACGCTGAGGTTGACGGTGATTTCGGCATCGACGCTGCCGACGAAGGTAGTGCCGTCGCCGACCCAGTCGCCAGTCGTGATCGACTGGCTTGGGAAGTTGAGCGCCTCAGTGACCTGCTCGCCCTCGGTCGTCGTATCGTTGTAGTCCGGCACTTCGCGACTGCCAGTGGTCTGGCAGGTGGTGAACGTCTGGTTCGTAGCCGTCGATGTGGCGCTGATGGTGGGGGCGTCCATGAAGCCCCAGATGGCCATGCCCTCGTAGTACGTCGTGTGCGGCATATTGAACTCCGCCTCGAAGTCGCCGTCACTGTTCACAGTGAAGTCGGCGTCGCCGATGAACGAGAGCTCTACGTCAGAGGTCACATGGTAGTAGTAGAAGCACTGCTGCTGGAACGTGGAGGCGTCCGCGATCTGGTTGCCATCGAAGTCCGTGACCGGTTGGCCGATGATGCGGAAGTACTCCAGCACGTCGTCGTAGTCCGAGAACCGCCCCGTCACGATCTTGCAAGCCAGCATGTCGTAGCAGGCGAAGTCGAACCGGCCCACCGAGGTGCCGCCGTAGGGGAATGCGTTGCCCGGCGTCGCCGGGTCGAGGATCGGGCCCATCGAGGGATGGGGGTAGGCGAAGCTCGTGTTGTCGATTCCGGCGTAGGCGCCAAGGAAGATGGCTCCGATGAATCGGGGGTCGGTGAGCTCCTCGGATCCGGTGACCGCCCCGGTCTCGTCCAAGGTCGGGATCGTCCGGGTGGCCGCTGCTTTGGGCACGACCACGGTCCCTACGAAATCGAGCTCCGGAAGGTTCTCTTGGAAGCAGCCGAGTGTGGAGAGCAGAAACAGCATGGGAACTCCTTAGAACTCGTACTTGGCGCCGAGCTGGGCGCTGACGGGGTCTTGGCGGTAGGCGACGACGTATCGGTTCTGCGTGTCGATGTAGGTGGTGTAGTAGACGGTGGGGTAGTTGTTGTTGAACACGTTGTCGATCGAGAGGACGGCCGAAAACTTGCCCTGACGTACGGGGATGGCCTGAGTGACCTGCACCGCCAGATCCCAGTAGGGGCTGGTACGGCCATAGGTTCCCAGACGTTCCTTGAGCAGGGTGTAGTCGGCTCCGCCGCCGAGCCCTGCCGAGGAGTAGTAGTAGCGGCTGAGGGGGTAGCCTGAGAAGAAGGTTCCCTGCACACCGACTTTCGTCGTCCACGGGTCGTTGGGGATGTCCCAGGCGGCGGCGAGCTTGAGCTGATGGCGCACGTCCGAGTCCAAGTTGCCGTAGCCGAGGTCGAGCTGCTGCGGGTTGACGAGCGCGCCCGAGAGCGAATCCTGTGCCCGGCCCTGACTGACGACGTAGCTGTAGACGCCTTGCATGAGCCAGCGCTTGGTGAAGTTACGCTGGAGCGTGAAGTCGGTCTCGTAGTAGTTGCGTTGCGACAATTCGGGAGTGCGCAGGCGGTAGAACAGGTCGAGGGTCCCATCGTGGGAGCCGAGGTAGGCGTAGCCATCCTCGTCGTAGATGAGGTTGGTCTCGTCCAGGCTGTAGACGTTGCGGGTGAACTTGCCCTGAAAGTCGATGCCCGCAGAGACGTCCTTCACCACTTCCCGCTCAACACCCGCGGAGAGGGCGTCGGAGTGCGGTGCGGTGGTATTGTCGAACACCGTCGTGCTGTTGTTGGTGTTGTAGTCGAAGTAGATGTTCGCGTCGTTTGACGTGCTGTTTCCGAAGTACTCACCCACGACCAGCTTCTGGCCGAGGTTGCTCTGGGACAGGTAGCTGGAGACCTCCAGCTTTGCGCCGTCATTGAAGCGACCATATCCGCCGTAGACCCTTGTCTTCTGGTCCTTGAACGGGTCCCAAACGGCGTAGATCCGGGGGCCCCAGACACCAACGTCCACGATCGCCTCGCCGGCGTCGTTGTTGTTGACCGAGCGGTCGTACCGGATGCCGTAGCGGAAGGTCAGGTTCTCGACGGGCTTGTAGGCGTCCTGAACGAAGGCGCCGACGTGGTAGCCGGTCGCCCGGTACTGCGATGCCCCGGAGGTCTCGACCCAGTAGTAGTTGGTCAAGGTGCTTGGGTCGAACGGGTTCTCGTAGAGGTCGTAGAACGCGAGGTTGCCGCTGTAGCCGTAGACCTGATCCCAATCGAGGTAGCTGAAGTCGAGGCCTGCCTTCAGGTCGTGCTTGCCGCCGAACGGGTCGTGCACCTCAAGGACGGAGAGCTTCGTGCTGCCCTGCACGCGGAAGCGATCGTCAAAGTAGTAGAAGCCGTAGTTCTCGGAGTTGTACGCGCCGCCGAAGCCGGTTCGCCCGGGGGTCTGGTAGTCGACGGTGTTCTCAAGCTCGTCCGGCTCGCACGGGTTGTAGCCGAGGCGGAGGTCCTTGGTGCAGGGCACGCCGCCGACCTCGATGTAGGTCTTCTGGTACGACGCGGTCGTCTCAAGGTTCGTGTCCTTGTTGATGAACCAATTCCACTTCAGCGCGGCGATGTACCCGCCTTGCGCCTGCCGACCCTGAGCCTCCGGGCGCTCACGTGAGTTTCCCTGATCGATGTTGTCGATCTCGGTCGGATTGGTGCTGAATTGCAGCGAAAAACGGTGCTTGGAGGTCGGTTGGGCCGTCAGCTTGGCGAGGATGTAGTGCGCGTCGAAGTCGCGCGGCAGCTGGACGCCGACGTTCGCGTACAGCGTGCGTGTGTACTGGTAGCTCGCGAGGTACCAGAGCTTGTCCTTGACGATCGGGCCGGACACGACGAGATCTGCCTCGGCGGTCTGGGAGCTCTCGTCAAAGCCGGTCGGGGCGAGGGGCATGCCGTCGGCGGCGTAGCGACCGTCCATCTTCGGCGACCAATTGCCGTTGCCGTAGTAGCCGCCGACGATGACCGCGAGCGTATTGCCACCGCTCTTGGTGACGATCTGCACCAGCGCCCCGAGCGACTCGCCGTACTCCGGGTCGAACCCGCCGGTCTGCACCGAGATCTGGTCGATCGCGTCGTAGTTGAAGTTCATCGAGAACGTGCCGGTCACCGGGTCGGTCGTGTTGACGCCGTCCAGCATGATCGTGTTCTCGTCTCCGGCCGCGCCGGCGGCGCTTGGGTTCCCACCCGTGAGCACGCCAGCCGTGGACCCGAGCGCGCTCTGGTAGCTGCGACCCGTGGGGATGCGGCTCAGGAAGTCATTGTTCATGACGTTGGCGTTGCCGGCCTGCTCGGTGTCGACGACCGGACCCGACCCGCCGTCGATGATGACGTCTGCGCCGCCGCCCTTGAGCTCGATCGTGACCTGAGTGACGCGCCCGATCTGCACGTCCACGGTGCGGGTGACCGCTCCGAAGCCTTGCAGCTGTGCGACGACGGTGTAGGTGCCGGGCGTCAGCTCCTGAAAGGCGAAGTCCCCGTTGTCATCGGTGCTGCGCTGTTGGGCGCCGCCGATGAGGGAACGGGAGCTCACCGTGACCAGAGCGCCAGGGACCCGGAGGCCCTGATCGTCCGAAACGGTGCCCTTGATTGTGCCAGCGGTCGACGAGGCCCAGACCGGGTCCATTACAAAGAGGACGGTGGCGGCCAGAAGGAGCTTCTGCGGGGTCCAGCAGCGGTTCATGCGGCATATTCCTGAGATTGAGCCAGGCGGGGTCCGGAGCGGGCATGGGCACGACCGGATGGGGTGGACAGCGAACGGCATGGCATACTTGACGGGAGCCCGAAAGTCAACGCCGGGATGCAGATCCGGCGGTCACTCCGATCGCTTTCACAGCTGCTTTACGATCTTGAGGGGTGTACGACAGGCGCGGGCGTGGCGCGCCGCGATGGTGATGCTGGCCCGCCGGCCCGCGGACGACAGGCTACCTTTCGGGGATGCGAACCCTGCGGCGTTTCCCCACCTCGGAGGCACTCTACGACGGCGCGGCCGACGAGGTTGTGGCGTTGCTGGCGGGCGCGCACGCGGCGCGGGGTCGGGCTTCGCTCGCGCTGGCCGGTGGCAGCACGCCCCGTGGCCTGTATGAGCGGCTCGCGGGGCCACTTCGGGCGTTGCAGGTAGACTGGTCGAGGACGTACGTCTATTTCGGCGACGAGCGCTGCGTCCCCGCCGATTCTCCGACGAGCAATTTTCGAATGGCGAGCGAGGCGCTGTTGTCGAAGGTCCCGCTGCCCGCGTCGCGCGTGTTTCGGATTGAGGGGGAGCTCGCGCCAAAGATTGCTGCCGCCCGGTATGGCGCCGTCCTCTCCGCGGCCCCCCCGCTCGACCTTGTCCTGCTCGGCATGGGCGACGACGGGCACACGGCTTCGATTTTTCCCGACACGCCGGAGTTGGACTCGCCCGGCGCCATGAGCGGCGCGCGGGTCGTCGCTACGCGGAGCCCGATCGACCCCGCCGATCGGGTGTCGTTGTCGCTTCGGTCGATCAACGAAGCCGGACACGTGGTTTTTCTGGTCAGCGGCGCCAGCAAGGCCGCCCGCCTCGCGCAGGTCTTCGAGCAGCGTCTGGCCTACCGGACAACGGGGGCCCGTCCGACGCTCCCGGCCGCGCTCGTCCATCCTCAATCCTTGACCTTCCTGGTGGATGAGGCTGCGGCGCGCTACATTCCTTTTGGGAGTTCTCCATGAAAATCGGAATGATCGGGCTCGGGCGTATGGGCGGCAACATGGCGGAGCGGCTTCGCCGCCACGGGCACGAGGTGGTCGGCTTCGACTCCTTCTCGCCCGCCAGCAGCGTAAAGTCGCTGGAGGAGCTCGTTGAGTCGCTCAAACCCACCAGCCCCGGCACCCCGCGCGTAGTCTGGGTGATGGTGCCGAGCGGCGACCCCACGGAGGGCACGGTCGTGGCGCTCGCAGCGCTGCTCTCGCCGGGGGACATCGTCATCGAAGGCGGCAACTCGAACTGGCGCGACTCACAACGCCGGGCGGCGCTCGTGGGGGAGAAGGGGATCGGCTTCATCGACGCCGGCACCTCGGGTGGCATCTGGGGGCTCACCGAGGGCTACTGCTTGATGGTCGGGGGCGCCAAGGAGTCGGTCGACGCGGTGATGCCGATCTTCCTGGCGCTGGCGCCTGAGAATGGGTTCGTCCATGCGGGTGCGGTCGGCACCGGGCACTTCACCAAGATGATCCACAACGGCATCGAGTACGGCATGATGCAGGCGTACGCCGAGGGCTACGAGATCCTCAAGGCCAACGACGTGGCCATCGACGTCGAGGGCGCCTTTCGGGCCTGGCAGCAGGGCAGCGTGGTGCGCAGCTGGCTCCTTGACCTTGCGGTGCGGGCGCTGGATCAGGACCCGGGGCTGGCGGGGATCAAGGGCTACGCTCAGGACTCGGGTGAGGGACGCTGGACCGTCAACGAGGCTGTGCGCCTCGGTGTGCCCGCGCACGTCCTGTCCGCGTCGTTGTACACGCGCTTCGCCTCGCGTCAGGACGACTCTCCTGCCATGAAGATGGTCGCGGCCCTTCGCGGCCAGTTCGGCGGTCACGCTGTGAAGAAGGCGTGACGCTTCCATGAGCCGCACTCTCATTCCCGACGATCTCGGCCCGGACGAACAGGCCGGGCCCGCGCCCGAGGTCGCCGCGCCCGAGGTCGCCGCGCCCGAGGTTGCTGCGCCCGAGGTCGCCGTGCCCGAGGTCGCCGCGCCCGAGGCCGCCGTGCCCGAGGTCGCCGCGCCGGAGGTCCCCGCACCCGAGCTTCCTGCACCGGCTACGCCTCCGCGCGTCACCGAAGCCGATTTGACCGTCCCAGGGGCGCGCGCCGGTAGCGGCAGCAGAGGTTCAGCGGGTGGCAAGATGCTGCTCGGCTGCGGTGTCCTCGCCGTGGGGTTCACCCTGCTGTGCTGCTGTGGCGGCGGCGTGCTCACGACGTTCGGGCCGGACATGATGCTGTCCTATTTCCTCGAGGATGCACCGCTTCCGGGCGGGACGACGGCCGCCATGCCGCTCGTCGCTGCCAGCGCCAAGGAGCGAGCGTGCGCGGCCCTCGCCGTCGGTGAGCAGGTCGTTCTCTCGCCTAGCGACGCGTCCGTCATGCTGATGGGCGGCGGGCTGCCGGAGGTCGCAGTGCTCCGCATCGCCGCCGAGGGGGAGAGGGCGACGCTCGACCTGTCGTTCGCCGTCACCGAAGAGTCAACGCGGTACGTCAACGTGCACACTCGCGGGGGCTTCAAGATCGAGAAGGGCTGGTTCACCGACCTGAAGCTCGACGAATTTATCCTCTCCGGGCACGACTGGTCCGAGTATGTGCGGGACCAGCAGATGGCCAGCAGCGCCAACCAGAGCATGGCGAACCAGCGGGTGCAAAACCCCGAGATCGGCGCGCTGCTCGACTCCACCGAGTACCTAGCGGTCGAGGGCGGTGCGTTCGCCGTGCGCCTGCAGCCCGACGGGGCGGCCAATCGACTCCTGTGCGGCGGCGGGTCGCTGGAGTCGCTGATGCAAGCTCAGCCGGACGCGCCGAGCCTAGAGTAGACCGGGCTGGGTGTCAGTCCGGATCGCAGGTGCCGTCGCAGTAGTTCACGACCTCACCCGTCGAGAGGAAGTGGTGGAGCTGGGCCTGAGCCGACGGCGTGCGCCGGGTGTCCTCGTGTGTGTCGAAGTCTGGATCGGGGGGCAGGTCGGTCTGCGGGACGTCGGGGGCGTTGTGGAAGTACTCGGCGATAGCGCTGCCGGTGTAGGGCCCCGAGACCTCGTCCACTCCGTAGATCTGCTGGTAGGGCGAGTCGGTCACCTGCACCGCCCCGTAGGCCCGGGCCATGTTGGCGGCGCCCAGCGTCGTGACCTGGGCGTCTCCGATGGCGTCCTGAATCAGGATCTGGTGGGCCACGCCGTCGAGCGGGTCCTGGTTCATGAACGCCGCATAGCCGGAGGCATCCCCGGAGTCCCAGAGGTCCTGCATCCACGACATGAAGAAGGTGATGTCGCGCTGGTCCGGGTAGACCGCCTGCAAGAGGCCGAAGAACGGGGTGAAGTCGGACGAGCGGTGGAGCAGCAGGCTGTACGGTGTGCCGGGGACGCCGAGCACGCCGCGTTGAATATCTGGGTTCAACGCCAGATACGCCCCGCCAAGGATGCCACCCTGAGAGTTTCCGTAGTACCAGAGTTGGGTCGGGTCAATGATCGCGGTCGGCTCACCACCGTCCGGGGTGAAGGTCATCGCCTCGTCGGTCGCCATGTTGCCGGTCATCATCCGGGCCGCGGCGGCGAACTCGGTGAACCCCTGATGGGTGCGCTCGGGGATAAACGCGAACTCGCCTATGTCGTCCACCATCATCAGTTGGATGGCGTCCGTGTCGTCGCCCTTCATGCCAGTCCAGTCCACCGCAAATATTGAGAACCCGTACTCCTGCGCCATCTCGCCGAGGTAGCCTGAAAAGACCTCGTCCTGACCGCCAAGCAGGCCGTGCCCGTATTGCATGATCGGCAGGGGGCGAGGGTCGTCGTGGGCGGTGCGTGGGATGAGGATGGTGAACGGGACCTCAACGTCTCCGTTGTAGTAGGGCTGCCCGTTCTCGTCGCGCGTCAGGAAGCTGCCGTTGTGGTCCTCCGTCGTGTACAGCGGCGCGGTGAACGTGCCCTGAACGACGCGGAAGATGCTCGTGTTGTAGCCGGTACCGTCTGCGCCGTCGTCGATCTGGGTGATCGTGTAGGGCGGGCCAGCGGTCCCAACTCGGGAGAGCATGTCGTCACGAATGGCGGTGGCACGACCGGTGATGCCCTCCCGGCTGCCCACCACAAAGTCCCAGGCGAGCTGGGTCTCGGATCGGGTCCATCCGTCCTGCTCCAGCGTCGCGAAGATGCTCTCATAGCTGTCGCGGCGCCCCTCGATGTCCCAGTTGTCGGTCGCTGTGCTGTCGCGCAGGGCGGCGAACCCGTCGCTCGCGGGGATGGTTGCCCCGCTTGTATCCTTCAGGTTCCGGATCCCGACGACGTAGCGCTTGCCGTTCTCAAGCGGCGCCACGTTGCGGATGAGCAGGAACTCCTCGCCCGCGACGTAGTCGCCAGAGACGTCGAGCTCGCCCCAGATCGGCACGCGCACCCCGGTCTCCGGGTCGATCAGCACGATCGTGGAGCCGTCCGCGACGCTGTCCCCGATGTTCGTGTGCCCGGGCACGCCGTCGAGCACCATGTTTGGGAACTGGGCCAGAAGCAGCGCGAGCGGTGAGAAGCCGTCGAGCTCGTTGAGGTACTGCGTCGTGGGCTGGATTCCTTGATGGGTCACCGGCAGCGTGGTCTCTCCGAAGTGGACCCGGTAGCCGGTGGGGCTGGTGGCGTCGTCGCGCATGTAGTACATGCTGGGGAAGGGCAGCGAGCAGTAATCGTAGGACAGCGGGTCGCAGTCCGAGAACTCACGGGGGGTGACGCCCGGAGCGCCGGTGTCGTCGGCCGGCTTACCCGTGCAGGCCACGAGGGCGAGGAGGGTGGGGGCGAGGAGGGTGGGGGCGAGGAGGGTGGGGGAGAGAGAGAGGACGCAGGAGGTCAGGCGCATGGGGGCTCCGAGGCGGGGGGCTGCGAGGACGGGTGGGGGCCGGCGACCGGGGCGCGGTCACCCTTTTGACATCAAGGGGGTCAGGTACTCGGTGGATATCGCGCCGGCATCGACGTCCTCTCGCGTGAACGGCAGCGTCTCGTACGCCCCATCCACCCATCCGGTGGCGTCGGGCGTGTTGCCGTAGGGCCAGCTGAACGTCGTGACCGGCGTTCCATTTTCGTCGAAGTGGGTGACCTGTCGGAACACAGCGCCCGAGCCCGAGTTGCAGCTCGTAGACAGGTCTCCGCTGTCGAGCATGCTGCACTCCGATACGTTCACGCTCGAGTTCTCGCCGTCGACCGCAATTTCCAGGGTGTCGCCGTAGGGGTGGTCGAAGCGCGCCGCGTGCATCGCCGACCACGGGAAGGTCTCGATGCCAAGCTCGACCTTTCGCTGGTCGACGAACGCGATCCCGTCTTGCAACGCCGACAGCAAGTCCGAGCGCGCGCTGCCATCGGTCAGCTGGGGGTTGTCCTCTCGAAGCGTCAGCACGGTGACCTTGTCCAGAGTGACGGGATTGGCGTTTTCTACGGCGTCGAACAGGATGGACAGGTCGTCGCTGAGCAGTCGTTTGGCGACCATGGACTGGAAGGCGCGGAACAGCGCCATCTCCTCGGAGTCACGGCTAGCGCGGCGGTCCCAGGCGCCGAGCCGCGAGGCGGCCTCGACGAGCGCGCTGTCCCCGCGGAAGGGCTCGAGCGAGGGGTCGTCCTCGATATGGGCCACAGCGTCGGCGAGAAAGGGAAGCAGGTGCTCGGCGACGTTGGAGTGGATGTCGGTCTGGAGCGCTTGCATGTCGGCCACCGTCATTGGGCCCTCGCCCATCAGCCGCGCGAGCTCGTGGGAGATTCGGCTCGCGCGAAACCCCGGAGCGTAGAACGCGCCGTAATAGAACTCATCGTTGTTCGGGTCGTTGTCGCGCGTCTGGCCCCAGGGATCGTTGTTCGCGCTCACGATGTAGTCCTGGGTGCCGTCGAGGTGCGGGAAGCGCTCGGGGGGCAGCCATTCGCCGGTCCACAACGTCGCCGGGTCCGAGGCGTCCATCACGGCGTACGCTCCGGGTCGACCGGGGCCCCCGCGGTCGGGGATGAGCCCGTGCACGTGGTAGCGGATGCCCTCGGCCGTGGCCCCGACGGTATTGAAGATGCCGACCTCCTGATAGTCCACCGCCGCGACGAAGTCATCGAGGGTGACCGCTCGATCGAGATCGAAGTACTCCAGAAACTCGAGGCCGCCGGAGAACCCGGTCCAATTCATCAGCGTGGCGCCGGGGCCCAGCAGCTCGTCGGGGATGTTGAGCAGCTCAGGCCCAAGGAAGATGCCACGGCCATCGATCTCGTACACGACGTAGTCCGTGTCGACCACGCTGCCGTCGTCCTGCTTCACCGCGATTTGCTCCCGCCGCGCGATGATGGGGGTCTCGACGCCGCCGATGTCCGCGCTGATCATCACGCCTTCCGGGTCTGTCTCGACGTCCACGTCCCATAGGTCGACCACGTCCGCAAAATTCACGGTGGCGCCCCAAACCAGCGTCTCGTTATGGCCCAACTGTATGCCAGGAACGCCGGCAAAACCCCATCCAGCCACGTTGAACGCTCCGCCGGCGGATTTGGAGTCCAGGTGCGCCATGTAGAGCTCGCTGGGGTCGGACAGGCCGGCGTGCGGATCGTTGGCCAGAAACGGTTTGCCGTTCTCGGTGCGCGAACCATTGACGACCCAATTGTTCGACCCCATCACATCGCCGTGCAGCGCTCGCAGGCTGTGCACCTGCGCAAGGAACGCGTTCAGCTCTCCGGCGTCGGGCAAATCCGTCGGCGGCTCGCGGCGGGGGTGGGGGGCTCCGGCGCTCGCGCCGGAATCAGCGGAATCAGCGGACTCAGCAGCCTCAAACGCCTCGTCCTGCAGTATGTAGGTGTCGTCGACGGGTCGAAACGTGGCCAATTCCTGATACGCTGGCACCAGCGTCTCGAACAGCGAGTAGAGGATGTCCGGCTCGGGCGAGCTCGAGAAGCCCCATGTGATCCGGCGCCCCATCGCTATGACGTCGAGCGGCGTGAACGGCTCCGGCGTGTAGTCCAGCTCGTCCACCCCCATCCCGTAGGGCCGCAGGGTGGGGTCATCCAACACCTCGGCCACTCGTTGGTTCTCCCCGCTCACGAACGCGACGAGCAGGGCATAGTCCGCAGGCCGCTCCTCGGCGATGGCGACGAGGGCCGGGCATGCCCACTTGGAGAAGCCGATGGCACGGGCCTGCTCGTCGCTGCCCAATTTGTTCGAACCCCATACCTCCGAGAGCGTTCCATTCGCCGCCCGGCGGGTGGTGTCGATCTGCATCAGCCGGTCGCGCGCCTGAAGGTAGCCGTGCACGAAGAAGACGTCGGCGTCGTTCTTGCCGTAGATGTGCGGGATGTTCAGCGAGTCGCGGACCACTTCGACGTCCGCGATCTGCTTGTAGACGTCGGGCCGGAGGATGGTCTCGACGTCACAGGGGACCTCCGGGGAGCCGGTGTCCATGGGTTCCGGCCTGTCCGCCGGTTGCTTGGCGGTGCAGCCGGTCAGCGTGAGGGCGATCAGCAGGGTGAACGGCAGGGCGAGCGACACGGCGAGAGGGCGCATTTGGCGCGCCTATCCCGCCTTCAGGATAGACCCTCACGTCGCGTCGTCCTGATGGGCCGCGCGAGCCGGCCTCTTCAGGCAGCCCGCCTACCCCCCTCGGAGCCTCCCGCTGATGCCTATCAACGTATTCGACGGTCCTGTAGTGGTGGTCGGAGCCGGCGTGGCCGGTCTCGTGACCGCCCATCTGCTCGCCGAGAGCGGGGTCAGGGTCATCGTGGTGGAGAAGTTCACCAAGGTCGGCGGGCTTGCTCGCTCCTACGTCTACGACGACTTCGTCTTTGACGTAGGCCCTCACCGGTTCCATACGGAGAACCCGAACATCAAGGCTTACCTCGACCGGGTGCTTAAGGGCCACGCCACCGCGTTCCCGAGGAAATCCGAGGTGTACTTCGCGGGCAAGTACTACCGCTGGCCCCTGCATCCGAAGAACCTGGTCCAGCTCCCGCTCCCGCTCGCCGCGAAGAGCGCCATGGACCTTGCCGTGAACGGGATGAAGACCTACGGCAACAGCAACTTCGAGGACTACGTGCTCCGGCAGTATGGGCCGACGTTGTACGAGCATTTCTTTCGCGGCTACAGCGTCAAGTTCCTCGGGATTCACCCTCGCCAGACCCACCCCGACTGGGCGAAGGTCGGCATCAATCGGGCGATCATCGACGACAAGCTGCAGATGCAGAACCTCGCCCAGCTGGCGAAATCGACGTTGCTCCAGTATAATAAGTCCGAAATTGACTTCATCTACCCGAAGGGCGGGCTGCATGTGACCTGGCAGAGGGTCAGCGAGCTGCTCGAGCTGCATGGCGGCCGGATCATCACCGGCACAGGCGCGCGGCTGATCCCCGGGACAGGTGCGGGGGCCAATCGCATCGCCGCGGTCGAGTTTGGCGACGAGCGGGTCGAGCCCTCGGCGGTCATTTGGACCGCGCCGATCACGCTGGCGTGCCAGCAGCTTGGCCTCGAGCAGCCTGACCTGCCGTACCTCTCGACCTTGTTGTTCAACGTCCTCGTCAAGGGCGACGTGCCGAGGAAGTACCAGTGGTGCTATTACGGTGCGGACGACCTTGTCTTTTCGCGTGTCTCCATCCCGCGCTACTTCTCCGACGACACCGCGCCTCCCGGCGCGACCGGCCTTTGCGTCGAGGTCACTTGCCGCGAGGGAGATGAGCGCTGGCAGCACGGCGAGCGGCTCACCAGCGCGATCGTAGGCGATCTTGTCAAGGTTGGCATGGTGCGCTCCCGCAAGGATGTCGAGAACGTCTATCTGGAGCGCGTCCCGCACTCCTACCCCATTTACCATACGTCCTACCCGCAGCAGCTGGAGATCGCCCGAAAGGGTTTGGCGAAGTTCGAGAACCTGCAGCTGGCCGGACGAACCGGGATGTTCTGGTACAACAACATGGACCACTCGATGGAGAACGCGATGCAGCTCACGCGTAAGTTGCTTCGCGAGTCGGGGCGCAGCGACTCCGACGAGGGCGCGCTGGCGGCGGGCGGTGCGCGCTCGTCGGTCGTGGGTGAGTCAAAGCAGTAGGCCGACTCATCCCATCCTGAATTTCCGGCAGCGGCGAAACCAGCGCTCCTGCTCGTTGTCCAGCTGGTGCGAGGTGCTCATGGTGCTGTTTCTTGCCGCGCTGCTCTTTGGTCGACCGGCCCAGGCCGACGACAGGCCGAGCCCCGAAGCACGCATGGAAGTACAGCAGGACCGGGATGGCGCGCCCGGTGTGGCCGACGTGCTCGCGATGGCCGAAGACATGCGGAAGACCGGGGCGCCGAGCAACTGCCGCCAAATCCTGTCCTCCATCGACGGGATGGTGGGGGACGCGCAGCTCTCCGACTACCTCTACCTTCGCGGGTTCTGCGCCGAGCTCGCCTGGGAGGCCGCCGCGGCGCGTGACGACTACCTTCGGGTCATCGACCGTGGCGCGGCCCACGTCACCGAGGCGCGGTTTCGGCTCGCGTTGGTGCTCGAAGACCTCGGCGATGGCCATGGCGCCTTGCAGCAGATGGTGATCCTGCACAAGAATGACGGATGGAACCTGGACGACCAGATCGCGGTCAACCTCGAGCGGGCGCTGGCGCAGGTCGCCGCCGGGAAACGCCGGGTTGGGCTCAAGAACCTTGACACCGCGCTGATCATCGCCCAGAGCTGGGACAAGCACACGTGGCTGCGCGCCAAGGCCCGCTACGTACAGATCGATGGGGTGATCGCCGCAGCCGAGCGTGCCCGGATCGCCGGCGGGGAGCAGCACCAGACCGACGCGCTGAAGGAGCGGGCTCGCGCGCTCGCGGAGGCGCAGCAGGCGATGCTGCCCCTGATCGCCGACAACGAGCCGGAGTGGATCGTCCGGGCGCTCTACCGGCTGGGGACTGCCTACCTGACGCTCGGCGACGAGCTCATCGCCGCTCGCCCGCCTGTACGGTTGACGCCCGATCAGGAGGTCGTCTATCGGCAGCAGCTCGCCGCCGAGCGCGACCGGGTCAGGGACACCGCGAGCCACCTCTACGATCAGGGTGTTCAGCTCTCGCTCAGGGTGCGGTTCGAGAGCCCCTGGGTGGCTCGGATGGTGCTGGAGCGGGACAGGCTGGGCCTCGCCCGACGGGCCTTCCCCGGATACACGCGGGCCCGTGAAACCTACTGACATCACGAACCCCGACTACTTCCACAAGGTCGTCGACTGCCAGCTCGCGTGCCCCGCCCATACGCCGGTGCCCGAGTACATCCGCCTCATCGCGGACGGCAAGTACAGCGATGCCTACATGGTCAACTGGGAGTCCAACGTGTTCCCCGGAGTCCTTGGCCGCACGTGCGATCGCCCGTGTGAGCCGGCGTGCCGTCGGGGTCGCGTGGACGAAGAGCCGGTCGCCATCTGCAGGCTGAAGCGGGTCGCGGCGGACAACAAGGACGACGTCCGGGCGCTCATGCCCATGGCCCCGTTCAAGAAGAACGGGAAGCGAGTGGCGTGCATCGGCGCCGGCCCCGCTTCGCTCGCGGTCGCCCGTGACCTGCTGCCGCAGGGGTACCACGTGGTGATCTACGAGGCGGACCCCTTCGCGGGCGGCATGATGCGCACGCAGATCCCCAAGTTTCGCCTTCCCGAGTCCGTGCTGGACGAAGAGGTGGGCTACATCACCGCGCTCGAGCCCGAGCTGCGGCTCGGCCAGCGCATCGAGTCGATGAAGAGCCTGCTGGATGAGGATTACGACGCGATCTTCGTCGGCACCGGCGCACCCCGTGGCCGCGAGCTTGAGCTCCCCGGCCGGCAGGAGGCCGGGGCCAACATCCACATCGGCATCGACTGGCTCTCCAGCGTGTCGTTCGGGCATACGACGTCGATCGGCCGGCGGGTGATTGTTTTGGGGGGCGGCAACACGGCGATGGACTGCTGCCGCACCTCCCGCAGGCTGGGTGGCGACGAGGTCAGGGTCATCGTCCGATCCGGCTACGACGAGATGAAGGCCAGCCCATGGGAGAAGGAGGACGCCCGGCATGAGGGCATCCCGATCTTCAACTTCCTTGTGCCGAAGGAGTTCACGCACGTGCCGGGCGCCAACGGTACGCCCAGGCTGACCGGCGTGACCTTCGAGAAGGTCAAGGCGGAGCGCGACGCGAAGGGCCGCCGCACGCTCGTTCCAACCGGAGAGCCCGACGAGTGGGTCGCGGCGGACGACGTGCTGGTGGCCGTCGGCCAGGAGAACAGCTTTCCCTGGATCGAGCGAGATTGTGGGATCGAGTTCGACCGCTGGGGAATGCCGGTGGTGGACGAGAAGACGCTGAAGTCCTCTCATCCGCGCGTATTCTTCGGCGGCGACGCCGCATTTGGCCCCAAGAACATCATCTGGGCCGTCGCCCATGGGCACGAAGCCGCCGTCTCCATCGACAAGCTCTGCCACGACGAGGACCTCCAGATCCGGCCGGCGCCGGGGGTGGCCGTGTCCAGCCAGAAGATGGGCATCCACGAGTGGAGCTACGACAACGACATCTCGGCCGAGGACCGGCACAAGGTCCCGCACCGCGACCCGAAGCTCACCCTGCGGGACATCAAGATGGAGGTCGAGCTGGGCTTCGACCTCAAGGCCGGGCTGGCCGAGGCGCAGCGTTGCTTGAACTGTGACGTGCAGACCGTGTTCTCCACCAACCTTTGCATCGAATGCGACGCTTGTTTGGACATCTGCCCAACCGACACGATCAACTTCGTGCCCAACGCGGATGAGGCCGACTTACGCGCGCGCTTGCGGATCCCGGCAATAAACCTGACACAGGACCTGTACGTGTCGGAACCCCTCAAGACGAGTCGAGTGATGATCAAGGATGAGGATGTCTGTTTGCATTGCGGTCTCTGCGCCGAGCGGTGCCCAACGGGCGCTTGGGACATGCAGAAGTACCTGATTTCGATCACCCACGCGGGGCCTGCGTGCCGGGTGGCCAAGTGAGCCTGAGCGGCTCTCAGGGCAGCGGTCAGCCCATCGCGCCGATCGCGGCGGTGAACGACTTCGTCGTGAAGTTCGCGAACGTCAATGGGTCGGGCTCCGCTTCCGCGAACCTGCTCTTCGCCAAGAGCATCCTCCGCATGGGCGTACCGATCGCCCCGCGCAACATCTTTCCATCCAACATTCAGGGCTTGCCGACTTGGTACGAGCTGCGGGTCTCGGAGGCGGGGCATCTCGGCCGGCGGGGGGGGGTGGACATGATGGTCGCCATGAACCCGCAGACCTGGGACAAGGACGTTCAGGAGATCGAGCCCGGGGGCTATCTTTTCTACGACTGCACCAAGCCACTCCCTTCCTCGAAGTTCCGCGCGGACGTGCGGGTGATCGGCATGCCGTTGACCGGCATTTGCAACGAGCGCTACACCGACCCGCGGCAGCGGCAGCTCTTCAAGAACATCGTCTACGTTGGCGCCCTGTCCGCGCTGATCGGCGTGGAGTTGGACGTGGTATCCCAGCTCATCGGAGAGCAGTACAAGGGGAAGGAGAAGCTGCTGAAACCCAACATCGAGGCGCTCAAGTTGGGGCATGACTGGGCGATGGCGAACCTCGAGCCCGTTGGGCTGAGGGTGGTGCGCAGCGACCGCGTCGGCGACCGCATCTTCGTCGAGGGAAACGCCGCCGCGGCGCTCGGCGCGGTCTACGGTGGGGCGACCGTCTGTGCTTGGTACCCGATCACGCCGTCGACCTCGACCGCAGAAGCGTTCATGAAGCACTGCTCCAAGCTGCGCGTGGATCCGGAGACCGGCAAGAACCGATTTGCCATCATTCAGGCCGAGGACGAGATCGCGTCCATCGGCATTGTGGTGGGCGCGGGGTGGAACGGCGCGAGGGCGTTCACCTGCACCTCGGGGCCCGGCATCTCGTTGATGCAGGAGTTCATCGGGTTGGCCTATTTCGCGGAGATCCCCGCGGTGATCGTCGACGTTCAGCGTGGCGGGCCCTCGACGGGCATGCCGACGCGAACCCAGCAGTCCGACATCTTGCTGTGCGCCTACGCGTCCCACGGCGACACCCGACACGTCCTGCTTTTCCCGGAGGACCCGAAGGAGTGCTTCGACTTCGGCGCGACGTCGTTCGACCTCGCCGAGCGGCTGCAGACCCCGATCTTCCTGATGCTTGACCTTGACATCGGGATGAACGAGCGCCTGTGTGAGCCGTTCACGTGGGACGACTCTCGCAGCATGGATCGCGGCAAGGTGCTTCACCACGCGCGGCTCGAAGATGGGGCTGCCTTCGGGCGCTACCTCGATGTGGATGGTGACGGCATCACGTGGCGCACCTACCCTGGAGCCCACCCCACGAAGGGCTCCTACTTTACGCGAGGCACCACCAAAGACCGCATGGCCCGCTACAGCGAGGCCGGCCCGGACTACATCGAGAACATGACCCGCCTGCAGCGGAAGTTCGACACCGCGAAGGGCCTCGTCCCTGGACCGATCATCCGCATGGCGGCGGGGCCGACGCCGGTCGGGGTGCTCTACTATGGGTCGACGGCGCCCGCGATGAACGAGGCGCTTGAGGCCTTCGAGGCTGACGGGGTGCACATCGACGCCATTCGGGTGCGAGCGTTCCCGTTCTCGGCCGAGGTCGAGCAGTTCATCGCCGAACATGACTGTGTCTTCGTGGTGGAGCAGAACCGGGACTCCCAGCTTCGTTCGCTGCTCGTCAACGAGCTTGAAATCGACCCGAAGCGGCTTCCGCCCATCGTTCATTACGACGGGACGCCGATCACCGCGCGGTTCATCGTCCGCACCATCGGCGCGAAGCTCGGCGCCATCGCAGCGCCCGAGCGGGTGTTGGGTCGCGAGGAGGCCCGTCCATGACGTACATCGCCAAGCCACAGTTTCACCATCCCGGCCTCCCAAAAAATGCGCTTGGATACACACGGCGCGACTACGAGGGCGCGGTCTCCACGCTCTGTGCTGGGTGCGGTCACGATTCCATCTCCGCGGCCATCATCCAGGCGTGCTTCGACCTCGACATCCAGCCGCATCGCGTCGCCAAGCTCTCGGGCATCGGCTGTTCGTCGAAGACGCCGGCCTATTTTCTTGGTAATTCCCACGGGTTCAACACCGTGCACGGTCGGATGCCCTCGGTGCTGACCGGCGCGAACCTCGCCAACCGTGAGCTTGTCTACCTCGGCGTCTCTGGCGACGGCGACTCGGCTTCCATTGGCATCGGCCAGTTCGTGCACGCCATCCGGCGTGGCGTGAACATGGTCTACATTGTTGAGAACAACGGCGTGTATGGGCTCACAAAGGGCCAATTCTCCGCGACGGCCGACAAGGGATCGAAGTCCAAGAAGGGCGCATCGAACGCAGACACGCCGATCGACCTCGTGATGCTGGCGATGGAGCTGGGGGCCACCTACGTGGCCCGCAGCTTCTCCGGCGACAAGGAGCAGCTCGTCCCGCTGATCAAGGGTGCCATCGCGCACCGCGGGGCTGCGTTCATTGACGTGGTCAGCCCGTGTGTCGCGTTCAACAATCATCCCGGCTCGACCAAGAGCTACGACTACGTGCGCGCGCACAACGAGGCCGTCAACTCGCTGGACATCATCTCCCCCCGCGAGGAGATCACCGCGAGGTACCCCGCCGGCACCGCGGCGATGGTGACCCTGCACGATGGCTCCCAGATGCTGTTGAAGAAGCTCGCCGAGGACTACGAGCCCCGCGACAAGATCGCCGCCATGCAGTTTCTGATGAAGCACAGCGCTGCCGGGCAGGTCGTGACCGGGCTGCTCTACGCGGAGGACGACTCGGATGACCTGCACGAGCACATCGGCACCGTGCTCGCGCCGCTCAATACGCTCGGCGACGCCGAGCTGTGTCCGGGATCAAGGGCTCTGGCCGGGATCAACGCCGGCTTGCGGTAGGACCTCGGCGGGGTTGGCAGGCTTCACGCCTCGTACCCGCTGCCACAGCCGGGTCGCGAACGGGGTGACCGCTAACGTGACCCCGACCCGAAGCGGCTGCGTAAGCTTCGTCGCGATGTACGACGCGGTCGTCACCCCCGCGCCTGCCGCCGCCCCCTCGGGCTGAAAGCCGGTGCTGATCGCCAAGGCGAAGCCGCCCCAGGTGAGGAAGAACAGGGTGAAGTACAGGATGACCGCCACACGCCCGTGCTCGGCGAGGAGGGCCTTGAGTTTTGCTTGCATCCTGCGCTTCTACTCCGGCGCGGCTGCACGCGTGAGGGACGCCGCCGGCGGTCACGCCATGGACGCCGGGTTACTTCGCAGTCATGTTCGACCTGCCCATCCGGATCGGTCGTTGGACCATCGACCGGCTCATCGGACGAGGCGGGATGGCCTCGGTGCTGCTCGGCATCGACGACGCGGTGCCCGAGGGTGAGATCGGCCACCTCGCGGCGATCAAGTGGCTGCACTCGGCGAGCCCCCGAATTCGGGCGCGGTTTGCCCGTGAGGTCCGCGTCCTGCGGGCGCTGAGCCACCCGGGGATCGTTCGGGTGATCGAGGCCGGCGAGCAGGACGGGCGGCCGTGGGTGGCGCTCCAATTCGTCGACGGGCCGGATCTGGCCCAGCATGCGCTGACGTTGCGGAAGCGGCCGTCTGCAGAGCGCGCCGCCCGGGCCCGCAGCTACGCCGTGGACCTGTGTGAGGCGCTGGCGGTCATTCATGACGCGGGGCTGGTGCACCGCGATGTGAAGCCCGCCAACGTGCTGCTCGCGCCCAATGGCCACGTCGTGCTCACCGATTTTGGCGTGGTGGCCGAGCTGGCTTCTGACGAGCCGGTCACGCAGTCGGGGACGCTGGTCGGAACGGCGGCGTGGGCGGCTCCGGAGCAGCTGAGCGACGGCGACGTAGACGGGCGCACGGACCAGTACGGTCTCGGCGCGACGCTGTACCTGCTGCTGACAGGCCAACGTCCCGTGGAAGCGACCGATGCGGCCGAGATCTTCCGGCAGGTCATCAGCGGCAAGATTCGAGCACCGGCGAACGTCGACCCCACGGTTCCGGCGGACCTCGAGGCCTTTGTGCTCCGCCTGTTGAACGCGCGGCCCGAAGATCGCTTTCCCGACATGCGCGCGGCGCTCGCGTCGCTCGGGCCTGCCGAGGTTGCGGGGAACGCGCTGTCCGGACGGCAACCGGCGATCGACGCCTTGGCTCGGGTGCTCGACACGGTGGCAGCGGGGCGCGGCCTGCTGGTGGAGGTGCGCGGCGCACCGCTCTCGGGCCGAGCGTGGCTGGCTGGCGTGGCCCGGGCGTCGGGCACGCGGCGGGAGATCCGCGTGGTGACGGCCGATGATCCGCTCACGCTCGACGCCGCATGCGATCGGCTCTCTGCCGGGGAGGCGTTGTTGGTGCTCACGTCAGACCCCCGCGGGCGGGTGGTCGACGAGACGATCCGGCTTGACCCACTCTCGATCGCTGACGTGAGGCGCTCAACTCACGCGCTCGCTCCAGGGACGCAGGGCCTCGCGCTCGTCGCCGATCAGCTGCACAGGTGGAGCGGGGGAAACGCGGGTTTGTTCCTTGCGCTCGTGGCGGCGACCCGATCGGGCGACGCGATAGTGCTCGGCCCTGCGCCGCCGGCGGTGTACACCGGGGGCCTGCTCGCCGGGCTCGATTTGGATGCGCTCACCGTCGCGGGGGCGCTCGCCGCAGTTCCTGGCGCGATTGACCAGGATCTCGTCGCGCGAATCGCTCAGGTTTCGCCGCAGGATTCGCTCGATGAACTCGCTCGCCGCGGCGTCGCGGTCCGGTCGGAAGGCGAGCACTGGCGGCTTGTGGCCGAGGCGCTGCGCCTGCCGATCCTCTCGAGCGTGCCCGACGCGGACGCGCTGCTGGACCGGGCGGCCGCGAGCCTGTCCCCAGACGAGACGGATGATGCCGACCCGGTCCTGGAGCAGGCCAGTCGGCTGGAGCGCGCGGGGGAGGGGAAACAGGCGCTCACGCTGCTCCTCTCACAGCCGGCCACCCTGCCCCGGCAGCTCCTCGTCGGGCGCCTCGAGTGGTGCGCGGGCCACCTCGGGCCCGCGCGGGCGGCGTTCGAGGGCGTGCTCGCGGGCGCGCCCGGAGGGGTGCTGCGGGCGCGCGCGGCGATCGGTGCCGGCGCGACCGCGCTTCACCTTGGGAACCTCCAGATCGCGCTTGACCGGTTCAGCCAGGCCGTCACGGAGGCCGGAATCCCGGGCAACGCGGGCGCTGCGCGGGGCCACCTCGTCCTCGCGTGCGTGAATCTGGCAGAGGCGAGATCGCTCGCCGGAGAGGCGGCGATGGCGATTCGGGAGGCCCATCGCGCGCTGGACATCGCCACCGCCGAGCGGGACCGCGCGCTGGAGTGCCTCGCCAAGCGGGTGCTGGGGCGGGTCCAGATGGACGCCGGGCATTTGACCGAGGCCACCGCCACGCTCGCGGACGCCTCAGCGCTGGCGCGCGCCACCGATCTGCGCGAGGAGCGGCTGATCGCCCACGTCCTGCGAGCGGATCTCGGCCTGCGGATCTCGGCACTGGAGGCGGCCGCGGTGCAGGACCGCGCTGCGAGACCCTCGATCCTGAAGACCGCTGCTACCGGCGCTCAGGATCGGCTGCTGCCGCTGCTCGGCGTGATCGGGTCGGGTCCGGATCCAGAGGGTTGGCGCCCGTTGACCCGGGCGGTGTACGCGCGCGTGGTCGCTCGAGTGGGCGACGCCGGGGGGCTGCGGAGATGGACGGTCGAGGCGGAGCGCCTGTGCGAAGGCGTGGGGGTGCCCGGGCGTGTGCGCGTGCAGATCGCGCTGGCGGACGCTTGGCTGGAGGGGCCGGACGGGTGTAGGACGGAGGGGGAGCGTAGGCGCGCGGAGGTGGACCATTGGAGCCGGGAGCTCGGGTTTTTGGGTGTGTAGACGAGATGCTCCCGCCGTAGTCGCCTGCTTTTGCGAAAATCTGGGTCTCCCGGCGCGCTTTCCCGCGCGTCGGGGTAGGGTGCACCCTTTCCCGGGTCCCCCATGCCGAGTCTTCCCGTCCTTCCCTGCCACACCTCGCTCCTGCTTGCCGCATCCCTGATCGGCTCCGGCTGCTCCAACAGCTGGAAAGACGAAGGCGATGGCCCGATCAGCGCCCGCACCGAAACGTCGGATACGGGCACTCCCGACACCGACACCGACACCGACACCGACACCGACACCGACACCGACACCGACACCGGCGAGCCGCTCATCGACGCGGACGGCGACGGCCACATCACCGAGGCTCAGGGTGGCGACGACTGCGACGACAGCGACGCTACGGTCTACTCTGGAGCCCCCGAGCTGTGCGATGGCAAGGACAACGACTGCGACGGGCGCTCGGACGCTGACGTGGACGCCGACGGCATCGCCGACTGCGCTGACTACTGCCCGGTCTACGCGTCGCCCCTCGCGGCCGGCGATGGCCGCTTTGACAACCCGATCGGCACGATCCAGGAGGCCGTCGAGCTCGCCGGCAGCACCGGCTGCTTCGAGGCCCGCGCGTTCTACGGCACCTACGAAGAGAACGTGGACTTCGGCGGCTGGGATGTCAACCTTGAGAGTCTAGCCGGCAAGGAGTCCACCGTCATCGACGGGGGTGCGGTCACCAGCGTGGTCTCGTTCAAGAGCGGCGAGACGGACGCCGCCCGCATCTTCGGCTTCACCCTCACCAACGGCGGTGGCGCGGACGGACCGGGCATCTCCATCCACGACAGCGACCCCACCATCGAAGGCAACGTCATCACCGAGAACGTGGCCAACGTCGCGACCTACCTCGGCGGCGGTATCCGTATCTACAACGGCTCGCCCACCATTCTGGACAACCACATCTCCAACAACGACGCTGGCTACGGGTTGGACGAGAACGGCTCGGACGGCGGCGGCATCGACATCCGCGGCGGTTCCCCCTACATCGACGGCAACATGATCGTGGACAACACGGCTGGAGACGGCGGCGGGCTGTGGCTCGTCTACTCGGACGCGATCATCACCCACAACTGGATCTCCGGAAACATGGCGATGGACAGCGACCCCGACCGCGGCGGCCAGGGTGGCGGGATCGACGTCCAGATCGGGGGGAGCTTGGAGACTTGGGTCATCGCGAACGTGATCTCGGACAACGTCGCGTCGATGTTCGGCGGCGGGGTGGTGACGTACGAGGCCAACGACGCCTACGGGGAAGCGCGCATTGAGAACAACACCATCGCGTACAACGAGGTCACCGACGAGAACTATGGCGCTGGGGTCTGCCAGTGGGGCAGGACCAACCCTACCCTCGTGAACAACATTATCGCCTACAATCATGGGGTGGGCGCATACTCAGCTGATGGTACGGACAGCACATTCACCTACAATCTGGTGTATAGAAACATGACAGGCGCATCCGAGACCAACTTCGAGGGTTTCACCGGCGCGGGTAGCGTCTCTGCGGACCCAAAGTTTGTTTCGGCGACGGACGATGGCGACTGGTCGAATGACGACTTCACGCTCCGGGTGGCCTCTCCTGCGAAACATGCCGGTGATCCAGCGATTTTCAATACGGACGGCAGCCGCAGCGATATTGGGGCGTATGGCGGGTTGGAGGGGGGGTGGTAGGTATAGCCGGAGGGTTCCGCCTTCCAGCTGTACCGGATGAGGGCCGTTCCGGGGTTGAGCTCCACCTCGTTGGCGTGGCAGTTCCGCAGGATGGCGTGCCGGAACCGCCGCATGCCCCCTGCCCGGACCGGCGAGCCGGACGACGCCGAGCAGGGCGCGGCATCGCCCGGCCCTGACGACGCCTGGTCCGGCGGCAGCAGAGCCATGCCAAGATCACCCTGATGCGTCACCTCGCCGACGCAACGAGCGCGGTACTCGCGCTGCCGCCGGGCGTGGTTCGCTCGCCCGTTCGGCGCGTCCTGGTAGGCCGCACCGGCGCGACGAACCCCGGCGCGACGAGCCTCCGCTGCGCACAGCGCCGAGCAGTACCGGTGGCCGTGGTCACAGCTGCGGTGCACGACGGCGAGGCGATTGCAAAGCATGCAGGTGAACATCCGGTCGGCGGCGCGCTCGGCCAGCTCGAACTGGGAGGAGACCGCGCATCCCGGCCTTGCCATCGGAGTCGGTCGTTCGGAGGGGCTCTACAACTACGCCGCCCCCTACCAGACGCAAGTGTCGCCGTCACGCCGCTGCCGTTCCCGACCCCGCCGATATGCGCGCGAAACCATCGCCCTGAGCGATTGTCTGCCGCGGTTGTCGGCGGATTGGGGCGGGTTGGGGGCAGCGTCTACACCCGTCAGCTCAGCGAGGATCGCGCGCCGGTCGGCGTCGTCACGTCGCTTGAACTCCAGGAGGTCGCGAAGCATGACCCGGCGGTGTGTGCCGACCTTTCGGTGAGTCAGCGTGCCCTCGACAAGCAGCTTGATGAGGTACGGTCGCGACACGTTCAGCACATCCGCCGCCTGCTGTGTGGTCACCTCGGCGTGGATTGGGACGATTGTCACCGAGGCGCCGTTGGCGAGGTGTGCTAGAAGCCGCATGAGCAGGTCGAAGGCTTGCGCGGGGAGGACCACCGCCGCTTCCGGGGAGCCATCGCGCTCCAAGCGGACGGTCCCACGTGCGGTCCCACGCGGCCCCACGCAGGGCTTGCACCGCGACATCGGCTTCATGCGCCGTGGCGTCGGAGGGGAGGCTGGGTTCAAAAGACATCGGTTACCCCCTCAGAGAGGTCAGTCATCATTCGCAGTAACCGCAACTAATCACTGCATTCGCAGCGCCGAAGTGTGTAGCATCAGGTCGCTGATTTCCGGAGCTTTGGCCACTTCAACCCCACAGGCACTCGACGTGCGGGGGGGGGCAGGCCACAGGGGACCCGGTCCGTGTAGACTTGGTCGCGCGCGGCCATCCCCGGAACGCAACTGGAGCGCGGGTTGTTGTGGAACCACGCATGGAGCCTCCGCCACCCGATGCCTCCGCGCCGGGCGGGAGGTCAGTCCGTCTCCGCTACGACGGGCAGGCTGACCTTAAATACGCACCCCCAGCCGGGCTCTTCCTCGATCTCGATGCGACCGCCGTGCGCCCCCACGGCAGTTTATTTATGGCATGT
This sequence comes from Myxococcales bacterium, assembly GCA_009692605.1. Classification (GTDB taxonomy): domain Bacteria; phylum Myxococcota_A; class UBA796; order UBA796; family SXON01; genus CAIUMM01. The sequence continues at coordinate 26,178 of SHYV01000045.1, forward strand.
CGATGTCAAGCACGATGACCGCGAAGTTCGCAGACAGGACAGCGCCTCGCGGCCGGAGCTCGCGGTGACCACCTCGGCCCCCAGCCCCGAGAGGACCGCTGACGTCGTCAGGAGATCAGCGCGTCGTACATTGTGCCTCCGAGTGCCAGTTTAGCACCATCCCAGCTGAATCGCGGAGCGGCTGCAGGAAAATACGCGTCGATCAGCCGGCCGCCGCCCGCATCAACCGATCGTTCACCGCGAGCCCGATGCCCACCGGTGCCGCCAACTCGCAGACGATGG
>SHYV01000046.1 GCA_009692605.1 Myxococcales bacterium
GATATTGCGCGGCTTCACGTCGCGGTGGATCACCGGCGGCGACAGCCCGTGCAGGTACACGACCACCGGCAGTATGGCGATCAGCACGTCCAGCACCTCGCCCTCGTCGTACCGATGGCCGATCATCTGGGTCGCCAGAACCACGCCGGGGATGATCTCCTGAACCAGGTGAAAAGCGGCGCTCTTGCCCGCCCCGGTGACCAGATCCTCAAGGTAGGCCGGGACCTGCGGATGGTGGAGCTGGCGCAGGACTCGCACCTCGCGCTCGATCATCTCCCGCGCCTTGAACGCGCCGGCGCCACCCGCCGCCAGCCATACACTCTTGACCACACGGAGCGCAGATCAGGCCAGCGTTCCCCGCCGGCGCGCGCCGACACCCAAGGTTGCCACCGCGATTGACAGCCAAGCGCCGCGCGCTCCGCCCTTCTCCCCCGGGCCCCCCGTCCCCCCCGGGGCCCCCAGACCCACGTCGCAGCTCCCGCGATGAACGGGCTCGGGGCTGCCGGGGGAACCTCCGGTCGGGCCAACGGAGCCAACAGCGGGCGGGCCACCGTCGATGACACCGTCGCAATCGTTGTCGACACCATCCGGAAGTTCGGGTGCGCCGGGGTAGACGGCCGCCTTGCCGTCGTGGCAATCCCCGGCGTCGTCGGTCCAACCATCGAGGTCGTCGTCGAACGCGGTGGTGTGATCGTCCACGAACGAGTTGCAGTCGTTGTCGACTCCGTCCCGAATCTCAGTCGCCAGTGGGTTCGTGGTGAACTTCTCATCATCGCAGTCGCCGAGCGCGTCGATCCAGCCGTCGCCGTCGTCGTCGTACACCTCGGTACGGTCGTCCACGATGCCGTTGCAGTCGTTGTCGCGACCGTCCGTGAGCTCCCGCCCGCCGGGGACGGTGTGCCGAGCCGCGTCGTCGCAGTCACCGTCGATCTCGCTGTAGCCGTCGCGATCGTCGTCCGACGCGGCTGTGCCTTCGTCGACCACACCGTTGCAATCGTCATCGACGCCGTTGGCCACCTCGGTCGCCCCAAAGTGGATGGAGGCCCACTGATCCCGGCAGTCACCCTCGGCGTCCGTCCAGCCGTCGCCATCGTCGTCCCGCGCGCTGGTCCCCTCGTCGATCGACCCGTCGCAGTCGTCGTCTTCGCCGTTCGGAGACTCGGATGCGGTGGGGTTCACAAGCGCATCGGCGTCGTCGCAGTCCCCGTCGTGCTCGGTCCAACCGTCGTGGTCGTCGTCGGCGCGGCCAGTGCGGTCGTCCACGCGGCCATTGCAATCGTTGTCGAGGCCATCATCGTCCTCGACCGCGTTTGCGTGCATCCAAGGGTCCGCGTCATCACAGTCCCCGGTGCAGGTCGCGTAGCCGTCCCGGTCAGCGTCGTAGTCCTCGTCCACCTCGCCGTCGCAGTCGTCGTCTAGCCCGTCGCACAACTCGAGCGCACCGGGGTAGGCAAAGCTGGCGGTGTCGTCACAGTCGGTCCCATCGGCGACCCAACCCGCCGTCTGGCTGCACGCGCGCTGGCGCGTCAGCGCGTCGCCGTACCCGTCCGCATCGGCGTCGCGGTACCCGATCGAGCCGTCGACCGCGCGCGCGTCGTCGATCAGCCCATCGCAGTCGTCATCCCTGCCGTTGCACCGCTCCGTCGCGTCGGGATTAACGCGGGCGTCACCATCGTCGCAGTCCGACCCCACCCCTCCCCACAGGTCGTACCCGTCGCCGTCCCCGTCCACGCCGATCACCCCGCAGACATCGGAGTAGTCCCCCTCTCCTCCCGCGTTGGCCCACCATGCCGCGGTGCTGGACCGCAGCACGCCTAAGGTGGCGGGCGGGGTGAAGTCGCAGCGGGGCGCTTCGTCGGCCGGGTGCGGGGCGCCGGCGAACAAAGCCATCACGACGAGGGTGGAGGTGGGGGTGGGAATGGGCGCGGCTACCGGGACGCACCGCCTATTCGAGTTCGGCCCGTCAACACAGCCGCTCCTTCAAGCCGGTCCACCGGTTGTCTTCGCCCGGACGGCTGACCGCCGTGGTCAGCCCGCGCCCGCTTGTGATCAGGCACACGAAGCGTCGAGCCCGAGTCAGCGCAGTATAAAGCAGGTTCCGACGCAACATCACGAAGTGGGAGTGGTGCACGATGGCGATCACCGCCGGGTACTCGCTGCCCTGCGACTTGTGAATGCTGATCGCGTAGGCGTGCTCGACCGATTCGAGCGGCAGCAGGCCAAGCTGGACCAACCGGCCATCAAAGTCCGCGGTGAGCCCCGACGGGGTCACGTCCAGCACCCGGCCGACGTCCCCGTTGAACACGTCCAGATCGTAGTCGTTCTTCGTCTGGAGCACCCGGTCCCCGGCCCGGAACACCCGCTTGCCGATCGTCAACTCGTGCCCGCCGGCCCCGCCCCCAAGCAGCCCGGTCCGCGGGTTGAGCGCGTCCTGAAGCACCTTGTTCAGCATGACGGTGCCGAGCGGACCCGCGTGCATGGGGGTCAGCACCTGCACGTCGCGGGTGGGCTCGAAGCCGAGCTTCGGCAGCCGCTCCAGGACCACGCGGAGCAACAGTCCCCTCGCCTCCTCGGCGTCTTCCTGCCGCAAAACGAAGAAGTCGCGCGCCATGCCCTCTTCGTGCTCGGACGAGATGGGAAGCTCACCCCGGTTCACCCGCCAGGCGTTTCGCACGATCGAGGACGCCTGCGCCTGCCGATAGATCGCGGTCAGGCGGGCGACCGGTACCTGGCCCAGCGCACCCGCGCTCCGGATCACGTCGGCCAGCACGCGCCCCGCACCCACGCTGGGCAGCTGATCGACGTCCCCGACGAGCACCAGCCGGGCGCGCGGCCCAAGCGCGAGCAGCAGCGCTTCGGCCAGGCGCAGGTCCACCATGCTCGCTTCGTCCACCAGCACAAGATCGGCCTCGACCGGCTTCTCCACGCCGCGCACGAAGCCGCCGTCCAGCGGGTTGAACTCCAACATGCGGTGCAGGGTCTTCGCCTCGGCGGGTCCCGCAGCGGTCGCGCAGGTCTCGGCCAGCCGTCGAGCCGCCCGGCCCGTGGGAGACGCCAACCCGACCTTGAGCCCGCGCTGGTGTGCCGCCGCCAACAGCACCTTGACGATCGTGGTCTTCCCGGTGCCCGGCCCGCCGGTGATCACCGTCAACCCGCTGGTCAGGGCGGTACGCACTGCCTCCGCCTGCTGCGCCGAGAGCTCGATGCCGGCAGCGGTTTGGGCGGCCACGATGTCAACGGCCAGCGCGGGCGCGGCGCTGACCCGTGCACGGAGCAGCCGGGCCACGTTCGCCTCGATCCGGTCCATCGCGACCCGGTAGATCGGCCGCTCCCGCTCGGGGTAGGAGGTCGACCCGATCACGTCCTTGCGGACGATCCTCCCCAGCTCAGCCAGCTGGTCCACCCCCGCGCGCACCGGCCCGACGTCGATGTCGAAGCCGCACACCCGTTCGACCACCACCGCTTCGGGCAGGTAGCAGCTGCCCTCGTCCTCGCAGGCTTCGAGCACGTGGAGGATCGCCGCCCCGACCCGCTCGGGAGAGTCGCGGTTCATCCCGTTGGCCATGGCGATCTGGTCGGCTGTCCGGAAACCGATCCCGCGGACCTCGGTCAGCCGGTACGGCGTGCGCTGCACGACGCTGTGGGCGTCCTTGCCGAACCGCTCGATCACGCGGTGCGCCGCTCCGGCGGGGAGCTCGAACCCACGCAGGAGCACCATCAGCTGCTGCTCGGCCTTGCCCTCCACGCACTGCTCCTTGATGCGCTCCAGGGTCTTCCCCCGGATGCCGGCGACCTCCACGAGACGGTCGGGGCTGTCGGCCAGAATCGTGAGCGTATCGAGCCCAAAGTGCTCCACGATGCGCCGCGCCAGCTCCTCTCCGACCCCCGGGAGCGCGGACGCCAGATACTTCTCCATGCCGCGCATGGTCCGCGGGTCCTCGATCAGAAAGCTCTCGATCCGGAACTGGCGACCGAACTTCGGATCCTGCCCCCACTGGCCTTCGGCGGAGATCCGCTGCCCCTCGTGCAGCCCCGCGATCGCCCCGACTACGGTCACCTCTGTCGCCTCCGCGATCTTCAGGCGCGCGACCGCAAAGCCCCGCTCCGGCGCCCGAAACGTGAAGCGGACAAGCTCCCCGTCGATGCGATCAGCGTACGCCAAGCCGCGCTCCCGGTGTCACTTCGCGATCACGAACTGCACACGCCGGTTCTGCGAACGGCCGGCGTCAGTGGCGTTGCTCCCGATGGGGACCGTGCTGCCGTACCCCTTCGGTACCAGCCGACCGGACTCAATGCCCTTCTCGGTCAGGTACAACCGCACCGCGTTCGCACGCCGCTGGCTAAGCTCAAGGTTCCGTTGAGCTCCGCCGACATCGTCGGTGTGGCCCTGAACCTCGACCTGCAGGATCTCCGGGTGCACGATCAGCGTGCTCGCCACCTCATCCAGGATCTTGAACGAGTCCCGGCTGATCGCCGCGCTGTCGGTGCGGAAGTGCACCTGATCCTTGATGGTGACCTGCGCGGCGGTCACGTCGACCTTCGCGCCGGTGAGCTTCAGCGTAAGCTCAAAGGGGCCATCTCCGGCCGGGAGCGACACGTCCTTCTGCTGCGCGCCGAAGCCCGCTGCGACCGCGGTCACCTTGACGCGCCCCGGCAGCAACACCTGCTCAAGCACGCCGTCGCCGCCGGTGTGCTGAGGCACCAATGGGCGCCCACCCGGGGTGCCAGCGGCCCGCTGGAAGACGACCTCTGCATCGACAGGCTTGCCCGCGGGGCTCAAGACCTTGACCCGCATCGTGCGGGGCAGCCAGTCGAGGTGGAAAGTGCGCTCCTGAGCGCCGGTCGCGAGCGCGAAAGCGGTGTCTGAAGCCTCCTTGTACCCCGGCGCAGCGACGTGGAGGCGGAACGGTCCAGGCTGGAGCTCGTCAAGGAGCAGCGCACCGGACGGCCCGAGCGGCTGGCTACCCGTGGGCAGGGTCGCGGTGGCCGTCGCGATGGGTTGGCCGTCCGGGTCCACCGCGCCGAGCCTCAAGCTGGTCGTTACACCCGTGGGCGCGCTCACGAGGAGGTCGACGAGCGCGGGCTCACGCGCCCCCACCACCGTGAAGTCCATCTCGCTGATCCCGAGGATCTCGCTGGACAGCGCCACCGCCCAGGGGCCCGGGGAGAGCGCGAACAGCCGCTCCCCGGTGGGCCCGAGACGGGCGGGCTCCACCGCGTCGGCCCCGTAGAGCCGCACGACTCCGTCCACCGGCGCAGCGCCGGCGTCCCGAGCGCGCAGCCGGATGACGCTGGGGCGGTATGTGAGCGAGATGACGACCCGGTTCGGCCCAGCCTTGAGCTCGATCGCGTCGGACGCGTAGTCCAGGAAGAGATCCCCCGTCACTGCCACCGACCGGATCCCCGCCTGCAGCGTCCCGAGGGTCAAGTCTCCGCCCGTGGACGTGGTGCCGATGTCGGCGCCATCAAGACGGATGATGGCCCCCTCGACCGGGCGCCCTTCCGCGTCCACGATCACGAGCGACATCGTCGCGTCTCCCTTCTCCGAGGCGAGCAGCCGCGCATCGATGAAGATCATCGAGGTCTGTTCAGGACGCACCCTGACATCGCGGGTCTGGAGCCCGAACTCCGCCGAGGACAGGATGACCTGCCACTCCCCGGCCTTCAGCTCGTAGATGCCTCGACCGTCGGGGCCGAGCGCGCTGGGGGGCAGATCGACCGGCCCAGCGAAACGGACCATCGCATCCGACACCGGACCGTCCGGCCCACGGGCCAGCACATGCACGGTGCCGGGCAGGTACTCGACGCTCATCAGCACGTCGTGGGTACCGCCGACCAAATCGACGGTGCGTTCGGCGGTGCCTCGCAGTCCGTGGCCGCGCACGGCCAGCGTCGCGCTGCCCTCCTTCAGGCCGCTCATCGTGAGGGTCCCAAGGTTGGACGTGCTGCCGACCGACTCACCGTCCAGCCACAGCTCGGCGCCCTCCACCGGGCGGCCATCGGTGTCCACGACTCGCACGTGCAGCGCAGCGTCCCCTAAAGCCTCCGCGAAGACGACGTCCACGTTCACGAGCGTGGTCTGGCCGGCGTGGATCACGATCTGCCGCTCCTGAACGCCAAACGCCGGCGCGGAGACCACCGCGGTCCAGCCACCGGAAGCGAGCTGGACGGTGCGCTCGCCGCGCTCGCCGATGGGCTGCGGACCGGGGTCCAGCTCCTCCGGATCATCCGGGATGAAGCGCACGACGGCGTCGAGCACGAGCCCGTGGTTGGACCGGGCGACGACCTTGACCGAGCCGGGCGCACGTTGCAGGACGGCGACCTCAGGAGGGGTCCACGCGCCGGGTGCCTGCGCAACGGCGGTGACCGCGATCGGAGCAGCGAAATCCGTCTGAGAGGCCTCGACCGTATGGCCACCTCGAGCGAGCCCGACGATGGTGAGCTCGCCGCCATCGGATGTGGTCCCGCGCAGCACCCCGTCCACGGCGATCAACGCACCCTCCACGCCCCGGGCCTCATTGTCCGACACCTTGACCGACAGGGCGCCGTCGCCTCGGCGGGCCAACAACACCGCATGAAAGTCAAGGGGGCGGAAGCGCCCTGCCTGCAGGTCGAAGCGCCGCGATTGCCGCTCCCGACCGTCTTTGGAGAGCGTCACCTCCCAGTTGCCGGCCGAGAGGGGCAGACGGGTCTGGCCGTCAGCCCCAAGATCCCAATCCTGGGGGCCGACGTCCATGTCTGCCTTTCCCACGTGCACGTGGGCATCAACTGGCCGGCCATCCTCATCCGTCGCGGTGATCAGCAGGTCGTACGGGCCGGGCGGGCCAGAGGTGACCGGCTCCGATGTCCGGGCCGCAGCCTCGAGCCGGGCGGCGATAGCGGCGTTCAAGCTGGTCTCGATGGGCTCGCCGATCCAGGTCAACCCGAAGTTCAGCCGCAGCTTGGACGCCCCCGCACCCGACGTAATTCCACGCCCGACGCCACCGGTGAGCCCCAGGCGCTTCGCGATCCGCCCGCTGACCGACAGCGAGACCTCCGCCGGGCTCGACTCCTGTTCAAACGCATCCGACAGGCTGGGCAGGGCCCACACCTCCGCCGCGAACCCCAAGGTCTCGGAGGGCTGCAGTCCGAAGAGGGCGGCACCGCGAAGGTGCACCCGCTGATCGACGTTGTGGTACCGCTGCTCGGTAGCCCCCCCCACGCCGAGGTTCGCGGCGAGGCGTAGCCAACCGGTGGAGTAGCCCGCCGCGAACCGGAACCCGCCCCCGTAGCCCCCTCCCAGCAGGTCGCCTGACCCCGTCCCAACTTGCAGATCGGGCACCAACTCGAGGGCAAAGCCTGACTCGCCCTCGGGCTGGATCAGCCCCAGCCGCCCATAAAGTCGCAGGTCACCGAGCGCGCCGCCGGTGTACCGCGTGCCATCGGCGAGGTTGAACTCCTGGCTCGTGAGCCAAAGGGGCGCCGCCACCCCGACCCCGACCCGCCCGGAGAGGTTGAACGACCCCCGGAGGTGGACCCCCATCAGCCCGCTCACCAAGGCCTCCTCCCTGTCCTCCCCCGAACCGGGGTTGTAGACGAAGGACACCGGCAGATGAACGCGCTCGCCCAGCGCGCCAAGCGACCAGACGCCCGGCTCACCGAGATCGCCATCCCAGGTGTAGCGGGAGTCGATGACCCCACCCTGAGTCGGGATCGCGGGGTTCCCCGACCCGTCGTAGGCCGCGGCCGGAGGACAGGTCGAGGCCCACGCCCCGATCAGGAGCGCCCCGGCGAAGGACCGCAGTCTCACCACCCCCATCGCCGACGACGAAGCATCGCGATGGCCGCGGGGATGCCAAACGCAGCGAACCCGGGCGCGGCTGGTGGGGCCGAACAACCGCAGCCCCCCCCGGCCAGCCTGATCGTGGCGTTATTGCCATCACAGTCCTCGTCGGCAGACGTCCCGGGGTCGTCCCAGCCGCCCGGGAACGCCATCGGATCCTCGTCGTCGCAGTCGTCGCTCGAGTTGTGGCCGTCCCCGTCGGCGTCCGTGGGGTCCGAAGGAGGGACGATGGGGTCCGAGCGGCTCAGGGCCCCAATGATGGGGTCCGAGCCGCTCAGGGCCCCAATGTCGTAGAGGGTGTCATCGGGGTCGTTACCCCCTGTCCCGGCGTCCAGCGCCGGGGAGCCTGCGCCAAGGATCGGGTAGGTATCGCAGTCGTCGGCGATAAACGTGGATACGAACCGGGGATCGGCCCAAACATCGTGTTCATTGAAGTCGGCGATGCCGTCATCGCCGTTCTCGAAGTAGAGGTTGTAGGACTCGTCCAGCCCGTCAAGCGCATCGAAGCCGAAGACGCGCTCGTTCTGAGAGAACAAGGTGTTCTGGACGAGGACGGTGGCTTCGCCCGTCAAGACGCCGTCCGGAGCCGTGTTGGCGATGAAGTCCACGTTGGTGATGGTGGTGGTGGTGGTGGTGGTGGTGGTGGCGCCGTACAAGATCGCGTTATCGCTTTTATTCGAGGCGAAGATCGAGCCTGACACAGCGATGTCCGGCCCCGCACTGTGAACAATCGCTCCGTCAGTCGCGGTGTTGGCGCAGAAGCGGGAGCGGGTGATGGTGACCGCGCCGCGGTTCTCCACCCAGAGCGCGCCGGTTGGCCCCGAGCTGTTGACGACGAGGAGCTTGTCGATGGTGCTCGGGCCGGAGGAGCTGATCCACATCGGTACCTTCGTGGTGCTCGCCCCGTCGATGGTGACGCCGCTAATGGACAGCTTGGAGAGATCCGTCAGCGACAGCACCCCTGACAGACTGTCGGGTACGTCGGACCAGGAGAAGGCCAGGTCGGAGAGCGAGACCTCGGCATTGCTGCCATCAACCACGTACCCTTTCTCCCCTCCGCGTAGGTTCTGGAACACTGTGTTCGACAGGGACATCGTGCCGCCGGAGAACTCGATCGCGCCGTGGTCGGATGCCCCACCACCACTGAACGTCGCGTCTCGGATGTCGAGATCGAGGCCGGAGGTAAGGATGGCGGCGTTCACTTCCTGGCCCGCGTTCGACATCGTGGTGCCATAGAGCTGGACCGTACTGCCGTCAGACCCGTCAGACCCGTCCAGTGCACCGTGAACGTTGGTGAAAACTCCGCCGAAGATAGAGAGGTCACAGGAAGCAGAGTGATCGTCGTCGACCTCGAAGTCCACCGCGGCGCCATCCACGTCCGTGAAGTCGGTGTCGTAAAGGGTGGCCGACGAGTTTTGTGCGACCAGCGCGTAGCCGTCTAAATCAGAAAAAGTGACGTTGGTGAGCGAGAGCTCCGCATCGACCACGCTCAGCGCGACATACTCGTAGAGGACCGTGAAGCTCACATCCGAGATGTCAACACTCACGCCCTGCACCAGCAGCGGCGGCATCAACGGCGGGTCGTCCGAGTCCCCGGCGATGATGAGTCCGGTTGTTATCTTGATCACCCCCTCCTCTGTCCCATCCCACCCCGCGGCGATCTTGATCGTGTCCCCGCCGGCCGCGGCGCGGACCGCGGCGGCCAATGTGTCGACTCCGTCAGGCACCTCAAAGGTGGCGGCGAGCGTCGGAGCGATGATGGCGAGCAACAACATGCGGTGCAGCATGCCCCCCGGCGAGGTCTGGCGCAAGGGGGCCGGACCACAGGAGGCCTTCCGGGCGGACATTTCTTGATAGAGCGACCCCGCGGAGATTCTGTGTTCCAGCCTGGCGACGAAATCGACATCTGGGTTGTCGAAAAGGCCCTCGGACAGGGGGGGATGGGGAGCGTCTTCCGCTGCCACAACCGCTCAGCTCGGCGCATCCTCGCCGCCATCAAGGTGCTCGACAGCTCGTTGAACCGCATCCCGAAGATGCAGCAGCGCTTTGTTCGCGAAGCCGAGATCCTCTTCTCGCTCGACCACCCCAGCATCGTGAAGGTGCGCAACGTCCGCATCGACCTTCACCCGCCGTATCTGGAGATGGAGTTCGTGGACGGCATGAGTCTGGAAGCCCGGCTTGAGGCCGGGCCGATTCCGGTGACTGAGTCAGTCACCCTCCTCAGAGAAATCGCCGACGCCCTCGCTTACCTGCACGCGCGCAACATTCGGCATCGGGACGTCAAGCCTGCCAACATCGTATGCCAGACCGACGGTCGGTCCAAGCTGGTCGACTTCGGGATCGCCACCGAGATGGACGGCGCGACGTTCTCGGAGCAAGGCCAAGCCATGGGGTCTGCGTCGTATGTGCCCCCCGAGTGGGCCAGGCCGGGGGATCTCGACCCGGCCCGGTGGGACCTCTACGCGCTGGGGCTGTGCATTTGGGAGTGCCTGACCGGTCAAGTTGCCTTCCCGATGCCGCCCGAGGGGAGCCCGAGCCAGAGGTTCCTCCTCACGGTCGCCCAGAAACAGACGTCGATCCCGCTCGATCCCGGCCCGCTCGTCCCCCTCGACCTGCGCCATCTGGTGCATGACCTCACCCACCCTGATCCCGCCCAGAGGGTGCCGACCGCCGCCGTGCTGTGCGAGCGCATCGACGCCCTCAACCTGACGCGGGTCGACCCTGACTTCACGTTCGACGACCTGGCCGCCCGTGCGCCACTCCAAGGCGGGGCGCGCTCCGGCACCATCGTCCCCGACACCGCAGCGGGGCGTCCGGCCGCGCCGCAGAGTCCCACACACCAAGCGCAGTACGGGCCCCCACCCCCACCCCCGCCGATTTCCGGCCCGAAGCGGCTCGCTGAACCGACCTACGCAGACTTCGGGCCCGCCCAGTCCCGGCCGGCCGTCCCCGCCTCGCCGGAGCCCGCCCCCCCGGCCAGCAACCGGCCCGCCGGCCGATCGCCGAAGATCGCTGCGGCCGCTCTGTCGGGCGGCTTATTCCTCGCGGCGGCAGCGGCAGCCGCCGCGATGTACGCGGTCACCCAGTCGGCTCCCGCCCCGCCCGTGGCCGCGACCACCCGCGCGCTCACCTTCGTGGTCAGCGGGGTCCCCCGCGACGTGCCCCTGACCCTGCTGCTGGACAGCCGAATATTGTTGAACAACGCTGGGAAATGGGCCGCCGGGCCGACCGCGTTGGGCGCGCACACGCTCGTGGCGACCGTTGGAATGGACTGCGGCGCGGGGGCTGCGGCGGATCCCGGGGGCGCGGCGGCCCCCGGGGGCGCCGCGGGTCCGCCGATCGCCAGTTGGTGCACTCAGGTCACCCGCCCCGTTCTGGTTCGGACCGGGACCGGCGTGCAGAACGAGGTCGTCGAGCTGTCCAGCCCGCCACGCAGGGACGTGACGTTGAAAGGGGGAAGCGCCACGGCGCAAATCGTCCCCACAGCGGGCGGGGGCTCCGGGGGGCCAATCGACTCCCAAAGAGTGCCCGGCGGACGGGTATTCTCGGGGCTCCAGCCCGGACGCTACACGGTCACGCTCGACGCGGACCTCACCCAGCCAATCGAGGTGCCGTGGGCAGAAGGCCCGCTCGTGATCGAAATGGTGGTGGCGCCGCTCCGGCCGGACTCGCAGTCCACCCAGCCCACCCCGAAGCCGTCGGACGCTGAACTGGCCCTCTTGAAGCCGGCGAAAACCGCCGCCGCTCGCGCCGTCAACAACGCCGCGTTCGCAATCTGGCTCGGCGAGCACCCGGAGTGGCAGCAAGCGTCCGCGATCGCGGCAGGCGAGGCGCAAGCTGGCTACCTCAAGGGCTGGACCGGCGCCGAGCCGCCCCCTGGGGCGACCGACCGGGGCACGGTCAACGTGTCCTGGGCCGCAGCACAGGCGTACTGCAAGGGGCACGGCGGGCTCGCGGACCTCGGGGCGGAGCCGGCAACGTGGCAGGAGGAGCCTTCCCAGCCCTGGCATGAGTACCGCAACGACTCCGGCGGCGGGGCCTGGCGGCGCGCGGACGGGAGCACGTCGTCGGCCGTCTCCCGCTCTCATGCCAGCGCGGTCACCGGGTTCCGCTGCGCCCGCTGAGCGCCCGCTGAGCGCCCGTTGAGGGCAGCACGGGGTCACTTCAAGGCGAGGTTCCCGAAGGTGATGTCAACGTGATCGCCCCCCGGCTCGTTCAGGGAGACGGCGGTCACCCGCCACGGGGAGGGCGCCACCGTGAGGTCGATGCTGGCGATCAACTTGGCGAGCTGCGGGTCCTTCGGGGTGAGCCGTGCTCCATCCGAACGGTAGGTCACTGCGAAGTCCCGATCGACGAGGGCGGCGTCGGCCTGCATCCAAACCAGCAGGCTTGTCGCGAGGCGGCTCGCGTCGGGCACGCTGGCCAGATCGACCACCTCGGTCATCCCAAGGTCGGGAAACGACATCGTCGCGATCGAGTTTTTAAGGGTGAACGAGCTCTTTGACGGCGTCTCGACCACCCAGGCCAGCTCCTGTGGCCGCGAGAAGTGCACCGTGCCGGTGCTCGTCAGCGGGCGCTTGAGGACGGCGCGATGCTGAACCTGAGTGAACGTCGCGCTCAGCTCCGTCGACCGCGCCAGCTCGGTCCAGATCGTCGCGTCCACCGCCATCGCGCTGTCCAACGGCACGACCAGCCCCGCGGCAACCAACAAGGATGCCCTGAAAAATCGGATATAAGGTTGATTCATCGTATTGAGTTTACAGAAGTTAGAACGAGCACCTGCGAGATCCAGTAGACAGACGCAACCTATCCGCATTTCCAAAACCCATGAGCGCGATAGCGGACCCCCGATATGGCACAACGGCTCCTCTTGCGGCTCATCGGCCTTTGGAACGTGCTGATCTTCGGCGTCTTCACTGCGCTGCTCCTCGCCGTGGCGGGGACAGCCCAGCCGCTGGCGGCTGGGTTCGACCCCCAAAGACGGGTGTCCGCATGGCTGACCCGGTGGCTGTGGGGGCGGGTGATGATCGGCGCGCACGCGCCGTTCTGGCGGGTGACGACGACCGGGCTGGAGCGATTGGGCACGGGGCCATGGGTGCTGGCTGCGAACCACCAGAGCGTGCTGGATATTCCCCTCGTTACCCGACTCCCCGTCCCGGTCCGGATCTTGGCTCGCCCGGGGGTGTTCCGCATGCCGCTGTTCGGGACGATGGCCCGGTTCGGCGGCCACATCTGCCTCGACGCCGAGTCCCGGCAGGCGTTGGACCAGACCATGGCCTCCGCCCGCGACGCAGTGGCGGCGGGCGCGAGCGTGCTCGTCTTTCCCGAGGGGACGCGAGGCGAAGGCTCGGAGCTGCAACCGTTCAATCGAGGGGCGTTCGAGCTCGCGATACAGGCCGGCGCGGACGTACTCCCGATCGCAATTTCGGGGACTGCCGACGCAGTTCCCAAAGGCTCGATCTTCGCGCGCGTCGGCTTCGCCAGGTTCCACCTTCAGGTCCTCGAGCCGGTGCCGGTCGCCGGGGAGACCCGCCGCCGCGTGTCGGCCCGGGTGCGGGAGCGCATCGAGGCGGCGTTGAAGGGCCCGCGTCCGTGGGAGGTCACCGCGAGGGTCAAGGAGCAGTACCGCGCGTTGGGGCGTCGACGGGCCGGCTGGGCCTTCGGGAAGACCACGTTTGACCCTGTCTTCTGGGCGCTACACGAACGCATGCCGATGGAAGGCCGCTGGTTGGACGTAGGTTGCGGGGAGGGCCTGCTCGCGGCCTACTTGGACGCGGCCGGCCACACGCTGGACACCCGAGGCTTCGACCCGGACATCGCCCGTGTGGCGCAGGCGCAGGCGCAGCAGCGCGGCGTGTTTGAGGTGGCAGACGTCCGGACAGCCGATCTGGGTACCGGGTACGACGTCATCACCTGCATCGATGTCCTGCACTACCTCACGGCAGCCGAGCAGAAGGAGGTCGTCGACCGACTCGTGAATGCCTTGCGGCCCGGCGGGCTGTTGATCGTGCGCGACCCCGACGCCTCCCGCGGGGTGCGAGGCGCGCTGACTGTCGGCGCCGAGCGTGCCCTCGTCGCAGGCGGGCGCCACCAGGGAGAAGGGGTCGTCGCCCAAGGCATCGCCGGCCTGACTGGCCTGCTCGGGGGCCGCCTCAGCGACCTGCGGGCCGAGGACTGCTCCCACGGGACGCCGTTCGCGAACGTCCTGTTGAGCGGCCGCACCCTCGCATGAAGCTCTCCACCCGTGTGCGGCTCACCCTGCTCCTGCTGCTCTGCGCCGTACTTGCGGGCGTGGCAACGCAGGTGCAGGTGTCCTTGAATCTCGCGGACGCCTTGCCGCGGGAGGGCGAGACCGGCGAGGGATTCGCCGATGTCAGCCGATTTTCACTGCTCGACGTGATCCTGATCGACATCGACGGCGCGGGTCACACTGAGGCGGAGCTGCACGCGGCCATCGACGTGCTCGGTGGCGTGCTCGAGAAGCGGCTGGGGACCGACCTCGCGAGCGTACGGTACTCCTACGGGCTGGCGGACGGCGCCAGGCTGCTCGCGGTGGCCGAACCCTCGTTGGTGCTGCTCACCGACAGCGCTGTCCTCGAAGACCGCCTCTCCGAAGCCGGAATGACGCAGGCGCTCCAGCGGCTGAAGGCCCAGATGTTCGGGCCCGCCAGCGCGCTCGCCGCGCGGCAGATCGCCCACGACCCGCTGGGGCTTGGGACCACGTTCACGACGGCGTTGTCCGCTTCGAAGCAGGCTGGGACGCGCCTATCCGCGGGGCACCTGCTCTCCGCCGACGGCACCCACGGGTTGGTCCTCGCCCGGGCCGCGTCGCCCGCGCTGGGCACCTCCGCGGACAGCCCGATCATCCTGCACCTCGCTGAGGACCTGGCAAAGAGCCCGCTTCCAGCGGACTGGGTCGGGTCCCACCGGTACGCCGCTGAGGCGAGCGGGCAGATCCAGTCCGAGGTGAACCGCGCGGTCACCACCGGCACCATCGGGGTCCTCCTCGTCTTCCTGGTGGCGTTCCGATCGTTCCGCCCCCTCGCCGGCATCGTGCCCCCCTTGTTGGTGGGGAGCCTCTTCGCCACCGCGGTGGCCGCGATCATCTCCCCGATCCACGGGATCGCGCTCGCGTTCGGGGGCGCGCTGGCGGGCATGGGCGTGGACTACTGGATTCACCTGTACCTGACCGGCGTGCGCGACGGCGTAAAGGCAACGTTTACCGAACGAATTGCGCAGGGTGAGCACGCCCTGCGCGAGCTGATGCCGGCGTACCTCATCTCGGTCGGCGCCACCGTCGTCGCGTTCATCGCGCTCGCGACGAGCGCCTATCAGGCGGTGAGCGATCTCGGCATCATCGGCGTGGGCTGCTCGATCGGCGCCTTCCTGACCATCGCGCTCGCGGGGCCGGCGATGTTCGCCGTGCTCGCCCGGCCGGGAGACACCGTCCCCTGGCTCCCCTTGCCGGTACGTGTCCCCCCGATTTTGGCGGGTGCGCTCCTCGGCGGGCTCGCGCTGCTGGGAACCACCGCGATCGGGGTCCGGTTCGACGGCGCTCCACGCTCGATGGACGCGCGCCTGCCCGCCACCGCGACCCTGGAGGAGACCATTCGAACCCGCTACGGCGGCGAGGCGACTCAGGGGCTCGTCGTGGCCGAGGGAGACACGCTCGACGAGGCCCTCGACCGGCTCGCCCCCGCGGTCGCCGCGCTCGCGGAGGTGAACGGCATCACCGTCCGCTCTCCGCTCGAGCTGCTCCCCTCCCCGGGCCAGCGCGCGGAGCGTGCGAAGCAGGTAAGTGACCCGGCCACGCTGGAGGCGCGGTTCATAGAGGCCGCGGACGCCGAGGGGTTTGATGCGGCGGCGTTGCTGCCCGGGTTTCGCGCCAGCATCGCCGGGGTGCAGCCACCGGTGCAAGGGGAGTGGGACGGCACCGTCGGGGCGGAGGTGCTCTCGCGAACCGTGCAGTTCGATCCCGACGGACACGCCCACGTCGCGGCGATCGTCGTCGGCGTGAGCGAGGCCGCGCTGGCGCACGCAGGACGAGAGCTGGACCTCGCCACCGCCGACCAGCCGGACGAGAGCAGCACCGACCCGCGCCGCGCGCGTTTCGTCTACCCAGCCGGGATCGCCGCTGCAGGAGCCGCGTGCATCCGGGACGAGCTGGTGTCCCGATCAGGCCTCGCGCTGCTCGCCGTGCTGATCTTCATGCTCCTCCGCTATCGAGACACCGCCCAGGTGGTCGCCGCCAGCCTGCCCTCGCTCGGCGCCGCGGTGGGCGCGCTCGGCGTGCTCGCGTGGTGGGGCATCGCGCTCACCCCGGTGAGCGGGCCTGCGTTCGTGCTGGTGCTCGGCCTCGCGTTCGACCAGGGGATCTTCCTCGTGGAGACCCGAAATCAGGAGGTCGCGCGAGCGAACAGGCCCGGGAAAGGCCTGAGCCCGGCGTGGGGAACCCCATCCTCCGACCCGGGCCCCGCCTTCTACTCTGCCCGCGCGGCGATCTTCATCGCGCTAGCCACCGCGTTTGCCGGATTTGTCGGCCTCTGCGCGGCGGAGCATCCCGCGGTCTTCGGCGTCGGCCTCACGGAGTCACTGGGGATCGCGTTCACTGCGCTCACGGCGTTCGCGATCGTCCCGGCCGTCCTCACCGACCGCGGCGAGGCCGCTACCCGACGCTGGGCGCGCGGGCTGGGCTTCGTTGTCGTCATGGCGTTGCAGTTGGACGCGCTGCTGGCGATGCAGGGCTGGATCCGGCCGCCAGCAGCCCCCGCCAACCCAGCGCAGATGCCCGCGATGACCGGCACGGCGACCGACCGCCGGGTGGGGCCCAACCGGCTGGTGCGCCGGCACGGGATCTGGGTCGAGCACCTTGAGGGCGACCCGTACACCATCGGTCGCGCCGATGCGACGCTGGCCGGTCCGCTCCTCGACCGGGACGAGGCCGGGATCATCGCCGAGTTCTTCAAACACGTGCAGAATCCGCTGGTGCAATACGCACTTTTCCGTGGTGTGCCGCTGTTCGGCAGCGCGATGGCGAGCACGGTCCCCGACCGGTACCTCACACAGCTCCGCGGGTATACCGATACTGCCGACGACGCCGCGTGGGGCTGGATCGCGCCGCACTACACGCGGAAGCTGTGCTACCACGCCATCCACGACGTCGGGCAAGCGATGGTAGACAGCCCGTTGGTCGGCTGCACAGGCTTCGTGGCCAGCGGCAGCCGCACCGCCGGCGGCGCCACGCTTCTTGCCCGCAACTTCGATTTCGACGGCGGGCCGTCGTTCGACGCCGAGAAGGCGGTCATCGCGATCAAAGGCGAAGGCGTGCTCGGCTTCGCCCACATCGCGATCGTCGGGCTGCAGGGTGTGGTGACCGGGCTCAACGAGGCTCGGATCGGGGTCGGGGTCCTCGCCGCGTCGTCTGACGCCCGGCCCCATCTGGGCACGCCCATGATCTTCATCGTGCGGGAGATCCTGGAAAACGCCCGCTCGCTGGACGATGTCGAGCGGATCCTTGACGCGCGCCGGGGCTTTGTGAGCGAAGGCATACTCGCGATCGACGGCAAGACAGGCGAGACCGCGATCTTTGAGGTCACCCCGGCCGACGTCCATCGACTGCCGCCGACCGTCGCCCAACAAGCCGCCAAGGGGGACCCGCCGGGCATTGCGCAGGGGCTCTCCAATCACTTTCGCGGCCCCCACGGCAACGATCTGGCCAACCACCTGCGGATGATCGAGGGCACCACCACCGCGCGGCTTGCCCGGATCGAGGAGCTGCTGGCCCGCACTCCAGCGATCGACCACGCCTCGGCCATCGCGATCCTGCGCGACCGGCGGGGAGCGGGCGACGCCCAACTGCCCGATGGGCATGAGTCATCGATCAACGCCGACATCGCCGCGCACGGAGCGGTCATTGACGCGACGGCCGGCACGATCTCGGTGTCGACGACGCCCAACCTCTCCGGCCGGTTCCTTCGCTTTTCGGTCGACCGCCTGCTCGCCGGCGACCTCGAGCCCGAAATCGTGGCCGGACCGGACGACCCGGACCGCACCTGGCGGGTGCAGACCGCGCGGGAGCTGGTGCGGACCGCCGGCGAAGTGAGCCTGTCCGAGGCAGAGAAAAACCTTCGGCGAGCGCTCCGGTTGAACCCGGGTGACGTCGACGCCTCGCTCGAGCTGGGGCGCCTTCTCGCTGAGCAGGGCCGCACCGCCGAGGCATCGCCGCTGCTGGACGCGGTCATCGGGTGGCCAGAGCGGTCGGAGCAGGCGCGTGACGCGCAGGAGGCGCTGCGATGACCCTGACCTGCACCCGGCGTCTGGCCCGCGTGGTGGCGGCGGCTGCGGGGTTGCTCGCAGGCGGGGCGCCCAGCGCGCACGGGGCCTGTCTGGTCCCGCGGTTCGACGACATGCCGGTCACCGTCGGCATCGTGACCCACGGCCACCAGATCGGCGGGATGGGCATCCTGTCGCTGCGGGGGGCGGACGCGGGGGGAGACAGCGGGAACCAACACTCAGCGACGGACTGGTCTCTCACCCTGCTCTCCCCGGGTGGCGTCTCTCTGTTCACTGCAGAGGGCCGCTTCGGGGTTGACGGGACCGGAGCGGACCGAGGCGGCGATGACGGCGGCGGTGACGGCGGCGACGGACGCGACCGGGCGGCGCGCATCCAGACCGGGCTGGACGCTTGGCGCCCCTGGCTGGAGCGGCTCCCGCTCGGACGGGACCTCCGGACCGCGTTCGCCGTGGGGGACGGAGCCTGCGCCGGAGGGAGCATCCGAACGCGGGTGCACACCTTCACGATCGACTCCGTGCCGACCCCCGGATGGAGACGCTGCTGGTCCGGGCCCGGAGGCAAGCTGCACGCAGAGATCCTTCCCGACCGCGCTGTCCTCCGCGACCGCCGCCGTGGCTACACCCTGACGCTGGTCGTGCCCGACCGACCGCTCCCCGGCTCGGACCGCTCACCCCCGACTGTCCAGGAGGACCCGTGAGACTCGACCGAATCCTCGTCACCGCGCTCGCGACCATCGTGGGAGTGACATGGTTGCGCACCAGCGTCTCCGGCCCGATCTGGCCGATCCTCCTGGCTTTGGTGTCGGCGGCGCTCTTCTTGCTGATGGCACGCCGCACAGCCACTCCAGCGCCGCCGCCATCCCCGGCGCGGCCCGCGGTCCTGATCCCGACGTTCAACAACCACACCACCATCGGCGACGTGGTTTCCCGCGCGATCCGCACCACCAGCGCGCTGGCCAAGGGAGTCCCGGTCTTCGTGGTGGACGACGGCAGCACGGACGGGTCGGGCGCGGTCGCCGATGACGCAGGCGCCACGGTCGTCGCCCACCTTTTCAACCGCGGAAAGGGCGCTGCGCTGCTCACCGGGATGAAGGCCCTCGCCCGCGCCGGCTACACGCACGCGATCTGCCTCGACGCCGACGGCCAGCATCACCCCGAGGACATCCCGCAGTTCGTCTCAGCCGTCCAGGCCGATCCCTTCTGCATCCTCGCTGGGGTCCGAGACCTATCGACCGCTCCCACAATCAGCCGCTTCGGCCGCCGGTTCTCGAACTTCTGGATTTGGGTGGAGACCGGCTGGCGGGTGGCGGACAGCCAATGTGGGTTCCGGGCCTACCCGCTCGCGCCCGTGCTCGCCTTGGATCTCGGCTCCAGCCGCTACGATCTCGAGGTCGAAGTGCTCACTCGGGCGCTGTGGGCCGGCATCGCGGTCCGCGATCTGGCGTGCCAAGTCACCTACCCACCGAAAGCCGAGCGCGTCACCAGCTTTCGCCCCATCGTCGACAACTCGCGGATCACCTGGGTCAACATCAAGCTCATCGTGGAGCGCATCCTCTGGCCGCCCTACTGGTTCCCGCGTCCTGGCTCCGCCCGGACCCGTTGGGACGCCACGTCACGAGGCTTCGCGCTCGGCTGGCGCTTCGTCTTCGGCGTGCTCGGCGTGCTCGGCCGCAGGCCCGCGGCGCTGATCGCACGGGTGGTATCGCTCTGGTACGTCCCGTTCGCGCCCCGGGCGGGCCTCGACGGCTACCTGTCCCGCGTGCTCCCCGACGAGCCGCGTTGGCGTGCACGGGCGAGGCTGTACGGGAATTTCGCGGAGGCGCTCGTCGACCGGATGGCGTGGGCGTTGCACGGGCCGGGTGCGTTCGTCTACCAGCACGAGGGGACCGAAGCCATGGTCGAGGCGTTCGCCGGCGCCCGCGGCGCGATCTTCTTGTCCTCCCACCTTGGAAATGTGGAGTGCGCGGCAGGTCCGGACGCGGCGAGCGGCCAGGGCAATCAAGAACGGGTCAAGGTGCTGCACATCCTGCGATTCGAGGCCGGACGCGACGACGGACAGGCGATCATCGCCAGCATGGACCCGAGGTGGAGACCGGCGATGATCGCCGTCAACCGCGCCGATGGCTATCCGGCCCTGACCGCGCTGAGGGTCCTGCGCGAGGGCGGGGTCGTCGCCCTACGCGGCGATCGTCTGATCGACGAGCGGTCCGTGACGGTGGACCTGCTCGGGGCGCCGTGCCGTCTTCCCGGGGGCCCGTGGCTCCTTGCCGCGCTGGCCCGCGTGCCGGTGATCGTCGTCGGGTGCTTCAAGGAGGCGAACGGCGCCTACCGCGTGGTCTGCTCGCCGCCGATGGAGTGCGTGTTCGACCGGTCGCGGCCGCGCGACGACCAGATCCAGATCTGGGCGCAATCCTACGCCGACCTGCTCGGCACGTGGGCCCACCGCTGGCCCACGCAGTGGTACAACTTTCACGATCTTTGGAGCCAGCAATCTCCAGATGAGCGCGCCACGCCCTGACCGGTGTTGATCGAGAAGGCTTGCCGTCGGTCCGGCCACCCCATAATCCACCAAAATCCTCTTTCCCCTGCAGCCCACTCTCAGGGCGCTAGTCGGAGCATCGCGTGAGCCAGACCCCCGACGCCGCACGAATCATCAGTGAGCTAGACAGGATCTTCGTCGATCAGTTCGAGTTGGACGCGACCGCTGTCGTCCCCGCAGCCCGCCTTAGGGAAGACCTCGACCTTGACAGCCTCGACGCCGCTGACATGCTGGTGGCGATCGAGAAGAAATTTGGCATTCGCCTCGATGATCAGGTGGCCCGCCAATTCCGCACCGTCGACGACATCCACAGCTACGTCCGCAAGTTGGTGGACGAGAAGGCTGGCGCGGCTTCAAGCGCAGCAGCAGGGCCCTGAGCCGGGACCTGCAGAAGCCATCGACCCCCCACATGCTGGTCCGGGGGATGTTCCTTCTTTTTTTCGCCGGGCTCACTGGGTGTGCGCACCGCCCTACGCCGGATGTTGCCGGTGGGGTCGCCATCGTGCCCGGCTGTCCGAGCCAGACCGACGGACGGCTGTCGTGGTGCCAGTGGCGGCGGGCGGTGTGGGCCGCGCACCTCTACGACATTGGCGCGGTCAGCAAATTCGTCACCTCAGGGAGCGCTGTGCACACCCCCTACGTCGAGGCAGACGCCGTCGCGGAGGGCATGATCGCGCTCGGGGTGCCGCCCGAAGCGATCCTTCGCGAGCGCAAAGCGCTGCATACCGACCAAAACGTGGCCTATACGCTGCGTCTTTTAAAGTCCGAGCATCGTGAGCCCGGCCCGCTGCTCATGGCGAGCGACCGCGGACAGGCCAGTGGGATGTGCGCGATGGTCAAGGCCTGGCGGTCGAGCTTTCCAGACTACCCGAGCTGCACCGTGGTGCCGATCGACGAGAAGTGGACCATCCACCGGATGACCGAGGGATTGCCACGGGTGGCTACCGCGAGGGTGGCCGGCTGGACCCCACTGCAGGAGCGGGAGGACGCCATCGCAACGGAGACAGGCATACACCGGCCATCTTCGTTCTGGGTGTACACGCGAAATGCGCTGCTTTCGCCCCTCGGGCTGAGTCGGCCGCCGGCGTAGGCCGGGCCGATACGAGCCGATCTTGATAAGCCTCGCGCCCGGAGCCCTGATGCCCCCCTCCCCTTTGGCGACCGCCCTGAACCTGCGCATCAAACAGCTGATCATCCGCGTGCTCATGCTCGAAGGCGTGAGCCCCGAGGACATCCCGGACGACGGGCCGCTGTTCGGCGCCGGACTCGGGCTGGACTCGGTCGACGCTCTCGAGCTCGCGATCCACGTCGAGGAGGAGCTCGGCGTCAAGATGCCGGATGACGCCGGCACCCGGCAGGCCTTCGCCTCAGTCAACGCCCTCGCCGCGTTCGTGGTCGAACGCCAACCGGCGACCGGCGCGTGACGAGCGACTTCGTCCTCATCGGGGCAGGGCCTACCGGCTGCGCGCTCGGCGCGTACCTCGCGCGCGGTGGCTCCACAGTAACGCTGGTTGAATCAGTAGAATTCCCTGATAGTGTGGTCGGCGAATCGATGTTGCCGTGCGCCCGCATCGTCTTTGATGAGCTCGGCCTCGACACCACCGGGTTCCTCGTGAAGCATGGCGCTGTGTTCTGCCAGTCCGGCGAATCGGTGCGCTTCGACTTCGCGGACGCAGAGGACCCGGTGTATACGCACGCCTGGCAGGTGCAGCGCGAGGTGTTCGACCTGCGCTGGCGACAGGTCGCAGTGAGCAGCGGCTGCACCATCCAGTACGCGAAGGTCACCGGCGCGGACATCGGTACGGGCACGGTGCAGACCACCGCTGGCGATCTCCGGGCGGGGCGGGTGGTGGACACCGGTGGCCGCACGATGTGGCTCTCCCAGAAGCTCGGGCTGCGCGTGGCCGACCCGAGGCTGAAGAACAGCGCGGTCGGCACCCGGATGCGGGGCGTGAAGCAGATCGGGCGCGATGAACCCGGCGACATCACGATCTGCTGCATCCCCGGCGGCTGGATCTGGATCATCCCGTTCGGGGGCGGCATGGCGTCGGTCGGCGTCGTGATGTCTCCCACGTGCCCGCTTCGCGGCTCGTCGGAGGACAGGTTCAACGGGGCGATGGCGCTCTCGCCCGACGCATGGAGCCGGCTTCAGGACGCCGAGCGCATCCTTCCGTTCCGCGGGCTTCAGGACTTTACAGCTTCCTCCTCCACATTTCACGGGGAGGGTTTCGCGCTGTGTGGCGACGCCGCCACGTTCATCGACCCCGTGTTCAGCTCGGGGGTGCTCCTCGGCCTGTGCGGGGCCCGTTCGCTGGCGGCAGCGCTGCTCCACGACTCACCGTCCGGGCTCAATGCTTGGGAACAGGCTTACCGGGAAGGCGCGGGGGTCTTCCGCAAGGTGATCGATCACTGGTACACCGGCGACTTCATGGCGGTCGCGCTCGCCCCGGCCCACCGGCAAAAACCCTACTACCGACGCGGCATCGTGTCCTTGCTCGCAGGCGACGTGTACAACCCCGCCCGCACCAGCCCGCGCCGAATGGCGGACCGCATGGGCGAGCTAGCCGGGATGTTGCGCGGGGAAAAGAACGCGTGATCCGCCGCTCTTTTGCGCGGCTGCAAGTCGAACTGCACGCTATCCTCGCCGCAAACCTCACCCCGGTCGGCATCGGCAAGGCGGTCGGGATGGGCTGCTTCATCGGTGCGTTGCCGATTTACGGCGTCCACATCGGGGTGGTGATCGTGATCGCCCGGATGATGCGGCTGAACCAGGCGGTGATGTACGCGGCGGCGAACATCTCGAACCCGCTCTTCGCGCCGTTCCTGATCGCCGCAGAGATCCAGGTGGGCCAGTACATGCGCTACGGGGATGCGAGTCTGGTGGACACGTCGGCGTTCGCGCACTCGTTCTGGGAGACGCTCAAGACCGCACCGGATCTGTTCCTGTCGTGCATCTACGGGAGCGTCGTGCTCGGGTTGGTCATCGGGGCGGTCCTCGGCCCGCTGGCCTGGGCGATCGCAGCGTGGCGGCAGGGCCGAAAGACGCAAGCCGCGTAGCGCCGGGCGACCCACGGGGAGCGGGGCCTACGGGGAGCGGGGCCTACGGGGAGCGGGGCCTACGGGGCGCCGAGCCAGCGGCTCTCGCCGGGACGTAGGTCAATGCGGGCGCGGTGCCCCTCGACGACAACCCGACCTTCGGCCACCTGGCGCAGCCCCTGCACGAAGAGCCGATGCTCAAACGGCAGGATGCGCGCGGAGAGCGTCTCTTCGGTGTCGTCTGGCAGCACCGGTACCGTGGCCTGACCGAGGATCGGCCCGGTGTCCACGCCGCCGTCCACCAGATGTACCGTCGCCCCGGCCTGGGTGACCCCGCCCGCGAGGGCCTGCCGGGGACCGTGCAGTCCGGGAAACGCCGGAAGCAACGCCGGGTGAACGTTGATCACCGGCCAGCCCTCCAAAAACGCCGGCCCGAGCACGCGCATGAACCCAGCGAGGCAGACAATGCCCGAGCCCGGCAGGACCCCGTGGTTGGCCAGCGCGGCGCGAAGCTCGGCGTCGTAGGTCGCCCGATCCCGGCCCGAGTGGGGCAGCACGACCGCGGGCACCCCGGCCAGCCCAGCCCTGACCAGAGCATGCGCCCCCGGCACGTTGGAGATCACGCAGGCTACCCGCGCCGGGAAGTCCCCCACGCACGCATCCAGCAATGCCTGCAGGTTGGACCCCCTCCCGCTGACCAACACCCCCACACGACGCAGCTCAACGGGGGCCTCAGTCAATCCGGCACTCGCCCCGCTCGTCGGCGACGGTCTCTCCAACGATGTAACCGCCAAGCTCCCGGGCGATCGCGTCCGCTTCGGTGGGCCGCACGGTGAGCACCATGCCAAGGCCCGCGTTGAAGGTCCGCCACATCTCCGCGTCGGTCAACGAGCCGCGCTCGCGCAGCAACTCCCAGACCGGGCCCATCGGCCAGGAGCCTTTTCGCATCACCGCGCCGATGCCTGGAGGGAACATGCGCGGCACATTGCCGGTGAAGCCGCCCCCGGTGATGTGGGAGGCGCCGAGCATCCGATCTGCCGCATGCAAGGCCAGCAGCTCCTTGACGTAGATGCGCGTAGGCTCCATCAACGCGTCTCCGAGAGGGCGCCCGCACCCATGATGTTCAGCGAGGTCGAGCCCCTCGACCAGCTTCCGGACCAACGAGTACCCATTCGAGTGCGGACCGCTCGAGGGCAGCCCCACAAGCACATCTCCCGCAGTGATCCGGGTGGCGTCGATGATGCGATCCCGCTCTACCGCCCCTACGCAGAACCCGGCGAGGTCGTAATGCCCAGGGGCGTACATCCCCGGCATCTCGGCGGTCTCCCCGCCGATGAGCGCGCACCCCGCGATCCGGCAGCCGGCCGCAATCCCAGCGACAACCCGCTCGGCCTCGGCCGGCCTAAGCTTGCCCGTAGCAAAGTAGTCGAGGAAGAACAGAGGTTCAGCCCCGCACACCACCACGTCGTTCACGCACATCGCCACCAGGTCCTGGCCGATCGTGTCGTGCTTGCCGAGCTGTTGGGCGAGCAGGAGCTTGGTCCCAACGCCATCCGTCCCGCTCACCAGAACCGGGTCCCGGTACCGCCCCATCAGGCTGAATAATCCGCCAAACCCGCCGATGTCGCCGAGCACGCCCGGACGGTAGGTCGAGCGCACGTGCGAGGAGATCCGGTCGACCACCTCGTCGCCGGCCTCGATGTCAACGCCAGCGTCGCGGTAGGCGTCCCGACCCACGGATGACGACGGGGAAGGAACCAGGGATGGAGGTGAGCCTCCACCGCCTGCGATGGGCGTGCTCACGGAGCCGTACCGTCGGTGCCATCCGAATCGGGGGTCACCCCGTCCGCGATGCACGGGCTGGATTCGACCCCGTGATGGTCGATCGCGGTGACGGCGAACTCGTAGCGCGTGTTGAAGTCCAGGACGTTGCTGGTGACCGCGGGCTCCAGCGTCAGCGTCGCGCCGAACTTGCCGCACTCCTCGGCCCCCTGAAAGAGAAAGGCCTCCACGTCGAACACGGCGGGACCCGACCGGTCGACGGCGCCGTCCACGACAGTGTCAATCCAGATGTTCATGCCGATCAGATCGAGATCGCCATCGTCGTCGGTGACGTCCATGGTGACGCCCACGGTCGGGAAGTCGCCGTTGTCGAAGGTCTCGATCCCGCCGTTGCTGATCGTCACGCCGGTGACCACCGGGACATGCAGGTTGCACTCCGCCGTGTCGTCGAGCGCCAGAGGGGGCGCATCGTCGGAGTCTTCGACCGCTTTTTCAGCGCAGCCGGACAGGAGGGCGCAGGCGAAGGCCGCAGCCCACCAGCAGGGAGGAGCGACCGTAACGGGACTGCGCAAGAGACCTCGCTGGAGAGCGGCCATCGTAGCACGGTGGGCTACATTGCCAGCCTGTGATCAACGCGCCAACCTCCCCCCGCCGCCTCTATCGCGCCCTTCGTGACCAGCTCGGCAGCCTGCGACGGGTGTACGCGCGCGGAAATCGGTTGGTCCGGCGCGATGATTTCTCGGCACACGAAGAGACGGTGCTCTTGCTGCATGGCTTCTTCCA
>SHYV01000047.1 GCA_009692605.1 Myxococcales bacterium
CGAGCTCATGGAGCAGGTTCTTGAGAAGGTCGCCGGGTACCAGCAGCGCCTCGGCATCTGAGCACGGGACCGCTCATGGCTCGAATCGCCGGCGGTCTGGCGCTTCTGTTCGGGGTCTGGGTCGGTGCAGCAGCCATCGCAGCTGAGCCCGTGCCCTCGGAGATCGTGGTACCCGCTGCCCGGGTCGGGGGGCGCACCGTCCCCGAGCGCTGGACGGTGCCCGAGACGACCGTTTCGGCAGTCAGAGCGGTCGCGACCGCACCGATTGGTCGTCGAATGGAAGCCGCAAGCCGCGATTGGCTCGGCCTCCCCTACCTAAACGAAGCCGCGGGGGAGCAGGACGCCGGCGACCCGGACCCACCAGCTCGATACGACAGCTTCGACTGCCTCACGTTCGTGGAGGAGGTCCTCGGGCTCGCGCTCTCAGGAGACCCGCTCTACGCGCCCACAGTGCGGGACTCCCTTCGTTACCGCGACGCAGCCCCCCGCCCCGGCTGGCGCCGCAGCTACGACCAACGGCGCCACTTCATGGAAGCCACCTGGCTCCCCGACGCGGTGAGCAACCGCCTGCTGGCGGACGTGACGGACCGCGTTGGTCCCGCCCGTCGTCTGGATCACTCTGTTACCGCCCAGATGTGGGAGAACTGGGGGCACACCCGCCTCTTCCGCCTCCCGAAGGCGCTCTACCCGATCGGCACATGGTCGATGCAGTACCTCGACCTCGCTACAGCCGATGCGTTCGCAGCCAACATCCCGCCAGGCGCCGTTGTGGTGACGTTGCGCCAACCCCGGGCCTGGAAGCCCATCGTCATCACCCACGTGAGCCTCGTCGTCGAGGACGCGGGGGGCAAGATCCACATGCGGCACGCCACGAGGATGGGTTCGAAAAAGGTGCGCGATGATGATCTGGGGTTCTACATCCGCCACCTAAGGACCTACACGAACTGGCCGTCGCTCGGCATCTCCGTGTACATGCCGCTGGAGCAGGGGCCCCGCGTGAGCGCCCTCACCGAAGCCCGATTGCCAACTCCTTTCCCGAGCGCCGCGAGCACGGCGGCGGGCGCAGGGCGCAGCCCGTGATGCCCGACGTCGCCGGGTGGGCGGTGCTCTGGGATCTGGACGGCACGCTCGTCGACTCTGGGGCGGACATCGCGGCGGCGGTCGACAGGGCGCTGAGTGGGCGGGGCCTGCGCCCGCTCGGGGAGACCGCCGTTCGGAACCACATCGGAAGCGGCGCCCAGCACCTGATCACCGCCTGCGTGACCGAAGCGCTCGAGCGGTTCGAGCCGGCCCTCGATGAGCTGGTCGCTCCCGTCCTACAGGACTTCTACGAGCACTACCAGGAGCACATCGCGGACCAGACCGTGGTCTACGACGGAGTCCGCGAGCTGCTCGAGGTGATTACGGCGCCTCAGGCGGTGGTGACCAACAAGCCGATCGGCCTCACCCTCATGTTGTTGGAAAAGCTTGGCCTTCGCGCACGGTTTCGAGCGGTATACGGGAGCGGGAGCGTCACAAAGCGGAAGCCCGATCCGATGATGATCCACGCTGCGATGGCGGATCTCGGCGTGACCCGCGCCGTGCTCGTCGGCGATGGCCCCCACGACGTCGGAGCGGGTCAAGCGGCGGGGATCCCGGTGATTGGGGTGGGATGGGGGATCGGCCGCCCCGAAGGCGCCAATGTCCGCGTGGAGAGCGTAAGGGCCCTGCGCGGGCTGCTCATCGGGTGACCACCGGGCCTGCGTTACAGCACCAGATGCGCCAACTCTCCGTCGAAGACAGCCAGCAGTGGCTCGCCCAGCCCGACTCGCCCCAGCTCGTCGACTGCCGCCAACCGGGAGAATGGGCGACCTGCCGCCTCGCGGGTGCGGTGCTCATCCCGCTCGGCGAACTTGCTGAACGAATAAGCGAGCTCGACCCCACACGACCCGTGTTGGTCTACTGCCACCACGGCGTCCGCTCGATCAACGGGGCCATGCTCTTGGAGAGCGCGGGCCTCAGCGCCGACTCGATGCGAGGCGGGATCGACGCATGGAGCCTCCGAATCGACCCCTCCGTACCGAGGTACTGATCCTCCCCGACCCCGCCACGCTGCCGTCTGACATCCGCGCTGCCATGGCGCCTGTCGGCCTCTTGGAGCGAGCTCGAATCCGGCTATCCGGCGGTTGGACGGCAAAGCAGGTCTGGGAGCGGCTAACCGAACCCGCTCGAGAGGCCCTGCTCAACACCACCGAGCAAGACCAGCGGCGGGCGATCGACCGCGTCTACAAGGCGCTGCTGGCGTTGGCCTGCAGCGGCGATGCCCGCAGGACCCAGGTCAAGTACACGATGAGGCTCAATACCAAGGGGCCGCGAGACATGCTCGTGGATGTCTTCAGGTGACCGCGCTGGTGAGCCTGACCATGCGTGTCATCGAGGCGGCGGGCCTCCACCTGCCGACCTGGGCGTGGCCGTTAAGCATCGTGGCGCTCGCCCTCGTGCTGCTGCCGTTCCGCTTCCGGGGGGAGCGCGCGAACACGGCTCGACGAATCCTCCTAAAATCCTCCGCCGCCGGCTCGGTCTCCGAGCGCGATCGACTGGAGGATCAGGCGATCTCCGAGGTCCGCGGCGAGGTGCACGGACTGCTGACCATCGCGAGTTGGGCTGTGGAGCGCGGAAGGTACCCCCTCGCCCGGCGCGTGCTCGCCCTGCCCCAGGTCGCCGGCCAAAAGGAGCGCTTTCGACTGCTCGCCGCGATGACCCAGATCCTCGCGATCGACCCGGAGGCGCTGGCTGCAAAGGTGCTGAACGAACCCGCTCCGCAGCGGCACGACGGCCAGAGTTGACTACCGGTTCGCCAGCCAGGCCACGAGCCCGAAGAAGGCGATCAGGAGCCCGAGCCCGACAAGGTACCCTCTGAACTCCATCCAGATCCCCTCGGGCTGCTTCAGCCGCTCCTCGCGAGGCAGGTCCTCGGGAACCGCGGCCTCGTCGTTGAGCCACCGCGAGACTCCCGCCGGGCGAGGGACGAGCATGGGGACGCGTTCGCGGTAGAGCTGGTAGCGGCGGCCGAACCGCGCGTCGCAGAACGGCTCCTGCAGGTACCTGTTCGTCACCACCGAATAGACCACCAACACGGGGACGAAGCCGACCAGGAACACCGCCGAGCCAAAGCAAGTGCCGAGGCCGATCACGCCGCAGAGCTTTCCGATGACGCTGGGGTGCCGCAGCATGGTGTACGGGCCCGTGTCCACCAGCGCGGTCGGCCCGCCATCGACGTGCGTACCGGGCGACCCGCCGCCCGAGAGGTACAGGTAGCCATAGACGTACCAGACCCAGAACCCTCCCGCACCGATCAAGCCGAGGCCGAACGGCAGCCGGACCGAGAGATCGGCGACCGGCTTCAAGCCCAGCCCCGCGTCTGCGAAGGTCGCGATCCAGCACATCAGCGTCGCAGCCGGAAACATCACGAACAGGTGGATCCCGAAGTTCCGGTACAGTTCGGGCGCTTGAATCGCAGCGATACAGGCTGCAAAGGAGGGACGTCGAATCAGCGGGCGAGGTTCGCCCACAGGGGCCTTTAAATCGGGTTCAGTCCGGGGAGTCTGCACGCATCAGGCCGGTGAGCGCATGCCGTATTCCCTTTCGCCCATAGTATGCAAATCTGGAGAGAACCTGAACACCCCGTGCTACCCTTGCCCATGCGCTCCCCGTCACTCCTTTCGGCCGGTTGGGGGGTCGCGATCGTAGCCCTTCACGGCTGCACCCCGAAGTCTGTCTCACTCGACGGGCTGGACTCCGCGGACTCGGGCACCCCCGTTACACCCCTGCCAGCGATCCATGTGACGGGCGGCGCGCTTGACCCCCTGCGCGGCACAGAATGCCCGCTCGACGTCACCGCGGCCAACGGGAGCACCGTCCGGCTCACAATCGCGGACGGCGCGGGGACGGTCCTGCGAACGCTCGCTGACGGCACCACCATGCTCGACGCCACCAGCTGGGACGGGCGGGACGCCGCCGGCGTGCTCGCCCCTGTCGGCACGTACTCCGTAAAAGCAGAGCTGCTGGACCTGGAAGGCGCTGTCCTGGCCAGCGCCGCGTCCTCCTTCTACATTGTGCGGGTGGGCGTGATCGGCGGCACCCTGGGCGGCACGCTCGGCGACGGCCCGGCGCGCGTCCCGATGATCTGGCACCGGGGCAACAATGTCCCGGGCAACTACTGGCTGGAAGACGGGGACGACCCCACCTTCCAGATCGAGGCGATCGACGACGGTTCCACGGCCACCGCCCTGCCGGCCTTGTGGGAAGACCTCGACGCGCCCCCCGAGACCCACGTGGGATGGGTCCTGCCCGCCGCCTACCCGTACGACGCAACGCCGAGCCTCGGCCTCGAGATCGACGGCGCATTCGGTGCCGCTGCGGTCCAGCTCACCGTCGCGGGATGGGGGGCTGCCCAGAATGTAGCGCCTGGCGACCTCGCCCAGTACACCTCCGACGCACAGGTCGCGACGGGCCCATCCGTTGTCGAGCAGGACCTCACGTTGTCCTGGACCGTCGACACCGGCGATGGCGGAGCGCCCGTCACGGTAGGGACCCAGACGCTGCCGCTCCGGCTGTACGCTTTGCTTCGCGCCCCAGAATTTGAGATGGAGGGCTTGCCCTACGCGCCGTGGGTCGCCGCGATTGACCCGGCGCTCAGGGCGTTGGACGGCGTGGAAGGCACCGATGATGCCGTCACCGCCGCGCTCACCGAATGGGTCTACCGCGATTTCGGTCTCGCCTACGACACCCAGTATGGGGCGAGCGCGTACACCGCATACGCGGGGCGCGGCTACAACAACGCAGAGTTCGACTTCACAGGTTTTCTCGACCGCACCAACGGCAGCACGGTCAACTGCAGTGATTGCGCCAGCATCCTCGAGGCCTACGCCGACATGCTCGGCGCCGACCTCAAGTACACCATCATCCTCCGGAACTACGACCTCAACTACATCAAGGCGATCGGCGGCGAGGACTACACCCACTGCCCGTTCGGCGCAGGCGGCTGCGGCTTCAGCTACCACGCGGTGACCACCTCGAACGACGCGGCGACCATCTACGACGCCACCCTCGCGCTCGATGGAGACGAGGACCCCGGGTCGGGCCCGTTCACCGAGCTGTTGGTCCAGAACATCGACGGGGCCGAGTACCTGGAGCGGCTTGTCATGAGCGGGACCGCGACGTACAACTTCACCCAGAAGGAATCGCTCCGATGATGCTCGCTTTCATCCAGATGATCAGCGCCGCATTGGCGGGAGACATCCACTCCGGCATCCCGGTGCACCAGCCCGACCTCGGCGAGCCTGCGTTCCAGAGCGCGGCGAACGGCTGGACCGCGCCGCTGGCGAACGGACAGGGCTTCGTGCGGGTGTTCGTCGGCAGGGACGAAGCGCAGGCCGCCGACTGGTTCATCCGTACCCGAGAGGCCTTCACGCTGCGGCTGCCGGACTACCCAATCCTAAACGTTGGAACTGGCGTGGACGAAGCAGCCGGGGACGGGGTCGGAGCCCTCCTCCTCCGCGACGGCAACGTGGGCGTCATGGTGCGCGCGGAGGATGAAACCGCGCTGGCGATCGCAGTGAGCCTGCAGGCGCGGATCGTGGACGGCGTGCTCGGACTGTCGATGCCGACCATGCAGCGTGTAGAGGACGGCTGGTCCTTGGTGGCGCCGGGGGCCGTATACACCCAGCCCCACGGAGGCGGCAATATTCCGCTGACGCTGGTAGGCCGAGGTTCGCCGTTGAGCTGGGTCGTCCGACCCGAGTCAATCACCGTATGGGATGCGTACGGGCGGGCTACGATCGTACGCTGACCGCTGGCCGGCGACGCCGCGGATCCGGTGCCGCCACGCAGGCGCTACCGGTCGGGCCGAAACCCGGTGATGTAGGGCTTCATCCAGTCGATCCGGCCCGAGACGCCATCCTGATAGACCTGCTGGACCCGGCGGGTCACCGCCCCCGGGGTTCCGACTGCCCGGCGGTCAACCTCACGCACCGGCGTGATCTCTGCGGCCGTCCCGCTGAGGAACACCTCATCCGCGACGTAGAGGGCATCCCGCCCGAACTGCATCTCATGCACCTGGATCTGGTCGTGCTTCAGGATGTCGATCACCGTCCGCCGGGTGATGCCACCGAGGATGTTGACGACCGGGGGCGTCTTCACGACACCGTCACGGCACGCAAACAGGTTCTCCCCGGTGCCCTCGGCCACGTGTCCCGAACCATCGAGCATGATGGCCTCATCGAAGCCGTTGTCGATCGCCTCGTAGCGGGCGAGCACGCTGTTGACGTAGTGCCCGATGACCTTCGCGCGCTGCAGGTTGGAGTTGACATGGTGCCGCGTGAACGTGCTGGTCTGCACGCGAATGCCGTTCAGGATGCCCTCGGCTCCGAGGTACTTGCCCCAGTCCCATACGGCGATGGCGACGTGCACGGGGTTGTCCCGGGCGCCGAGCCCCATCTTGCCCATTCCGAAGAAGATGATCGGCCGGATGTAGCAGTCGGCCATCCCGTTGACGCGCAGGGTCTGGAGGCAGGCCTCCTTGAGCTGCGCGGTGGTGAACGGCACCTCCATACGGCACATCTTGGCGGAGTCGGTCAACCGGCGCAGGTGCTCGTCGAGCTTGAATACGCCGCCGCTTCCATCGGCCTGAGGGTAGCTGCGAATGCCCTCAAACACACCGAGCCCATAGTGGAGCGTGTGGCTCAGGACGTGGACCTTGGCGTCGTCGAACGGCACGAGCTTCCCGTCCATCCAGATGTACTTGCTCTCGATCCCCATAAGGTGGCTCCAACGCGCGAGGGTAAAACTGATGGCGACGCCAGCCCGAAGGCGAGCAGTGGGCGGCCTCTAACAAGGGCGTAGGATGTTGCCGTGCCCGCTCGCCACCGAGGGGCGGTGGCGGGTGCCCGCGCTACGGCAACTTGGCGAACATCGCCTTCAGGTCGCCGGCCTCGTGCATCGCCTTGAGGATGTCTGAACCGCCGACGAACTCCCCGCCGATGAACACCTGCGGGATCGTGGGCCACGAGGTGAACTGCTTGACGGCATCCCGCACGTCCGGATCCGCGAGGACGTTCACGTGCGCAATGGGCTTGCCATAGTTCGCCAGAATGCCAGCCGCAGACGCTGAAAATCCACACTGCGGCGACGATGGGGAGCCTTTCATGAAGAGCACGACCTGGTTCTCTTTCACGAACTGCGCGATGAACTCCCCGACAGGCTTCCCACCTCGCGCCGACGGCTCCTCCGCGGGCTCGGCCTCGGCGTCGGGCGCGAAGGTCGGGCGGGGGCGCGGCGGGGGCGGCTGCGTCTCCGGCTGGCCGAACATAGGAAGGCGACGCTTGATTCGATCGACGAGACCCATGGAAATACTCCGGGTGGCGAGTGGGGGTGGCGAGTGGGGGTGGCGGGCAGGCGGGGGGCAGGGGGGCGCGCAAGGGGCGTGCAGGCGGGGCAGGCGGGCGTGCAGGCGGGCCTACACATGGGACAATGTAGCCCCCGACCCGATTCCAGCCTGTGCCCGGCCATACTGGAGCGCTGGACAGCCGCGTTGTTGATACGTCAACGCCGTGTTCCTCCTCCTCCTCTTCCTGTCCGTGTTCTGCGCGTCCATCCCGATGCTAACCTTTCTGGTCCTCATTTGGTGGCTAGACCGGAACGATCGCGAGCCCGTCTGGCTCTTCGGGCTGACGTTCCTCTGGGGCGTGATCGGGTCGATCTTCATGGCGCTGGTGGGCTCGGAGGTCATGATGCAGCCGTTAGCCTGGGTGCTCGGACCGGACACAGCGGAGCAGTGGTCAGCTGTGCTCGTCGCCCCGATCATCGAAGAGCCGTCCAAGGCTGCGATCCTCTTCGCGGTGATGTTCTCGCGGCACTTCGACAACGCGGCTGACGGCTTCGTCTACGGCGCGGCCGCCGGATTGGGCTTCGCGATGACCGAGAACTTCCTGTACTTTGCGGACCTAGCCTCCTACGGCGACGTCAGCGTTTGGATGGCCACTGTGGTCATCCGCACCTTTTTCTCCGCCGTCATGCACGCCTGTGCCACTTCCTGCGTCGGCGCAGCGCTGGGCTGGGCCCGGTTCCGGGGCATCATCCCGAAGATCGTGTGTGTACCTCTTGGTTTCGGCTGCGCCATCGGCATGCACATGCTCTGGAACGGAATGCTCACGATGTCCGACGTAGCAGGGATGCCCGCGCTGACCTCCCTGAACTTTGTCCTGTTCATCGGTGAATTCCTTGTGATCTTCGCCGTGTTCCAGCTCGCGCTATGGGACGAGAGGGCGACGATCCGGAAGGAGCTGGCGGACGAGGTCAACCTCGGAACGCTGCCGCTGGTTCACGCCAGCCACATCGCCAGCACCTTCAAGCGGGGCGGGCAGCACTGGCTCCCGCGCGGGGTCCCACACTGGCCGTACGTCCGGGCGGTCGTCTCGCTCGCGCTAAGGAAGCACCAGAGCCGAAACTCAACGGGTTCATCGCATGCTTTCTTCGCAGACGAGGTGCTGCGACTGCGCGCTGAGGTCAAGGGGCTTCAGGGTCTGGCGAAGGGCTGAGCCCCGTGCGGGCGGCGGGCGAGCGGCGGGACGGCGGCGGCATGGCCGATCAGGCTCCGGTGTAGACCATCGGCCAGGAGATCGCGATCTCGTCGATGAAGTCGGTGATCGTGCAGCTCAGGGTCGCGCCGTCGAGGTTCTCCCCGTAGGCGTTGTAGGAGCTCGTCGTCGAGCTTGTATGCCGCACATCCTCTCCTTGGACGCCGACCCCGTCTACCGCCCAGCGAAACTGCAGATCATCGCCGTTCGGGTCGTCGGCCGTCACCGCGATGCTCACGCCGAGCGTCGGGATCTCAAGCGTAGCGCCGTCGGCCAAGGTGGACGTCTGGAGCACCGGCGGGTCGTTGGATTGCTGCGCGCACCCGACCAGCGGGCTGGCGAGCAGCGAGCAGCCGAGCAGGGCGAAGCTGAGCATCAGCGCTCGAGCCCGCGCACCAGCTTGCCATGAATCCCGCCGAACGCGCCGTTGGAGAGCACCGCGATCACGTCGTGCGGGAGTGCATTTGCGCAGACCGCAGCGACGATCTCGTCCACGCTGTCCCAGCTGAACGCCTCCTTGCCCTGATCGCGGAGCCGCTTGATGAGCCTCGGCGTATCGAACCGTTCGTCCTCAGCGATCCGCCCCTGATCAGGCGGCGGTGCCACTACGACGATGTCGGCGTTGGAGAACACTTGCGCGTAGGCCTCCTGGAACACCGCCCGACGCGACGTCGCGCTGCGGGGCTCAAAGATCGCCCAGATTCGACGATTGCCAAAGCGCAGGCGCAGGCCGCTCAACGTGACGTCCACCGCGGTCGGGTGGTGCGCGAAGTCGTCCAACACGGTCACCTGCCGGACCTCCCCGACCACCTCCTGCCGCCGCTTGACTCCGGCGAAGCTGGAAAACCCAGGCGCGAGATCGGCCGCCGTCAGCCCCTCGCGGTCAAGGGCCGCGCAGGCCGCGACGCAGTTGTAGAGGTTGTACTCGCCGACCAGGATGCACTCAAAACGACCCCAAACGCCGCCATCCTTCAGTACGGTGAAATGCTGGACGCCGCGCTGGGTGTCGACCCTGTCGATACGCCCGTCCCACTGCTGCCCCACGCCGTATCGCCGGATTTCAGGCCCAGCACCCTGACAGACGTCCACTACGTTGTCGTGATCCCACCGGGCGACGATGCAGCCACCGCCGGCCTCACCGGCGGGTCCAGCAGGCGGCACGATCGCGACGAGCCTCCGGAAGCTCTCCTTCACGTGGTCGAGGTCCCGATAAATGTCCGCGTGGTCGAACTCCACCGAGGTGATGATCGCCGTGTTCGGCCGGTAGTGTAGGAACTTCGGGCCCTTGTCAAAGAAGGCCGTGTCGTACTCGTCGCCCTCGATCACAAAGTGCGGCCCATCACCCAGCCGCGCGGTGCGATCGAAGTTCTTGGCCAGACCACCGACCAGAAAACCCGGTTTCTTGGCGGGAGGCATAGCGTGATCAACGAGGTGCGCGATCAGCGACGTGGTGGTGGTCTTTCCATGGGTTCCCGCCACCACGATGCTCTGCCGCCGCTCGAGGAACATCGCGCCAAGCAGCTGGGGGAACGAACAATAGGGCAAGTCAGAGGCGAGCAGCGCCCTCGCCTCCTCGTACTCTGCGCGGATCACGTTGCCGACGACCACGAGGTCGGGCGGACCGCCCGGCCGATCAGCTGCGATGTTCGCAGCGTTGTACCCGATCATAACCGGTATGCCCAACGACTCGAGGTACGTGGACATCGGGGGGTAGACCCCGGTGTCGCTCCCGGTCACCCGATAGCCGGTGTCCTTCAGCATCCCGGCGAGCGCCGCCATCGCGGTGCCGCCGATCCCCATGATGTGCAAGGTCGGGGTGACACCGACTCCGGGCGGAGAAAAGGGAAGAGGGCCGGTCAGGAGTGGCATAGGTAGACTCTTAGCGTGTTTTGAGCCGCACCGTTGTCACGTCAACACATTTTGTGATAGTGTCAACCCCCTGCTGCAGCGTTTCGCCGGATCTCGCCCCCGGCCATCTCTCGCTCCCCGCCCGCTCCCCGCCCGCTTGTTTTTGTTCCGCTCCCGCTCCCGCTCCCGCCGGCTCCCGCCGGCTCCCGCTCCCAGCCCCCCGCTCCCGCCCCCCGCCCGCTCCCGCCCCCAGCCCCCCGCTCCCCGGAGACCCAGATGCTCAACGCCATGCTCGGCATGTTCTCACAGGACATGGCCATCGACCTCGGTACCGCAAGCACCCTCGTGTACGTGAAAGGCCGAGGTGTGGTCTGCAATGAACCCTCGCTCGTGGCGGTGCAGCACGATCGCAAAGGCAACCGCCGCGTGGTGGCGGTGGGCGATCAGGCCAAGTCCATGCTGGGCCGATGCCCGCAGGACATCCAAGCGCTTCGGCCGCTCAAGGACGGCGTGATCGCGGACTACCAGCTCACCGAGGAGATGCTGCGCTACTTCATCGAGAAGGTGAACGGTCGCCGCAGCTTTGTCGGGCCGCGCATGGTGATCTGCATCCCGTACGGCACCACCGAGGTGGAGAAGCGGGCTGTACGGGACGCGGCGGAGTCAGCCGGAGCCCGCGAGGTGCACCTGATCGAGGAGCCGCTCGCCGCGGCGATCGGCGCCGATCTGCCGATCATGGAGCCCACCGGGAACATGGTGGTCGACATCGGCGGGGGAACCACGGAAGTGGCGGTGATCTCGATGGCGGGGATCGTGTACTCCCGCTCGATCAAGGTGGGCGGCGACCACCTCGACGAAGCGATCACCAACCACATCCGTCGTCGCCACGACCTCTACGTCGGGCCACGCACCGCCGAGCAGGTCAAGCTGACGCTCGGCAACGCGTCGCCCGAATTTGAGTTCCGGGAGCTGGCCGTCAAGGGCCGCGACCTCGTCCGGGGTTTCCCGAGGACCGTGACCGTCCACAGCGACGAGATCCGCGAGGCGCTGGAGGAGCCGATCCGCCTGATCATCGCGGCGGTGACCGGGTCGTTGGAGCGCACCCCGCCCGAGCTGCTCGGAGACATCTACGACCGCGGCATCATCATGACGGGCGGGGGTTCGCTGCTCTCTGACCTTGACACCGCGCTCTCGCAGGCGACCGGGCTCCCAGTGATCGTCGCGGACGACCCGCTCTCCGCCGTCGTCAAGGGGTCAGGGCGCGCGCTCGAGGAGATGGACTACCTTCGGATGATGCAGTAGCGGCGTTAATCACCCGCTGCATGTCCACCGCCGTCGCCTCGTCTGATCTCAACGCCCTCACCTTTGAGCAGCTCTCGGCCGAGGCCCATAATCTCCGGGCTAGGCTCAACAGGTTTCGGCTGGCGCTGGGCCGGTACTTCGTCGAAAAGCAGCCGCTGATCGACTTGATGACGATCTGCGCGGTGGCGCAGGAGCCGCTCCTCCTCGTCGGGCCGCCCGGCACCGCAAAAAGCGACCTCGTGCTGAAGTTCAAGGACGCTGTTGGGCTGAAGGGCGGCGAGTATTTCGAGTACATGCTCACCCGGTTCACCGAGCCCGGTGAGGTGATGGGGCCGGTCGACGTCGCGCAGCTCCGAGAAGGTCGATACCTGCGTCGCTCAAACGGGAAACTACCAACAGCAAAGCTTGTCTTCCTCGACGAGATCTTCAAGTCCAACTCGGCGATCCTGAACGCCCTCCTGACCGTCGTCAACGAACGCAAGTTCTATCAGGACGGCCAACCCGTTCCGGTCGAGATGAAGATCCTCTTCGCCGCGACGAACGAGATCCCCGAGCACACTGACTTAGCCGCCTTAAAGGATAGGTTTTGCCTGAAGGCAGCGTGCCGTTCCGTCTCGGACACCCACTTCCTGCCTCTGATTGACGCCGGCCTGGCCAGCCAGAGCTGGAACGACCTCGGACAGAAACCGTGGGCCGAGGGCCACGCGTCGCTCGACGACTTCCTCAAGGCAAATCGCTACCTTGCGATGCAGTTTGCTCGTACCGATGGCCCCAATGGGGACGAGCGGGACCGGCACCGCTACTTCCCCGAGGCCCTGCTGCTGGAGCTGCAGCGCGTGCTCCGCACGCTCGTCCGGGAGGACGGCGTCTTCATCAGCGACCGAAAGGTCGTGAAGCTGTACCGGCTCCTGCGTACGCACGCCTGGGTGCTTCACGGCGGCGCGGTCGAGCGCGAGGACCTCCGCATGCTGAGTTACCTTGGGGAGACGCGAGACGAGGTAGACCTCCTCGAAGAGAAGGTGCCGAGGTTGCTCGGGATCGCCGGTTGACCGAGCTTCGCGAGCAAGACGCCATTGAGTCGTGGTTGTGCACCGGGCTGGCCCTCTCCAGAGTGGCCACGCCGCCCGCAGCCGTGGCGCTGATCTGGTTCACCACGATCATGGCAGAGCGGCCTGGGCTTCC
This sequence comes from Myxococcales bacterium, assembly GCA_009692605.1. Lineage (GTDB taxonomy): Bacteria > Myxococcota_A > UBA796 > UBA796 > SXON01 > CAIUMM01. The sequence continues at coordinate 12,948 of SHYV01000047.1, forward strand.
CCCGCCGGCGGTAGTGCTGGAGTTGGCCACCCTCGCGGGCAACGGCCCGTCCAGCCGCCTCACCATCGGCCCGGCGGGCGGGGGGGGGGACGACAACCTGCATCGGGTGCTCCGGAGCTGGGAAGACGTGCTCGGCCGCATCGCAGCCGATCGCCGGCTGATGGCCGTGCAGGACGCCATCCAGGAGCTGCCACTGGGCCTGCGCGCCGAGGCTGCGGGGCTGTTCGCCAGCCTTGTGCTGAAGCGGATCTGCGGGACGAATCCCGGGGGGCCAGACTCCCCTGAGTTAGCCGTCGTACCTGCCGTAGTGCGGCGAACCCTGCAGCACCCGGCATGGCGCCCCGCTACCCCCGAGGCGCTGGGCCTGCTGTCATGCGCCTACAAGGCGCTGGTGATGCGTGCGCGCGCCGTCCAGGACCTCATCGGCCCCGGCGACGCGTTCTTGCTCACGTGGACGGGGCGGCTCCGCTCTCTGGAAGCGCGAGTCGCCTTGAGCCAGCTCGCAGAAGTGGCCGACGAAACCGAGCTGCCCCGCCGCGTCCGCACCACGCGTAAGTGGGGCGCTGCGCTCACGAAGCTCGAACAGGAGAGCGCGTACCCGGTGGGTGGCTTCTCGGCGATCAGCACCGTCGGCTCCATTGAGAATCTGGTGAGCTCCGAGCTCGCTTACATGTCCGACGAACCCGGCGAGGTCGATCTCTTCGACCTACGCTGGGCCGAGGGAGAGCTGCTCTACTACAGCCGGGACGAGGGAGACCTGCACCGCGAGAGGCGCGCCATCCTGATCAGCCTGGACCCGAACCTCGAGGAGGAGCGGACACCGGGACCGGATGGCCGACAGCGCATCGCCAGCGTGCTTGGCCGGTTGGTCGCCATCATCCGCCGAGCTGCCGAGCTGTTGGGTGGGGTGGACCTACACATCCTGCTGTCCGCGCCCAAGACCGCGTCCAAGACCGCGCTGCCGGCGCTCGGGCTCGAGCTTGAGCTGCTGGAGCTGCTGTTGCTCGACTTGACGCGCCGACAGGTGCTCGCGATCGGCCGACACACGCCCGCCGAGCAGGCGGACTGGCTGCTCTCGCACGGCGCAGGCGGCAGCGCGGAGCGGGTGATCGTCTGCGCGCCAAGCCAGAGCCCAGCGCTCGGGCGAGTCCCCCTCCGCGAATTCACGGCCGACGACGACCCCGTTCAGCTCCTCAAGGACCTGTTGTAGGGCTTTCGGGCGACACGTTGGTGCCGGGCACGCTACCTGCCGCCCCGCATGCCCCACAACGACCTGCTCCGCAGCCTCAGATACACACTCAACGTCAACGACGACGGTGTCATCGCGATCTTCGCGCTGGCCGGCAAGACCGCCGACCGGGAGTTTGTCGAAGGGATCTTGATGCGGGACGAGGACGAAGGGGCCATCGAGTGCGGCGACATCGTCGCCACGGCGTTTCTGGACGGGCTCATCACTCAGCGGCGCGGGACGCGCGACGGAGCACCCGACGGAACACCCGACTCGGTACGCCGCGCGGCGGCTCCTGCCCGGGCCGCCCGGCTGACGAACAACCTGATCCTGCGCAAGCTGCGCATCGCGTTCTCTCTGAAGGACGACGACGTGAAGCGGGTGTTCGCGCTGGGAGAATTCCCCCTCTCGCTTTCGGAGATCAGCGCTTTTTCCCGCCGGGAGGACCACCCAAACTGGCGGCCGTGCGGGGATCAGGCGCTGCGGCATTTCCTGCGCGGGCTGCCACGCGCTCTCAGCCACCCGGCTTGACCGCGCCGCACCACCTCCTCCGGGTCACTTAGCGCTGATCGGATCGCGGCCCGGAGCGCCGGCACGTCGTCGGGTGGCACCAGCCAACCCACCGTCTCGTCAACGACCTCCGGGATGCCCGAGATGGGCGTCGTCATCACCGCGACGCCGGCCGCGATCGCCTCCAGCAGCACCACGGGGATGCCGTCCATGTCCCCATCCGGGGCCTGCCGACAAGGCAGGACAAACACCGCGGCGCGCCCCATCAGCGTAAGCACTTCCTCGTGGGACAAAGGGCCGTGCACCCGCACGCCGTCGATGCCGGGGTCCGGCACGTCGCTCACCACGTCGAGGATAAACGACGGGAGCTCGTCCGGTCCGGGGGCCAGCGCAGCGAGCAACGCATCAAGCCCCTTCTTGGGCACGTTGCGGCCGACGAACAGCAGACGACCGGGCTCGCGCACGGACTCGGCAGCCGGCGCGACCTGACATCGCTGCACCGTGGCGACCGTCGCGTACCGTTCGAGCAGAATGCGGCGATTGTAGTCGGAGATCGTCACGACCTGCGCAGCGGCGGCGAGCACCTCGCCGAGGCGCGGGTGCGGCTTGAACAGGTCGACCGCGTGCACGGTCACCGTGCACGGCACCCCTGCCCGCGCGCAAGCGAGCATCGCCCACACAGCCGCCTCCCCAGCAAAATGGACGTGGACGCCGGACGGACGCAGCCTCCGGAGGACGGCCGCGAGCCACAGCACCCTTAGCGCTGTGCCCGCCGGCAGCCCCATCCCCGACACCCCCGGGGCACCATGGCGGGGGGCCGCCCATTCCACGAGCAAAGCACCGAGCCAGCCGAGCCAGCCCCGCCCGTGCGGCTGGGCGTAGACCGGTGCGGGTGCAGGCCGCCCGGAGGGCTCGCGAGCGTCGAACGCCGCGATGCACACGGCCTCTCCTTCCCCCGCCAGCGCCACAATTTCGTCGTGGACGAACGTCTCGGTGAGGGTGGGGTAGTACCGGAGCACGTAGAGGGTCACGCGCCACCCGCGACGACGTCGCCGAGGAAGGACTCGATGTCGCGGGCCCGGTCGTCCCACGTTCGCAATCGGGGCAGTCTAGGCCCATGAAGGCGCGCGGCGGCTATCGCCGGCGCTACGCTGCCGAGGTCCGCTGGATCGTAGAGCTCGATGCCCTCGATCCTGCCTACACCCAGCACCTCGCGGAGCGTCGGAAGGTCAGGGAGCACCAGTGGCCGATCCGTCGCCAGATAGTCCCACAGCTTGAGCGGGTTGGTCAGGCAGCGCCCGAACAAGTTCGCGGCCAACGGCAACAGCAGCACATCGAAGCCCGCGAGCACGCCCGGCACGTCACTGTAGGGCACCGCGGGCACGGTCTCCAACCCGGGGATCGCCCGGTCCGCCCCAACCAGAACCACCCTGCACCGCGCGGCCCGGATGACCGCCTCTACCCCCTTGTACTCCTTCGCTGACCCGACCACACCCACGCCCGCCCCGCCGGTCCCCACCACCGCCCGGTCGGCCCGGGTGGCGTTCCAGATCACGCGCGCCGACCGGAGAGCCCGGGCGCCCGCGTGGTCCGCAGCGATGCACTGGAGCGTGCCGTGGCAATTTGTGACAATTGCGGAAGCCCGCGCGAAGACTGCAGCTTCAAGCGCCCGAGCCTCAACATCCGATCGTCCCGCCTCGCGTTCCAGCGCAGAGTCCAATTCGTGGGCCTCCACCACCACGGGGACCCTCGCCGGAATCAAGGAAATGTACCGCTTCGCGCGCGCGTAAACGATGCTTTCGCTCCCCGTTGCCCCCGTTGCTCCCCTTGCCCCGCCTGCCCCCGCGCACCACGCCCGCACCGCTGCTCGGAACCAAAGTCCCGCACCCGGCGGCCAAACCATCGGGGCGAGTCGCAGCGAAAGGCCAGGCGGCTGGTCCAACCCGTAGGCCGCCAACGCAGCCTGAGCGTCACCGTCGAAGCCCGACGAGCGATCGGCGAGCACGGTGACGTCGTGCCCGCGGGCCGCCAGCGCATGCGAGGTGTGCACCACCTGCAGCGCCTGCGCGCGTGTCTCGGGCAACCTCGGACGGTAGAGGTGAAGGATGCGCAAGCACTCCCGGTAGCCCGTGAGCTTGGCGCCGGCACGGGATTCCTGAGCCGGCGAGTCCAAGTCCGCGGGCCCCGTAGTTGACCGAACCGTGCCTCGCGTTAGTCCCCGCTGTCCACTCGCGAACTTCCGCACACCCCCTTTCAGGAGCTTCAAATGCGCACCCTTCCCCGTCTGGTCCTCGGCCTCGCCCTCGTCACCCTCGGCACCCTCACTGTCACCGACAGCGCATGGGCCAAGAAGGGCGCCAGCACCACCGAGAAGAAGTGGACCGCCATCGTCGTCACGGAAATCCCTGAGTTCGACGCCGTATTCGCCAAGGTCAAGGCGATCGACGACAGCGTCGACGCGCAGACCGCCACGCTCAACACCGCGCGCACCAACGTCAATACCACTCTGGCCGTGGCGGAGGGCTCCGCGCTCTCCGAGGCGATCAAGGGCGCCGTGGCTGCCGCGGGTGGCAAGCTCACCTTCGACGCCTCCACCATCCACCTCAAGGCCGCGGGCGACGCCCCTGACTCCACCAAGACCACCGCCGACGCCCTCAACGGGCTCGTTGACGCCGGCACCGGCACCGTCAAGACCTGCGCCGAACTGGCGGCCCAGGCCATCGCCCTCGTCGACGAAGTCAAGGAGTTCCCCGCCAAGATCAAGTCCATCGTGACCGACCCGGCGGCGCTCCTCAAGGCCACCCCCCTGCTCGCCAAGGACATGAAGGCCACCGCCGAGACGCCCGCCCGTGTTCAGGCGCTGCTCGAAGCGGCGAACGCGATCTTCACCGACATGAAGGCCGCCTTCGCGAGCTGAAGCCGGGCGCCGGCCCTGCGCCGGAGTAGTCCGCAAACCAAACCCACCTGCGCGCCGTTGAGCGAGCAGGTGGGTTTCGGTTTTTTGGTCGCCCCCTTCACAAGCGGGCGGCAACCCACGGCGACCGGGCCGCTACGGGCTGTTCCCCGGCACCTGCAGAACCTCTCCGGTCTCAAGGATCATCCCGGATAGTTCGCCGCCGTATACGCAGCCGCTGTCCAGACCGACGGTGGTGCCATGAGCTTGCACCCCGCGAAGGGCGTCGTGGCCGTAGAAGATCCGCCTGGGAGCGCCGGAGCCCGCCCAGAGCTTCGGGTAGAGCTGCCACCAGAAGGGGTTTTCGGGGTCGACGTCGTCCGGCCAACGGCGAACCGTGAGGAGCTGTTTTCGCGTCGTCCCGTCCACACCGAGGGACGGGTTTACTCCGGCGTGGACAGCGACCCAGTCGCCCTCGGCCAGGGTGAGCGGGAGCCCTGCGGTCCACAGCCGCGCCGCGTCTGGTAGCTGCCGCCAACACCGATGGTGCGCGCTGCTCCCGGCCTGACCCCACACGTCCAGCAGCCGAGCATCATGGTTGCCCATGATGCCGCTGATGTCGTGCTGCTGGATGAGCGCCCACACACCCGCGGGGTCCGGCCCTTTGGCGAAAATGTCGCCGAGCAGGACCACTCGGTCCGCCCGGGCCGTCGCGATCAGGGCACGCAGAGGCGCAGAGCAGCCGTGCACATCTCCGACGAGCAGCGTCTTCACGGAGCGCAGGACCGGGTCACGCCGACGCGGTTCACCATGTCGGGAGTCACGGCACCGACCGGCACAGGGCCGGGGGGCCAGACCCGAGGTCCTGCAGCCGGGTGATGCCCAGCCCCCCTGCGCGGAGCGCACGCAGCGCTTCAGGCAGCACGCGCGCAGCTTGCAGGTTGGTCACGCACGCCACCCCGAACCGCAGCCCAGCAAGCCGCATCGCGGCTTCGTCGTACTGCGCCTTTTTGCCGAGAGGCGAGTTGATCAGGAGCTGGATGTCGCCATTCTTGATCCGGTCCACCACGTCCGGGCGTCCCTCACGCACCTTCCACACCGCCTCTGCGGGCACACCCGCCGCGCGGAGCGCTCGGGCAGTGCCGTGCGTCGCGAACAGGATGAACCCCATGTCGTGGAGCTCCCGCGCGATTTCGATGCCGATTGGCTTGTCCGCGTCCCGCAGGGAGAGGAAAACACCACCCTCGGTGGGCAGGGTCATCCCCGCGGCGATCATCGCTTTGGCGTAGGCCACGCCGAACGATCGCCCAATCCCCATCACCTCGCCGGTGGAGCGCATTTCCGGCCCGAGCACCGTGTCCACCCCGGAGAATTTCCGCCACGGGAAGACCGGCGACTTGATGAACGAGTAGCCCGCCCCCCAAGTGCCCGACGGCCAGGTCGGCACGGGAAGGTCGGCCAAGCGCTCCCCGAGCGCCAGCCGCGTGGCGAATCGCGCGAGGGGGACGCCGGTCGCTTTCGCCAGATAGGGCACCGTCCGAGACGCGCGGGGGTTGACCTCGATCACGTAGACCACGTGCTGCTGCACCGCGAACTGCACGTTCATGAGCCCGACCGCCCGAATCTCGCGGCCGATCCGACTCACGATGTCGGTCATTTCCTGCCGGTTGTCCTCGCGAAGCTGAATCGGCGGGTACACCGTCGTGCTGTCACCGGAGTGCACGCCGGCCTCCTCGATGTGCTCCATGATCCCAGCGATCCGCACATCCACGCCGTCGCAGAGCGCGTCCACGTCGTACTCGACCGCGCCCTCCAGGAACCGGTCGATCAGCAAAGGGTGGCTGTCCGAGACCTGAATGGCCTCATCGAGCGCCATCTTGAAGTCGTAGCTGTCAAAGCAGATCTTCATCCCGCGCCCGCCGAGCACGTAGCTGGGCCGCACCAGCAGGGGGAACCCGAGACGGGCGGCCGCCGCGAACGCGCCCTCGCGGTCGTCCACCATCGCCCCCTCCGGCTGACGAACGCCGAGCCGGGTCATCAGCGCGTTGAACCGGCGGCGGTCCTCACATAGGTCGATGGCGTCCGGAGATGTGCCGAGGATCGTCCCCACCTGATGGGCGAGCTTGAGCGGGGTCTGCCCCCCGAACTGCAGGATGGTGCCCTTCGCCGCTTCGCGAGCGACCACGCCTTGGACATGCTCGGCGGTGACCGGCTCGAAATACAGCTTGTCGGAGGTGTCATAGTCTGTGGAGACGGTCTCCGGGTTGCAGTTGACCATCACCGCCGCGTAGCCCTTCTCCTGCACCGCGTAGGCCGCATGACAACAGCAGTAGTCGAACTCCAGGCCCTGCCCGATGCGATTCGGCCCGTTGCCGAGCACGATCACACGCTCCTTCTGCAGCTCGCCCGCCTCGTCCTCCTCTTCGTAGGTCGAGTACAAGTATGGCGTGAAGCTCTCGAATTCGGCGGCGCACGTGTCGACACGCTTGTAGGTCGGCACCACGCCAAGCTGCTGTCGGGCGCTCCGAACCTCGCTCTCGCGCACCGCGGGCCCCGAACCCGCTGAGAGCAGCGCCGCCAGCCGCACGTCAGTGAACCCCATGCCCTTGTAGTGGCGCATCCGCTCGGCGCTCAGCGCGCCGCCGTGGGCCCCAGCCGCTCGGGCCAGCGAGGTGACCTCCCGCTCGGCCTCGACGATCGCGAGGATGCGATCGACGAACCAGGGATCGATGTGCGTGGTGGCGTGCACCTCTTCTGGGGTGACACCCCGCCGGAGGGCCTCGAAGAGCGCCGGCATGCGCTCCGGCGTGGCGGTCGACAGCCGCATTCGCACTTCTTCGGTGGCGAGCCGACTCATGTCGGTGAAGCCGCCTTCGAGGCTGGCTACCGCCTTCTGCATCGCCTCGACGAACGTGCGGCCAATGCCCATGACCTCGCCGACGCTCTTCATGCTGGTGCCCAGCTGCGAGATGGCCCCGGGGAACTTCTCGAAGTTCCAGCGAGGATACTTGACGATGACGTAGTCGACCGTCGGCTCGAAGCTCGCCGGTGTTGCCCGGGTGATGTCGTTCGGGATCTCGTCGAGCGTCAGCCCAACCGCGAGCTGGGCAGCGATCTTGGCGATGGGAAACCCCGTCGCCTTGGACGCGAGCGCGGAGCTACGCGAGACGCGAGGGTTCATCTCGATGACGCGCACTTCACCTGTGCCAGGATGCACCGCGAATTGCACGTTCGAACCACCGGTGTCTACGCCGACGCGACGGATGATGGCGATCGACATGTCGCGGAGGTCCTGATACTGCGCGTCGGTGAGCGTCTGCGCCGGCGCGACGGTGATGCTGTCTCCGGTGTGCACGCCCATCGGGTCGACGTTCTCGATCGAGCAAATGATGACGCAGTTGTCGGCGACGTCGCGGATCACCTCCAGCTCGAACTCCTTCCAACCGAGCACGCTCTCCTCGACGAGCACCTGACGGTTGGGTGACAGGTCCAACCCCTCCGCGACGATCTCCCGCAGCTCGTCGAGGTTGTACGCGATGCCGCCACCTGCGCCGCCGAGCGTAAAGCTGGGCCGGACCACCGCGGGGAGCCCCACCATTTTGGCGATCTCCTCGGCCTGCTGCACGCTCCGCGCCACTCCCGCTCGGGGAACGCCGATGCCGATCTCCTCCATCGCCGCCTTGAACAGCTCACGGTCCTCGGCCACCGCGATCGCCGCTGGGTTCGCGCCGATGAGCTCCACGTTGAATTCGGCGAGCACGCCCGCCTCGTGGAGGGCCAGCGCGAGGTTCAGCCCGGTCTGCCCGCCCACGGTAGGCAGGATGGCCTCCGGGCGCTCCCGCTCGATGACCTGTCGCGCGACGTCGACGGTGAGCGGCTCGATGTAGGTGGCATCAGCCACATCGGGGTCGGTCATGATCGTCGCGGGGTTCGAGTTGATCAGCACCACCCGGTACCCGAGCGAGCGCAGCACCTTGCAGGCCTGAGTGCCCGAGTAGTCGAACTCGCAGGCTTGCCCGATGACGATCGGCCCGCTGCCGATCACGAGGATGGTCTTGATGTCGGTGCGCTGGGGCATGCTAGTGGATCCCTGCGATCTGGAGGAACCGCTGTACGAGCAAGTGTTCCGAGTCGCGCGGACCCGGCATGGCCTCGGGGTGAAACTGTACGCAAGCAACGCGCAGATCCTCGTGGCAGAAACCCTCAAGGGTCCCGTCGTTGAGGTTCACGTGCGTCACCTTGCCACCCGCCCGCTCGATGCCCGCAGGGTCGACGCAGAAGCCGTGGTTCTGGGAGGTGATCTCGATCCGACCGGTGATGAGGTCACGAACCGGATGGTTGCCGCCCCGGTGCCCGAACCGCAGCTTGAACGTATCGGCGCCCAACGCCAGCCCGAGCAGCTGGTGTCCGAGACACACCCCGAGCAGTGGCTTCTTGCCGAGCAGGGCGCGCACCGTCGCCACCATCCCTGGCAGCGCGGACGGGTCGCCCGGGCCGTTGGACAAGAACACCGCGTCGGCGCCATCCGCGAGCTCTTCAGGGGGCGTACCCGCGGGGAAGACCTCAACCCGGCACCCGGCTTTCACCAGTAGGCGCAGTTGGTTCCGCTTCACGCCACCGTCAAGCACGTGGACGGTTCCGGCGAGCGCGCGGTCGAGCGGGCCCGGACTGTAGGTGTACCTGCGCGGGGTGCTCACCTCAGTGGCGAGCGCCCGACCGGCCATGCCCGGCCATGCGTGGATGCGCTCGCGGAGCGTGGCATCGTCAGTGTCCTCGGTAGTCAACGCGGCCCGCATCGCGCCCTTCGAGCGGATGTGGCGGACGATCGCGCGAGTATCGATGCCGTGGATGGCGGGGACCCGTGCGGCGGTCAACGCTTCCAAGAGGGTCTGCTCGGCGTTGTGGTTCGACGTCAACCGGCTAAATTCGCGCGCGACGAACCCCGCAGGGTGGATCCGCCCCGACTCGTCGTCCCGAGCGTTCATCCCATAGTTTCCCACCTGAGCGGTGGTCATCACGACGATTTGCTCGGTGTACGAGGGGTCGGTCAGCACCTCCTGGTAGCCGGTCATGGCGGTGTTGAAGACGATCTCTCCAACTCTCGTCGCCGCAGCGCCGAACGCCTCGCCGACAAAGGAGCGACCGTCTTCGAGCAGGAGCCTCGCGCGCAACGTGACCTCCAGGGGCCCGGCGCGCGGGTCGCACGCCATGGGAAGGGCGCGGCGCGGATAGCCCGCCGGGCGGCGCCGGGCAACGGCGGTTAAGGCGTCGAAGTGAAGCCCTCGCCGTGAACCCACTTGGCACCGTCCTGATCGTGGATGACTCCGCGTCGATGTGCACGGTCATGGCCGCCCTGAGCGAGGATCTGGGCTTTCGGGCGGTGACCGCCAACTCGGGCGCCGAGGCCGTCCAATTCCTCGCAGAATGGGCTGCTGGCCTCGACCTTGTGATCAGCGACGTTGAAATGCCCGACATGGACGGATTCGAGCTCATCGCCCGTCTCCGCGGGCTGTATCCGGACCTGCCCGTGGTCCTGATGACCGGTCACGCGAGCGTCGATTTCATGATCCGGGCAATCAAACAGCGGGCGCTCGACGTGCTCGTCAAGCCGGTGTCTCGCCCGCGGCTCGAGCAGGCGCTCCAAGCCGCGATGGAGAGGCGAGAGGTGCTCGGCGAGGAGCGCGGGCTGCTGGAGACCCTCCAGCGCACCGTGGAAGACCAAAACGCCGAGCTCCGCGCCAAGATGCAGGCGATCGATCAGCATCGACTCGCGGGGGAGCGGGAGCATGAGGCGCTGAAGCGGCTGTTCGGTCAAGTGCGGGACATCAAGCAGGAGTGGGAGCGCACCATGGACTGCGTGGCGGACATGGTCCTGCTGCTCGATCCCGACGGGAGGCTCAAGCGCTGCAACCGGGCGCTGCGTGACTTCATCGGCCTCGGGTACAGCGAGCTGATCAGCGCCGACTGTCAGGAGCTGCTCCGCTCCACCGGGCTGCTGGACGGCGGTGTGGCGAGGGGCGCGGGGACCGACAAGGATCCAACACCAAAATACACCTCCGGCATGGAGCTGCTCCACCCGGCGACCGGGCGTTGGTTCGTCTACCGGGAGGCCCCGTTCGCCTCGAGTCGTGAGGAGGAAGCACCCGGAATCGTCGTCACCCTACACGACACCACCGAGCTCAAGCTCACGCTCAACGCCCTCGGCGACTCCTACCAGAAGTTGCAGGACACACAGGCCCAGGTGATCCAAAGCGAGAAGCTGGCGACTCTGGGCCAGCTGACCGCCGGAATGGCCCACGAGATCAACAACCCCGTCGGGTTCGTCACCTCCAACCTCAACAGCCTGAACAAGTACATCGACCGGCTGGTGACCTTTCTCGCAGCTCAGTCGGCCGCGGTCACCCAGCACGCGTCCCCCCAAGCCAAGGTCGAGCTGACCGACCTGCGGCGCTCGCTGAAGATCGACTACATCCTGACTGACGTCCGGAAGCTGCTCGCCGAGTCGCTCGACGGCACGTCTCGTGTCTCAAAGATCGTCAGGGATCTCGGGTCCTTCTCGCGCATCGACACTGGGGAGCGCGCTCCGGCCGACCTGACCGAGTGCATCGAGCGCGGGGTCACGATCGTGTGGAACGAGCTCAAGTACAAGGTCACCCTGCGCCGCGACTACGGCGCGGTGCCCAAGGTGGTCTGCAACATGCAGCAGATCAACCAGGTGGTCATGAACCTGCTGGTGAACGCGAGCCACGCGATGGACCAGCCCGGCGAGATCACGCTCAGCACCCGGGCCGAAGGCCCATGGGCGGTGGTCCGCGTCGCGGACACTGGGAAGGGCATCGCCCCCGAGCATCTCACCAAGATCTTCGAGCCTTTCTTTACGACGAAAGAGGCCGGAAAAGGCACCGGGCTCGGACTGTCGATCAGCTTCGACATCATTAAGCAGCACGGCGGGGACCTGTCGGTCGTCAGCGCAGTCGGGCTCGGCACAACGTTCACCATACGGCTGCCGCTCATTTCTTGATACTCGCTCTGGTCCGCGAGCCCAACCCCTTTCCGGAGTACCCCATGACGCATCGCATCCTGCTCGTCGACGACGAACCCAACGTCCTCGCTGCGCTTGAACGCGCCCTGCTCGACGAACCCTGGGAGATCCACACCGCATCGAGCGGCGAGGCCGGCCTTGAGGCGATGGCCAAGCAGGCCTTCACCGTCATCGTGTCCGACGAGCGCATGCCGGGCATGGGCGGAGCAGAGTTCTTGTCTCAGGCCCGCACGATGTACCCGGAGACCCTCCGCATCCTGCTCACCGGTCAGGCCAGCCTTGAGTCGACCATGAAGGCCGTCAACGGCGGGGAGATCTACCGGTTCTTCCTCAAGCCCTGGGATGAGACCTCGGTGATCCTGGCGCTGCGCTCCGCGGTGGAGAAATCAGAGTTGGAGGAGGAGAACCGGCAACTCTTGCGCACCGTCAAGCGGCAGTCCAGCGAGCTGAAGATGCTGGAGAAGAGCTTCCCGGGCATCACGGAGCTACGAAAGGACGACTCCGGGGCGTACGTGCTGGAGGAGATCTCGGACGACGAGGTCGCGGACCTGATCGCGAAGTACGGGGGGTAGGCTTCGGCGGAGCGGCGGTCGAGAGAGGGTGTGCGCCAACGCAGGGGCGGCCGCGCATGTAGACGCAGCGCTGGAAGGCACCCCTGGTGAAGCGCTCCTCTCCTCCACGGTGGCGGGGCGCGGCTATCGCGGGCTGACCTACACGTTCAGCGGGGGGCTGCTCGTAACCATGCACCGCGCCGACACGCCGGCGTTCGATGCTGTGGCGAGCTGGTCGGGCCACCGCTTTGGGCTGATCGCCAGCGAGACCCGTAAGCGAATGGTCCAGCTACTGGGCTCGGATCTCACGACGATGTCCCGCACCCAGCCCACCCGGCCGTCCCATCAATTGAAGCACAACGAAGTGGACGCGCTCGAAGTCAACCTGCCCGACGTCGAGCACTGGCTCGCCAACGAGGTCGACGGCGAACGCTCCCGCCAGAAGGGGCTCGCCGTCACCGAGACCCAACACACGCTGCTCTCCACAGTGCTCCTGATCCGCGAGGACGCGTTGCTGGCGATGAGCGAACCGGATCGGGCGATCCTCAAGGCTTCGGCGCGAGCTCACCATCCAGCGGGGTGATGACGCCAAGGCGAAGCTTCTGGCTGCGGACTTCCCCTGGCACACGGTCTCTCCCGAGGCCCGTGCGGAGATCCGGACCGCCACCCAGCCAGTGTAGGACCGACTCTACACCGACGTGCCCGAGACTCGCACGCTCGTCGCGCAGATTCGCGAACTGGCACCCGTGGCTGCCCCCGAGGTCGTCGCCGACGTCGACACGGCCCGGCAATTAGGCGGCCAGCCTACCCGCCCTCAACAAACCGGCTCACCCATCCACCTCGCCGAGCTGTCCTCGACAGTTCGGCGAGCACGATCCCCTCCAACACCCGCGTGGCGGTGTTCAGGTTGTCGTTCATGACCAGATAGTCGTACTCGCCGCAGGCCGAG
>SHYV01000048.1 GCA_009692605.1 Myxococcales bacterium
CAAGCCCATCCGCCACACCCTGCAACGTGACACGGCTTGGATGTGTTGATTCCATGGGGATGTCTTCAACAAACCGGAGCGTGGCGATCCGGTCGGCCCAGGATGCGTAAGGTGCCAGCAGCCCCAAACGCGCGTTGGCGCTCAAGCCCTTCTCGGTCGCCATGAACACTGCCGCCGCAGCGAACCCGTTCAGCCCCCGAACACCAAGCGCCCCGAGGCCGGGCACACGGCACGCCGCGATCCGGAGCGGAATGCGCTCGCTCGGCCATGCCCCGGTATTAGTGACGACCAGCGCCTTCACCCGGTCCGGATGCCGCCCCGCGAACCCAGCGCCGATCGCGCCGCCCCAATCGTGCACGACCAAGGTGATGTCCCGAAGGTCCAAACGCTCCACCAGCCGCTCGATGTTCGCGATGTGCCCTTCCAACCGGTATGGCCAATCTTGCGGCTTGTCGGAGAGGCCGCAGCCGATGTGATCGGGTACGACGACGCGGTGGGTGGATCGAAGCTCCGTGATGAGCCGGCGCCAATAAAACGACCAGGTCGGATTGCCATGCAAGCAGAGCACTACAGGAGCGGGGCTGTCAGCGGGCGGCCCTTCGTGGACGTAGTGCATTCGGCCCCCGTCCACGGGGAGATGGTGCGAGCCAAACGGGTACTCGGTCCGCCAGCCGGGCGCCGATCCAGCCAGGCCGGGCGAGGTCACCACGTCACGCTCATCATCGCGACGTTCAGGCCCGAGCCGATCCCCATCAGGGCGACGTGGTCCCCGGTGCGGACGCGGCCCGCCTCTTCAGCCAACGCGAGCGTCAGCGGGACGCCGGCGGGCCCGACGTTGCCGTAGCTCATGTAGGTGGGGAAACACCGTGCGATGGGGATGGCCAGCGTGTCGCAGAGCGCAGCTAAGTGAGCCTTACCGACCTGATGACAAATGTATTGGTCGATCTGCGTCGGGCTCCACGACGGGAGCTCCTCGACTCCGCAGGCCCAGGTGCGGCGAGCGAGGGCTACCCCCGCCTTGAGTAGCTTGGTGGAGTCGGTCACCATGCGCTCGGCGGTGCCGATACAGAGCCGGTTGTTGTCGGTGTCGGCCAGCCCCACTGAGCCATTTACCCGGTGATTGGTACGCGAGCGGTCGGCGCGACCAAGCACCATCGCCACAGCGGCTGAGCCGAGCGTGAGCGTGGCGAAATTGTCCCAGAAATCCTGGGAGGTCGCGTCGGGGGCCAGCAGCCGGCGGATCGTATTCTCAACGATGTCGCTGGAGTTCTCTCCATCGACGATCAGCGCATAGTCCACGATACCGGCCTCGATCATCTGGCCCGCGACCTCCATCCCGTTCATAAAGCCAAGGCAGGCGTTCGCGATGTCGAAGTTCTTGCAAGACGCGGAGAGCCCGAGCGCGCCGTGCGCGAGACAGGCCATCGACGGCTCCAAGAAGTCCTTCGATACGCTGGTGGAGATGAGCATGCCGACATCCTGTCGGTCAATACCAGCCTGCGTAAGCGCTCGGCGACCCGCGCGGGTAGCGACCTCGTGGACCGGCGTCCCCGGGTCCCAGAAGCCGCGCTCCACAATACCGGTGAGCAATTCGATGGGACGAGGCGGCAGCCGCATTCGCATCATGGCAGGGTTTAACCTGTCTTCTAACGCGCTGCTGGTGACGCGCAGCGGCGCACGTTCGTAGGCAATACTCTCGATGGACACGTTCTTGAAGCGCATGGCGGGCGGGGCTATCAAGAAGCCAGCTTCTTGGCGACCATCGGTTTGGCTCATTGAAGCAGGTCTACACCGGGTTACAGCCGCCCATGCTCGGTGCCTTCTTCGCAGCCATCATCGGTCGCTGCCCAAACTGCCAACGTGGAAAATTATACAAGTCATTCCTAATTTTAAATGATACATGTCAGATATGTCATGTGCGTTTCGAGCGATGGAACGGCAGCTGGACCATCGCGGCGGTGATGGGGTACGGCTCGGGTGCGTTGTTCGCCATCGCTCTGGGCGCGTGGTTTCTGCACCACGACATGCTGCGCGGGTCGGAGAAGATCATCGTCCCCGCGACGGTGTTGTTTACCGCCTGTTTCTACCCGGCCTGCAAGAACCTCAGCATGTTCATGCTCTGGAACAACGGGTTCATCACCGTGGACCCGCCTCGGATAGTGCAGCCCCCGGACGAGACCGGGTGAAGCCCGGCCGGGGCCCGGCGGCGGCAGAGTGCGCCCCGCCGGGCCATCTGCTCACCGTTCGTGGTGGTGTTCACAGCCAGACGCACCCGTGCTGTCCGCAGCCTCCGCCCACCGGTCCTCGTCCTCCCGGCTTGACGTGCGGCGTTCTGGGGGCACGGCATACACCCGCTGTGTCGCGTAGGGGTCAACGGCGACCCAGGTGTCCAGCACCCGGTGGCCCCGGTCATCGACGATCTCAACGTGGTGCATGCCCAGAGACAGCTCCAGCGTGGTGGTCGAAGCGGCGGTGAGACTACGGCGGGTGCGGTCGTCGATCTCTACGGTCAGCACAGAGCGCGTGTGGCTGGTCACGTCCACTAGGCCGGTGGACGGCGAGTCCACCCGGAGCGAAAGGTCGACGTCGGGGCGGACGGTACCGTAAAGTTCATCCACAAGCTCACCGGTCAACCGCACGGCGCGAGCATGGAAGCTGCCGATAGGGACTGAGGCGAACAGCGTCTGGGTCCGCGGCTCGAGTGTTCGGGTCTGGCCGCTGTCGGTGACCACGCGCACGGTGATCGGCAGCGGGTTGAAAACGGCCACGTCGTTGACGCGTGGCATCTGCGCCACGAACGCGATCTCGCTGAACGCGCGGACATCGACACGCTCGTGGTCGATGGTCCAGGCCCCAGAGGCCATCGCAAGGTCGTGGTAGCCCACAGGCAGGGTGACGAGCCGGGACTGGTACGCCGCCAGCGAGGCCACCACGCGACCATCCACCATCAGGTCGGCCGAACGGTCTGCTTCGTTCTGGACCCGCACCAGCGATGTGGACGGCGGCACGAGGACTACGGAGGCCGAACGACCCGCGGGCACAGCGACCTGCCGTGAGACGAGCACGCGGTCGGTGCCGAACTGGCGGTACGTGGCGCGAACGGAGACGTCCCCGGCGAGGGTCTGGAACCCGGTCGTCCGCCCTGGGGCTACGGTCAACGCCTGACCGTCCACCGTCACAAACATGCTCTCGGTGGTCTGGTTCGCAACGTACACGGTGCCGTAGGCCGCGGAGCTGTGGGAGCTGTGGGAGCTGTGGGAGCTGTGGGAGCTGTACGGGCGAGCTTCGGCGGTGGACAGCGCGAGCTGGGACAGAAGGTGGAGCGCGAACGGCACCGCGAGCGCAGGGACGACGACAAGCATGGGTTCTCCTTAGTGTGTGGGTTGCGGGATTGCCTCGGTCACACGCCAATGGGACGCGCAGGCATCGCGCCCATTCGGGTGCCGGGAGGGTGCAGACGGAATGTGACAGCACCGGGTTAGGCGGGACCCCATGCACGACCCGCGCAGGGAGCTCCCCGCCGTCCATACGCTGTTGGCGCTAGTGCCAGACCTGCCAAAAAGTGCAGCGCGATCCGCTGTCCGCGCCGTCCTGCAGGCGGTCAGGACGGGGAACCCGCCCCCGCCGAGCTGGGAGGCGGCGGTAAGACAGCGCGTGAGATCAGACACCACACCGCACCTGCGACCGGTGATCAACGCGACCGGCGTGGTGCTGCACACCAACCTCGGCCGGGCGCCGCTCTCTCCGCGCGCGGTGGCGGCGGTGGCGGCGGTGGCAGGCGACTACACGAACCTTGAGCTCGATCTGGACACCGGGGAGCGGGGGGACCGACTCGCGGGCGTGACTCCCCGACTAAAAGAAATGCTGGGGGTCGAGTCAGCGCTCGCCGTGAACAATTGCGCCGCCGCATTGCTTTTGGCGCTCTCCGCGCTGGCTGCCGGGAGGGAGGTCATCGTCGCTCGTGGGGAGCTGGTCGAGATCGGGGGCGGGTTTCGCGTGCCCGACGTGATCAGCGCGTGCGGAGCCCGGCTGAAAGAGGTCGGGACCACCAACCGCACCCGTGTTCAGGACTATGAGCGCGCGATCGGCCCCGATACCGCCGTGATCCTGCGCGTACATCCATCGAACTTCCACATCGAGGGGTTTACCGAGCGCGCGGAGCGGGCGGCGCTCGTGGCGCTCGCTCACGAGAGCGGACTGCTGTATGTTGAGGACCTTGGAAGCGGCGCTATGGGGGGTCCTCCGGGAGACGACGACACGGTCCCGGCTGTGTGCGCGGCCGGCGCCGACGTCGTCTGCTTCTCGGGTGACAAGCTCTTCGGCGGCCCACAAGCGGGCATTCTGGTGGGCCGCGCTGGGCCCCTCGCCCTGCTCCGCAGGCATCCGCTCTACCGGGCCCTGCGGCTGGACCGCCTGGTCCTCGCTGCGCTTGAGGCGACCCTCATCGATCGGCAATTGGGGGCCCCCTCCCCCGTGGACCGCATGCTCCAGCAGACACCGTCCAGCTTGGCCATGGCGACCGCTACGCTCGCCGCGGCGCTCGGCGCAGCTGCCGAAGTGGTCACCAACCAGGGACTCCCCGGTGGCGGCTCACGGCCAGCGGCCCGCCTGGCCGGGCTCGGTGTGCGCCTCTCATGCGCCAGCCCTGACCGTGTGGTCGCACAGCTTCGCCTCGCCACCCCGCCAGTCATCGCGCGGGTCGCTGACGGTGCAGTGCTGATCGACCTTCGCGCGGTCGACCCGCGGTGGTACCCGGCGCTTGAGGCGGCGGCGCTCGCAGCGCTTCAGGCAGTGAGCAGCAATGCAGGGTGCACCACGGCGGCGGAGCCCGACGCGGGATAATCCCCCTCCCATGCCCGTCGGATTCTACGAACTCCTCCAAGTCGCACCGGACTCCCCCCCGGAGCGCATCCGCGCCGCGTGGCAGGATCAGGTGGCACAGGTCGTCCGGAAGATTCGAAGCACCGAAGCTCGAAAACTCGATCGAGCCCCCGTAGAAGCGCGCAAGGTCGCGCTCAACGAGGCGTACGCGGTGCTCTCGGATCCGGCGCGACGCCGCCGCTACGACCGGTTCCGCGAGATCTCTCGCGTCGCCCTGCCGACCGACCCGGAAGAGCTCTGGCGCGTGGCCGGCCCTTCGCTGGTCGACCCCGGTGCCGCCGCTGCCGTCGAGCTGATCCGTGCGCTCAGTGAACTCAAGGTGGGAGGCCCGTTGGTGGACGCGCCCGCTGCACCCGGCCGGGAAGCAGTCGCCACGCTACCCCCGGGCCCGGAAGCGGGAGCGGTGGTGGTCAGCATCGAGGATTCTTCGGTGACCTTGGCGCCCCCGATGCCGCCACCCAGCCTGCAGCCCGGACCGGCCCTAAAACCAAAGGCCAAACCCACCGCGGACGGTAGCGCGAGTCACCCCAGACCCCCGAAAACCGGCCCGGTGATCGATCGCACCGCGTCCACCGAGGCGCTCGCACGTCTGTTCGACCAATACGGACCTACCGGCGCTTTCCTACGTGCAACGCGGGAAATCCGCAAGGTTTCTCTCGCTGATATGTCGGCGCTGACTCGCATCTCCCAGCGTTTCATCGACGCGATGGAGCGTGATGCCTACAAGGAGCTGCCCGGCGGCACGTTCGTGCGTGGGTACCTGAAAATGGTGATTCGCGGTATGGAAGCGCTCGACGGGAGCGAGGTGGACGAGTTTATCGAAGGCTACATGTCGCGGTTCCACCGCGCCCGGGGTTGATCATGACAGAGGGTGACGCCGAGCTGCGAACCTGGGAAGTGCCTGTTGGCCCTTCTGAACGGCTGGATCGGGCGCTGGTTCGCGCCTTTCCAGACCTCTCCCGCAGCCGGGTGCAGGCGCTGCTAGCCGCTGGGCGAGCTCTGGTGGACGGCGGCATCGAGAAGCCGAGCTTCAAGGTGTTGTCCGGGCATGTACTGACCATCTCGGTGCCCGCGCTTGTGCCGCTCGACCTCACGCCCGAACAACACGATGTCCCCGTCCTGTACGAGGATGACGACCTGATCGTCATCGTCAAGCCTGCAGGCATGGTGGTGCACCCCTCCGCGGGCCACGGGACCGGCACCCTTGTGCACGCGCTGCTGGGGCAGGTCAAGAACCTCTCGGGCATCGGCGGGATGGAGCGACCGGGCATCGTGCACCGGCTGGACGGCGGCACCAGCGGCATCATGGTCGTAGCCAAGGGCGACATCGCACACCGCATGCTCTCCGAGCAGTTCGCGGTGCACAGCGTCGACCGCCGCTACATCGCGCTCACCCACCGTGTCCCGATCCACGACGCCGGCACCTTCCGGACGCGCATCTGGCGCGACCCGACGAATCGCCTGAAGATGGCTAGCGTGGTCCCCGGGCGGGCGGCGTCCAAACGAGCGCAAGTGATCGAGGAGAACTGGGACGACGAGAACGATCGCCCGATGCGCCGCGGCCCGGGCTGGGAGCGCCCCGAACCCGAACCCGACGAGGACGACGACCCTGCGGGCAAGGAGGCCATCACGCACTGGAAGCTCCGCTTTCGCGGGGACCGCGTCTCCGCGGTGGAGTGCAAGCTCGAGACCGGCCGCACCCATCAAGTGCGCGTACACCTGTCCGAGGCCGGGCATCCGATCCTTGGGGACATCACCTACTCCCGCAGGGACTGCGTGGCGACGGCCGGGCTCCGCGACGCCGTCGCTGCGTTGACCCATCCGATGTTGCACGCCTTCCACCTCGCGTTTGACCACCCCGACGGACGCCGGCTCAGCTACACCGCGCCGCCCCCACCGGACTTCGTGGCGATGGCAGGGAAGATCGGGTTCAGCGGGGTCTGACCAGCTCCGCGTACCGCTCGATCAACGCCGCGGCGTGCGCCTCCAGCGTAGGGAACCGGGCAGGTGGGTGCCGGAGCACGCCCCGTACACACTTGGAGAGCGCGAGGACCCAATCCGTCAGGGGTGGCCCACCCAGCGCGCCTTGCGGCGGACCTGAGGGCAGCCAGACCGCCGGATAGTCGCCGAGCGCGCGTCGCGCTCCTGGCACGTCGCTGGACAGGACGTGGAGGCCGCACGATGCAGCCTCGCGGAGCACGAGCGGGCAGCCCTCATCCCAGCGGGATGGAAAGAGCAAGACGTCACTGCGAGCATACCAGGGCCGGGTGTCTCCGGGCGGGTGCAGGGTGATCCCCGGCGAAGCCCGTGTGCGAAGCTGCTCCAAAAACCGCGTCGAGCCGTGCCAGGCGGGAGTGGGGCCGACCACATCAAGCGTAGCGGCGCCAGCAGGAAGGGCCCGGAACGCCTCGACCGCGAGGTCCACGCCCTTTGACGGGATCAAGGTACCCACGAAGAGGAACCGCACCGGCCCATCGTGCGGGAGCGGCACAGCGGGTAGCTGAAGGAGCGGCAGGTCGACCAGCTCGGCACCAGCGCACAAGTGCTCGGCGACTGTCAACCAGAGATCCGGATCGAGCCGCCTGACGGCCGACATACGCTCACGGACCCGCCCCCGACCGAGCGGCCCAGGCAGGCCGTCGGGGCGCAGGCAGCTCGCGCAGCGCTCAGGCTCGGGCCCCGCGCAGACCTGGGAACGACGGTCGACCCGCTGGCCACGGGGACAGTCGATCCAGTAATCGTGGGTCGTGACGACGACGCGGGCACCCGCTGCCCTGACGGCCGCGACAGCTCCGAACCCGAGCCCGCTGAAGTGGTGAACGTGCACGACCGGCCTGGGCCCCGCTCCGGAAACCAACCCCGCGAGGCGGCTCGCACGGGTTGGCTGATCCCAGGTCGCGCGGAACCCCGAGCACGCCGGGCCGAGATCGGCGGAGGAAACCGCGATCGCCGAGAGCCCCAGCGCCGCCTGTGCACCGGCCAGCGCGCGCACATACCGCCCGACCCCCCCGCCTTCGAAGCCGTCGAGCGCGTGGGCAACGTGGATGACCCCCGTCGCACCCGCGGTCACACCCGCAGCCGCACCCGCGGCCGCACCCGCAGGCGCGCCGGAGCCGGCGTCAGGCGCCACTCAAAATGTCCTCCGCCCGCAGTCCCCCCGCCATGCCCTGCAGCTCCTCGTCGTAGTCGTCGCCCACCTGCGCGACGTAGCTCAGCGCGAGCTCGAACTCCTCGTACTCCAGCCGGTCGGCGAGCAGCGTGTGGGAGAACGCGAGGGTGCCGTCTTCGAAGAGCAGGAACGCGCCGAGCAGCACTTCGGTGTTGAGCTGGAGCAGTCGCGCGAGCAGGTCCATGCTCGGCGTCACCCCGGCGAGCATCGTCGCGACGAGCCGCACCCAGTGGTGCCCCTCCTGCTCGAAGATCGACATCATGACGAGGGTCGAGCCATGCTTGAACAAGAAGATCCCCTCGGCGGTCCGGTCCGGATCGAGCTCCATCTGCATGAGGAAGTCGCTGATGCGGTCCTCGACCAGGCGGAGCCCTGCATGGTCGGTCGCGGTGTCGTTGCCGGTGAGTACGTCGGGCATGGCCGATTGTATGCACAACGCGAGGCGACGTGCGCGCCCCCGCCGTACTTCGACGATTCTTGATACTCCCCCGCCATGTCACTCTTCCCCTACCCGATGCTCTACCCCCTCCTCGCCGCCTGCGCCGGCAACGCCCCTGATCAGACAGCCGGCTCGGACTCGGACACCGACTCGGACACCGACTCGGACACCGACTCGGACACCGACTCGGACACCGACTCGGACACCGACTCGGACACCGACACCGGACCGGTAGGCACCCACGGCACCGTCCCCGGCGTCTCCCTCCCGGCTCCAGAATTCACCGCCCAGAACATGGACGAGTCCCCACGCACGCGGGAGGACCTGATCGGTCACCCCAGCGTGATCTGGTTTTACCCGGCCGCCGGCACCTCTGGGTGAACGACTGAGGGTTGCGGGTACCGCGACCACCAGCAGGATTTTGACGCCCTCGGAGTCACCATCATCGGTGTCAGCTTCGACTCGCCCGCGGCAAACGCGGCGTGGGCCGAGCGAGAGGGGTTCGGCTTCGAACTTTGGACCGACACCGACAAGACGCTCGCGCTCACCTACGGCGCAGCCACCTCACCCACGCAGGCTTGGGCAGAGCGCATCACCGTAGTTCTGGACGCCGAGGGGGACCTTGTCCTGGAATACCTGGACAACATTCAGGTCGGGACGCACCCTGACGACGTCTATGAGGACTGCGTCACGCTGTTCGGGCCGTAGGCGTCGGTGGAGCAGCGAGCGGGGCGAGCCCCGCCGCTACGACCCCGACGCGGTGTCGGTGACCTCGTCGACGGGGTCGCCGGACGTAGACAGCACGTCGTAGGTGATGTGCACCACGGAGAGCGGATCGGGGTGGACCGTCACGAACGAGATGCTGTTGCGAGGCTGGTCGTAGGTCCAGTCGGTGCCCGCAGCGTACGGCGTATCCGTCCCTTCAGGATCGGTGACGCTCACCTGGATCGAGTCCTCGACCGGCACCAGCGACAAGAAGAACTCGTTCTTCAGGCCGGCGGCCTGAAGGCCAAGCTCGTCGAGCAGGCTCGCGTAGTCGGTGGAGCAGATGTTCCACTCGATCCCGCCGACCTGAGCTGTCACCTCGAGGTAGCCGGTGCCGCGCTCGGCGGTCATGCAGCTGTCCCCAATCCCCACGACGGATGAGAAGTAAACGCTGCCATCCGGCTTGAGGCCGTTCATCCAGGAGGAGAATTCGTTGACGGAGTGATCCCGGCTCCAGTTCCGCTCATCGGAGATGATGACGATGGACAGGTCCGCTTCCTCGCGCATGAAGCCAGCGTTGGTGCTGGAGGCGTTTTCGATGAGCGCCGTCCAGGCCGCATCGGTGCCGCGCTCGTCGGAGCTGCCGTTCGTGCCCAGGTTCGCGCGCGCCTTGAAGCTCGTGACCGCTTCGTCTTCGGTGTAGGAGTTGTCGATGTACCGGTCCGTGCTCGTCTCGTCCTGAACCAGGACGCCCTTTTCACGGGGGCTGTCACAGTCGGTCGACACCACCCCGACGTGGTAGTCTAGACCAGAGCCGGCGAAATACTGCATGAATGCGCCAAAATTCTCACGAAGCGCACGCTGTTCCTCAGACATGGACCCAGAGTTGTCGACGATAAACAGCACGTCGACCGAAGGCACAGTCACCTGAGTGATCGCGTCTTCCTGCTTGGGGACGGAGAGGTCAGGGGGATTGTAGGCGCCGGTAGCCTCCGACCCGCCCTTGAGACCGTTGTCGATCGTGCAACCGGCGGCGTTGACTAGGGCAGTCGCGAGGAAAAAGGAGACGGAGCGGCGCATGAAAAACTCCAAAGACAGATCAATCGGAGCATACCAGAAAGTCTACTCCTCGACCCATCCATTCTTCTCTGTGATGGATGTGACCCGGTCGTCATCGACGTAGGCGAGCCGCGTGAACGTGGAGACAGCCTTGTACAACGTTTTGCTGTTGTCCTGGAAGACCAGGACGGACCCATCCTGATGACGTTCAAAACGGTAGACCAGCAGCTCAGAGCGCGCAGCGGGACGCCCGGTGAGCTTACGCTTGTCGTAGGGCGCGCCCCACGCCATCAGCACCTGATCCTTGGTCCAGCCGACCACGACCTTGCCGGCGAGGATCTGCTCGCGGACGGCCCCGTTGTACTGGTAGAACTTCTCCCACAGGCTCTGCTCCGGGATGCAGCACTTCTTCGCCTTGAGCCACTCGTCTTTCTCAGCGTCCGTCTTCAGCTTCAGCCAGCCGGTACGCTCGTCTTCCGACATGAACGGCCGGAGGGCGATGTACTGGTTGTACTCGATCTCGGACAACTTCTTGATCTTGGACGCCGTGCCGCAGCCGGTGGTGTTCAAGGAGCAAGCCAGGAGGGCGACGAAAAAGGCGAAGCGGGACATCGGAACCTCGGAACGGTCGGTCGGGTGACTAATCAGAAACGGCTTCACCGTCGCGTGGTGCTGCAACCCGACCGGGCATCGACCACGGCAACGCTCGTGGCCGAGACCCACCCCCGACGGCCGTCCGCTAGCGCCACCCGCAGCTCGTTGCCGCCCGCGGCCTCAACACGAACCTCCGCGCCCGCGGGCAACGAAAAGAGCTCGGACCCCCCACCCAGATCGCTGGTCGCGGACAGCGTAGACTGCACGACAGCGAGGGGTAGCCCAAGCCCGGCGGCGATACCGCCAGCTCCGATCAGGGCGCCGAGAACCAGCCCCGCAACGCCAACGGGCCCAACCCGCCCGCCCCTCCCTGCGGGGATGGCCAAGGCCAGGAGCGACATGCCGGCCAACCACGCACCGACCCACTGCCCCTCCTCAGGCGTGAGCGCCGCCTGCCACGGCGCCCAGGCCGGGACCGTCGGGCGAAGGCTCCCGGCCGGAGCCCCCGGGATCTTCCGGCGAACAACATCGAGGTTCGCCTGCACGTCGGGATCGCGCGGGGCCAGCCGCTCGGCACAGCGCCAGGCTAACATGGCTTCGGGGATTCGCGCCTGCCGAAAGCGGAGATTACCAAGGTTGAAGTATACGTCCGCCGTGCCGGCGCCTCCGTCGATCAAGGACTGCACGGCGACGTCTGCCCCCGCGAGATCTCCCTCCGCGAGCGCGCTGTTGAAGCCGTCGGCGCTGGGTCGGGCCAGCGCCAGGCCAAAGAACAAGGCGAACGCGACCATCACGTGAGCTTCGCCACGAGCGCCCGCAGGGCAGACTCGAGCACGTGGAGCGCGCTCTTGTCCCCCTCCGCATACCGGGCACGCTCGATGAGCCGGTACACGGATTGCGCCTCGGCAGCGAGGTCGCCGAGCCGCACCAGGTCCTCGCCGTGGACGGCCGCCGAATTGATCCCGAGCCGCGGCGCGACGGCCTCACGAAAAATCTGCTCGAGACCGGACAGTCGCTCGTGCGGGTCAGCGGAAAGGTCACCAAAACCGAGGCGCTGCGGACGGCTCTCGGCCCGGGCCCGGCGTCGAGCGAGCATCCCGCGCACACCCTGCATGGCGAGGGCGAAGCCGCCGGGCATGAGGAGCGCGACAGCCCAACTTCCCGGCCAGGGGGGCGAGAGCGACGGGGCGGGACGGATCGGGAGCAGCTCATCCAGCGCGGTGGTTGGAGCGATGGGCGCAGCCCCCGAGGCGAAGCTCGACACCTGCGGGCTGGCCTCCGCCCCCACGACATCGAAGACCAGCGGCTCTGTCGCGAGGCCGACGTAACGGCCGACGACGGGGTCGAACACCGGGACAATGACCGCCGGGACGACCAGCCGCCCTGGCTTTTCTGCCACGATCGCGCGCTTGAAGCTGGCGACGGCGTGTAGCTTCCCTTCCTTGATGATGGCCTTGCTCACCGGCTGGTCGTCGTAGACCCGAAACCCGTCGCCGACGAGGGTAGGCAGCTTGACGGCGCTGATCGGCGCGTCACCCTGCATCACGACCGCGATGGTCACGGTCTCACCAACATGGAGCGCCGCTGCGGGGCCCCGGCCGACCGCAGCATCAGGCGCGCCGGCGGTAGCGGCGCCGACAGGCGAGGAGACACCGGCGTTGACGTAGCTCTCGAGCGTGAACTGCCCGACCAGGCCCGAGAAATCGGCCGGCCGCCCGGCGGCAGGGAGCGACCGGGGAGTCACGCGGATGGACGGTGCGGCGAAGACCTCGGACTTGACGTCGGTGAACATGCCAAGGTCAGGGAAGAGCTGCTCCATCTGGCCGGGCCGGCGGCGACGCGAGCGGTCCACCGCGAACTGGGCCTGCAACGCCCCGCCAGGGAGGGTGACCGAGCCGGCCTGCGTGAACTGAAGCGGAAGCCAAAGGTCCTGCACCGAGAGCCGCGACGCTCCCTCGCCGAGCGTGTAGTTGGTGTTCACTGCGTCGACGCCCGGCTGCATCAGGAACCCCTTCCCTTCAGGAGGAATCCAGTTGCCGTTCACGATCTGCCGGTCCGTCGCGAACCTCAAGTGGTAGACGACGGTCTGGCCGACCCACTGCACCAGGCCGGATAGCTCCCCGGTCAGCTCGTTCGCGCCGCTCGTCGACTTTCCACGTGCTTCCACGTGCAGCGCGACGGACGCGGTATGGAGGACGCCCCCCGCGGTCTGCAAGGAGAGCGGCGGAATGACGTACTCCCCGGGCTTCAGAGCGGTCAGCGTGTAGCGGTAGAGGGTGGAGGTCGTCAGGTTGTAGTTCAGCATCAACTGCTGCTGTTCTTGGCTCTCGAACTCGACAGTGAGGCCCTCAGGCACTCCAAACCGGGGCACGCCACCCCGCACGGTAGTATCGGTGACGGTGAGCACCAGCCCCACGCTCTGCCCCTCCACGAATCGGGGCGAGTCCGGCCGCAGCGAGACCTGCGCGGCCTCGGCGGTGGCCACCACCGACGACAACGCGGGCAATCCAAGCTGCAGGAGGACGAAGGCCGGCATCTACCAGTCCTTGCCCCCCGCCGGTTGGCCGACGACGACCCTCGGCTTGCCTTCGGTCACGCTCTCCACGAGCGCGGAGGCCCGTTGTGGTGTCATGTCGCCCCCTTCACCCTCCCCTTCCGCGCCGACAGCCGCGGCCTCGTCGGCGGGCTCGGCCGCCTGAGCACCGGCGGTCTGCTCCGTGCCCGGCTCCCCCGGTAGGTCGCCGGTCGCCTCACCCGGCTCACCGGCCCCGGACTTAGCCTCCGCCTGCCGCGTGCCGTCACCCGGCGGCGCCGACTGGCCATCGCCGGGGCTCTGCTCCGCGCCGTCAGGCTGGGGATCCCCGGGGTCACCGGCCTGCGGGTCGCCTTTCTGGGCGTCTTCGCCCTGCTGTCCCGGCTGCTTCTCGTCACCCTGTTCGTTCTGCTGTTCCTCTTCCTGATCTTCCTCCTGCTGCTCGGGCGGTGGTGGCCGCTTGCGGGCGGCGATCTCCTTCTCGACCGCCGTCGCGTTCTTCTGCGCATCAAGGAAATTGGCGTCCGCCCCCATGGCGTCCTGATACGCGCGCAGCGCCTCATTCAGGCGCCCCCCCCGGTAGGCCGCATTCCCAGCGTTGTACCGCGCCCGCGACGAGGATCCTGGGTCCACCTCGGCGACGGCGATCGAGTTGAAGATCTGCTCGGCCTCCCGGTAGCGTCCAGACCGGTAAAGCGCGGTCCCCAGCGCGTTTCCGAGTGTAGTGTCACCCGGATTCTCGACCCGGGCCGCACCGAGGAGCTTGGCGGCCTCCTCATGCCTACCCGCGGCGAGCGCCGCATAGCCGTCTTCCCTTGAGCCGGCCTCGGCCGCGCCGGTCAGCAGCAGGCCGAGCGCCAACACAAGCCCGATCCCGCAGGAGCGGACGTCGGAGCGGGCACCGGCAGACAGGCAGCGAAGGGCGGGGGTCACTGGAGCACTCCGACCTCGCATGTAGACCCGAGCGGCGCTGGCGGCAAGGCAACACTATGTCATTGCCCCCACCGGGTCCGGAGGACCTCGCAGTGGGGCGCGCCGTTCCACAGCGGCCGGTGTACGTTAGCCTCCGACCAAGAGCTGCCCCTTTGCGCGTCGTCCTCGTTCAGCCCCCCCGCAAATACTGGCCCTACACCAGCGAGGGTGACAACTTCCTCCTCCAGCAGGCGCTCCCTGCCCTAGCGGCTCCTCTGCGCGCAGCCGGGCACGACGTCCACGTCATCGACTGCATGCCGCTCCACATCGGCTGGAGCTCACTCGCTGACGAACTGAAGCGGCTTGACGCCGACGTCATCGCGTCGGGCGAGAACCACGCCCTCTACGCATCGGAGGCCCTGCGCTTCTTCAAGATGTGCAAGGAGGTCTCACCCCGCTCAAAGACGCTCGCCGGCGGCGGGCACTTCACCAACCTCTCGCACCGCTACTCGCGCGCCAAAGCCGACGGCTCCCCGCCCGACATCGACGCCATCTGCATCGGCGAAGGGGAGGAGACCATCGTTGACGCCGTAGATGCGTGGGCGCACGCCCCGTCCGCCAGTGGCCACGACCTCGCGAAGGTGGACGGGCTGGCCTACTACGACGGCGAAAAGGCCGTCCGCACGCCCACCCGGAAGCTGATCCACGATCTCGACCTGCTCCCGATGCCCGCCTACGATCTGCTCCCTATGCACCTTTATGGAAAGAGCCGCTACCTGTTCTCCCCGGGCGGCACCACGATCCACCACTCACGCGGATGCGTATCGAAGTGCAGCTTCTGCGCCTGGTGGACGGTGATGGCCGACCGCAAGTACGACGAGAACGGCAAGGCCCAACTCTCGCCGCGTTGGCGCTCCAAATCGGTCGACCGCGTCATGGAGGAGATCTCCGAGCTCTACTACCGGTACGGAAAGCGCAGCTACGTCTGGGTGGACGAGAGCTGGAACATCGACCCGCGGTTCAACGATCAGTTCGGCGACGCGATGATCAAGTCGGGCATGAAGACGAAGTGGTTCGCGTTCATGCGGGCCGACTGCATCGTTCGGGACGAGAAGAAGGGCATCCTCGAGAAGCTCATCCGAGCCGGCTTGTCCCACATCTTGATTGGGGTGGAGCGCGCCGAGGACGACTCGCTGACCCTGCTCGACAAGCGCTTCTACACCGGAGGTGTGGCCGAGGCGGCGTTGAAGATCTTCAAGGAGAAGTACCCGGACGTGTTCGTGCAAGCGACCTTCATCGTTGGCGTGAAGGACGAGAGCCCCGAGAGCCTGCAGAAGCAGGTCACCCTGGCCTCCAGGCTCGACATCGACTTCCCCGCGTTCCACCCGATCACCCCGGTCCCGGGGACGCCAATCTACGACGAAGCCGTAGAAAAAGGATGGATCACCGAGGAAGACTTCGACAACTTCGACTGGTTGTCCCCCGTCCTCGATACGAAGTACATGACCCGTGACGAGATCGCCGTGTCGCTGTACGAGATGAACAAGAAGTTCGTCAACAACAAATGGCTCGCGAAGGGGCTGATGTCGCGGGTGCCCTACAAGCGCGACATGTACATCTGGTTCGCAAAGGTGTCGGCGAGCGTGGCGATCGACGCGATCAAGGAGCGGATCAACCCATTGAAGGTTGAGAACTACCAGAAGCTGGTCACACCCGAGTGGTATGACGGGTAGCATCGCCTTCTTCGACCTTGACCTCACCTTATTGAGCGTGAACGCTGGAAAGCTGTGGGTGCAGCACGAATACCGACGCGGACGGATCACCCGACTGCAGGCGGCCCGTGCCGGAGTGTGGATCGCGGCGTACCATCTTGGATATGGCAAGATGGACCAAATCCTCACCGACGCCATCGGCACGCTCGCCGGCCAGACCGAGGCGGATCTACGTAGCGACTCGCTCAGCTTCTACGAGCGGGAGGTCGCGCACCACCTTCGACCGGGCGCGCTCACCGCCGTCGAAGGCCACCGCGCGGCCGGGGACACGCTCGCGCTGCTGACGTCGTCCTCGCCCTACCTCTGCGAGCCGGTCCAGCGCGCGCTCGACATCCCGCACGCCCTCTGCAACCGGTTTGAGCTTCGGGATGGCCGCTTCACCGGGAAACCCGAACTTCCGCTGTGTTTTGGGGCCGGCAAGCTGACCTACGCCCGGCGGCTGGCGACCCGGATGGGCGTCACCCTGAAGGACTGCACGTTCTACACGGATAGTTGGTCGGACCTGCCGGTGCTGGAGGCGATCGGGCGGCCCGTCGTGGTCCATCCCGATCCCCGCCTCGCGCGGGTTGCCAAGGAGCGCGGCTGGGACATCCAGCGTTGGTGACCGCCTCGTAACAATCCTCACCCCGAAGATCGTATCGACGTCGTTCTCGCGGAGACGATCCCCGATACGATCTTCGGGGTGAGCGATGTAACGGATAGCGTTACAAGGAGGTCGAGGTAGACCATGGAAGTGATGTACGTCCACGTCGGGATCAAGGCGGCGCACGACGTGCCGGTGTTCTCGGACGCAGTACTGCGGGACGACTTCTTCTCGCGCTGCGACCAGTTCGTGAAGCGCGGTGGAGCAGTATGCGCCTACGCGCTGATGCCCAACCACGCGCACCTGCTCGTCACCTCGCCCGGCCATGCCGAGCTGGGCGCTGCGCTGCGCGATGTCCTCGCGCCGCTTGCCCGCTTTCGTAACGGAATGCACGCCGAGCGCGGCCCGATCTTCGTCCGTCCGTCCTGGCGTCGGGACGTCACCACGGACGAGCACCTCGACTACCTGCCGTTCTACATCCACGCCAACCCCGTCCCGCGGTTCACAGACGTCCATCAGTTGCATCGCGGCCGCGAGACCAGCCACTCCGCCTGGCGCGGCGACGACCGCCCCTCCTGGCTCCAGCCCGACGCGCTGCTCGCCCGCCACGGTGGCTGGGATGGGTTCGTCGCCTACTGCGAAGCACGGCGTGATCCGGAGCGGGGCCAGTCCCAGCTGCCGCTCTTCCTGGAGACCGAGGTGCTGCTGGCGTTGGGGCGCGTGGCCAGGGCGACGGGCGTGAACCCCAATACGACGCTCGATTCGAGCCGCGGTGGCACCCGCGATCGGAAGCTCGCCGCCTGGATGCTTCACCGCCACGGGGTCCTGGCGCAGCGCCAGATCGTAGACCTGCTCAAGGCCCCGCCGATGATGCTCTACCGCTGGCGCTCAGCTGTGGACACGCAAGAAGAGTTCGCCGAGGCCCGGACCGCGCTCGACCGGGAGTGACATCGCTCACCCTGAAGATCACAACACCCCGATACGATCTTCGGGGTGAGCAGTGTAACGGGTGGGGTACGGGGGATCAGATCGCCATGCCGTAGAGGCCGTAGAGCATCATCTTGGGGTTGATGGTCTTCAGGTCGATGAGCTGCTTGCGAACCTGATCGTAGCGCATGTAGAACCGGCGAAGCCCGTAGCTCTGCATCTTGATGAGCAGCTCGGGGTCATACCCCTCCGGGTGGTAGATCAAGCGGTCCGCGTCGGGGTTGAACGTGGTGTAGTTCTCCCAGTCGTCGCGGAAGAGCGTCTTCTGCCACTGGTCTTCAAACAGCTTGGACCCCGGAAACGGGACGGTGATCGCGAACTTCGCGAAGTCGAGCTTTAGGTCGACCGCGAACTCGATGGTCTCCTTGGTCATCTCCGGGGTCTCGCCCGGCATGCCGATCATGAACAGGCCGACCGTCTGGATCCCGGCCTTTCGCGCGTTCTCCACGCCCCAGCGCACCTTCTCGGTGGTGAGGTTCTTGTTCACGTTGCCGAGCAGCATGTCCACGCCGGACTCGATGCCGATCAGCACCCGGCGGCACCCACCCTCGTACATCGTGCGGCAGGTCTCCGCGTCGAGACGGTCGGCGCGTGTCTCGGACAGCCAGACGCACTTCTGGTCGAGCTTACGGCGGACGAGCTCCTCGCAGAACGGCGTGAGATCCTTCAGGACCAGCGGGAAGATTGGGTCCACCAGGCCGATCTGCTTGACCCCGTAGCGATCGACCAAGTACTCGTACTCGTCGACGATCTTGATGGGGTCGCGCCGGCGGTAGACCTTGCCGGAGTGCAGCAGCGAGCAGTAGTCGCAGCGGTAGGGGCAGCCGCGCGAGCCGGTCATCGTGAGGATCGGCTTGTCCATGTCGGCAAAAGGCAGGAGCCCGTACCGGTGGTAGGGAGTCAGGTCCCACGCCGGGTAGGCGAGCGAGTCAAGATCGCGACGCAGCGCGCGAGTCTTGTTGGTGACGGGGTCACCGGAGCCGGCAGACCGGTCCATCCAGCTAAGGCCATCGATCGCGCTGAAGTCGGTGGCGCCGGACTCCATCGCTTGAACGAGCTCGGTGATCGTGTCCTCGCCGTCGTGGTGGACGATGAAGTCGGCCGAGCCAGAGCGCAGGATGTCTTTGGCGAAGACGTCGGCATGGACCGCGCCCCAGACGATCTTCACGTTCGGCAGCACCGCGCGGATGGCCTTGGCCAGCAGCTCGCAGGTCGGTGCGCTCGGCGTGAGCACCGTCATGCCCACGAGATCCGGGGCGAACCGCCGCGCTCGCTCAACGACCTGCTTACCATCGAGCTTCTCGGCGAACATGTCGATGAAGCGGGTAGTCACGCCCGCTGCCACCAACGCGCCTGCGATGTACGCGATGCCCGTCGGGGGCATGGGCTCCAGCAGACTAGCGAACCGCCCCAGCTTCGCCATATTCATTGCGGGATTGATCAGCAAAACGCGCATCGGGAAGCTCCGGCGCGTCGAGGATAGCCGGCCTGACGGCGTAGCCGCGCGGCGATTCAGCGCTACGGTGAAACGACGTACGGGGTCTCTTCGGAATTCTGCGTGCCGTCTTTCGAGGTCGCGTAGAACCAGACGATGTAGCCTACGCCCTCGTCGATGGGGGCGAGGGAGAAGGTGATCGTCGAGTCTTCGAGGTAGGCGCTGTCCGGCGTCGTCACGTCGGTCGAAATCGTCAGGTTGCCATTCGTGAGCGAGACCGAGTCAGCGTCCATCAGGTTGTAGTCGACCGATCCACCATCCAGAATCAGGGCGTCTGCAGCCGACCAGTCGGAGGTGCACGTGACCGCCAGCCCGAGGTTGGGCATGTCTTCAACGTCGCAGGAGGCAGACGTCGGCGTCAACCCGGTCCCCTCGACGGACCCGGTATCCACCGGCCCGGTGTCCCCAGCCGTATCCGCAGTGTCGGTGGCCGAAGTGTCCCGCGGCCCGGTGTACATCGTTCCGGTGGAGAAGTGCGTGCCGCCGCCGCTCCACCCGCGCTCATTCACGTTGGAACAGGCCAGCATCGGCAGGAGGGCGACGACGAGCGAGAGCATACGCATCAGGACACCGGGGTTCGAAGGGCGATGTCCGACCGACCCACAGAGAGCACAAGCGGACCGCCGAAGGATACCACAGTCGCCGGCTGAGATCACCAGCCCGTCAACAGTCCCCGCCCCGGCAACGCCCGAGGGCGGGCCGTACGCTCACCGTCCCAGCGCACCCCGGCCGGCGTAGCGCCCGGCGCGGTCAAGCTCGCCCGCGATGCGAAGCAGCTGGTTGTACTTCGCGGTTCGGTCGGTGCGACAGAGAGAACCCGTCTTGATCTGCCCGGAATTGGTGGCGACGGCGAGGTCGGCGATGGTGGTATCCTCGGTCTCCCCGGACCGGTGGGAGAGCACCGCACGCCAACCCGCACACTGTGCCATCTGGATCGCGTCCAGCGTCTCGGAGAGGGTGCCGATCTGGTTCACCTTCACCAGAATCGCGTTGCAGACGTCCTCTCGGATGGCGCGCGAAAGCCGCTGCGTGTTGGTGACCAGCAGATCGTCCCCGACCAACTGAACCGTGCGACCGAGCTTCTGGTTCAGCAGCTTCCAGCCCGCCCAGTCGTCCTCGTCCAAACCATCCTCGATCGATACCAGCGGGAACCTCTCGACAAGATCGGCGTACATCGCCACCATCCCGGCGGAGTCCATCTCCTTCCCGGCGCACTTGTACATGCCCGGCTTGCCGTCAACGCCATCATGCCAGAGTTCACTCGCCGCCACGTCGAGCGCGAAGAACACCTGATCCCCCAACTTGTACCCGGCTTTTTCTACCGCGCTGGAGAGAAGTTCGAGCGCCTCGGCGTTGCCCGCAAGGTTGGGCGCAAAGCCCCCTTCATCGCCTACCGCGGTGTTGAGCCCCTTCGCCGACAACACCTTCTTCAGGGTGTGGAACACCTCGGTTCCGCACCGCAACGCATCCTCGAAGCTGTCGAACCCCGACGGCACGATCATGAACTCCTGCACGTCGAGATTGTTGTCCGCGTGCGCGCCCCCGTTGATCACGTTCATCAGCGGTACGGGGAGGACGTGCGCGTTCGTCCCGCCGACCCACCGGTAGAGCGGGACCCGGTGCGCCAACGCCGCCGCGCGCGCCACCGCGAGCGAGGTGCCCAGGATGGCGTTCGCCCCTACCCGGCTCTTGTTGGGGGTTCCGTCCAGCTCGATCAGCAGGGTGTCGATCGCACGCTGCTCCGCCACGTTGAGCCCGATCAACTGAGGCGCGATGATGTCGTGCACGTTCGCGATCGCCCGGCTGACCCCCTTGCCGCCCCAGCGCCCAGGCGTCCCATCCCGAAGCTCGACCGCTTCGTGGTCTCCGGTGGAGGCGCCCGAGGGTACCGCTGCACGCCCCACAACACCGTCGTCAGTGACGACCTCGACCTCGACGGTTGGGTTGCCTCGGGAATCGAGGATGAATCGGGCGTGGACTTCCTGGATGAGCGACATGGGAGACTCCGGCCAGCGGCTAACCGAAAGCGGACGCCAGCGCTTTTCAATCGCTTGTCCCGGCAAAGGGCGAACCGCGCTAAATTGCGCCGTCCTCCGGCGGTTCGATGCGTGTTCCTGGTGCCCCGCTGCTCGCCTTCCGCCGCAGCCTCACCGTGCGGACCGTCGCCGCACTCGCGGTCCTCATGCTCTTCGTGCAGCCGGCGATGGCGAATTCCACCCCGCCTTCGAGCACCGCTGTGCCCACCGGCTCCGCGACCGTCCCGCTCTACGGAGGTGTACAGGCGACCGACCCGTTCTTCTACGTCGAGGCGACGGTCGGGGACCGCTCGGTGCTGCTGCGCCTCGACACGGCCAACGCGGCCGTGCACCTCTCGGACGCGGCCGCTGCGCGCCGAGGACCGCGCTGGTCGAAAGCCCGAACCCGCCCCAACGCGTCGACTCCCGCCCTGACCATCGGCACAATGACGATTGAGCGGGTCGCGGTCTGTATGGAGACCCCGCTGCCCTCTAGACCCGGACGCCGGCCTCGCGCCGCCATCGCTCCCGCCGCCGCGATCCAGAAGGCAGACTACGGTGACGTGCTGGAGGCGCGGCTGAAAGCGGAGCTTACGGCGCACCCGGCGCTGGTCGCGTGGTCAGGGGCTCCGTGGGACCTGAGCGCCTATGCAGACTTCCGGAAGGCGCGAGCGCGGGGGACCGAGGCGATTCCGATGCGAAAGCAGATGGCCGAGGCCCTACTGGGCTGCGATGAGCGGCTCCGGTGCGAACAAGTCCTCCTGGCCGTCGGCCGCCAGGGCGAAGCCGCCGCGGTGCTGATTCACGCCCACGACCTCTACACCGCCTGGGCAGATCAACCCCTGTCGTTGCGCCAGAGGGTCCATCTGGGTTGGATGCGGGGCCCATGACAATCGGAGCATGGCCGTACCGGCAGCCCCACACCTGCCACATCGCGACAGGGCGGCTCGCCGCTGCGCGGCTGCTGACCGGCGACTACGATGGTGTCACCGCGCGGTACGCGCAGCTTGACCTCGACCCCGGACTGGCCCCGGTCGGCCGGATCGCCTCTCTCGCCCAGGGTCTGGAGGCCGAGGCGCAAGGGCGCGCCTCGTTGGCACGGCGGGGTGCGGTCGATGCGGGCGGGTCCACGACCGCCGGGGACAGCGCTCGCTCCGGGCACAGTCCGCGTCCGACCGCTCGCTGCGGTTCGCACCCCAATCCGGGGAAGCCTGGTACGCGGCCGCAGACGCCCTCGGCGCGGGCATGATCGTGCACGAAACGGGTGCGGCCATCGACCCGAATACGGCGAGCGCGACCCTGAAGCGAGCCGCCGCCGTCGGCTACGCCAACCCCCCATACGCAATGCTCGACTCGTAGGACGGCACATGCCCCTCATCCAGCTCGACAACATGGCCGCCCCGTCAATCCGACTCCGACTCACCGCGAGGGACGTCGCGCTCTACGCCCTCGGCGTGGGCGCGGGCGAGAACGACCTCGACCTCGTCTACGAGGGGCTCGGGCCGGTGATCCTGCCCACGTTTTACACCGCGCTCGCCTTCCGTCTCGCCCGGCCCCTGCTGCGTCGCGTACGCGGCGATCCTGCACGGGCCATGTTCGGTGAAGCGTCGGTGCAGATCACCGGACTGGCCTCGCCAGGGACCGTGCTGACCATCGCCCGCAGCGTCAGCACCTACGCGATCGGACCGCTCGGGATCGCCCAGCTGAATTTCCAAATCGGAGAGGTCGCGGAGGTCTCGTTTCAGATCTACTTTCCGGGCGAGGGTGAGCCTGAAGCAGCGCGGCCGCCAAGGAGGCCCCGGGCCAGCCCCCCTTCGCGGCCGCCCGACTGGCGCGTGGCTCTGGAGACCCGCCTCGATCAAGCGCTGATTTACCGCCTATCGGGCGACCTGAACCCGCTGCACGTCGACCCCGCTGCTGCGGCACGCTCGCCAGAGGTCACCGGCGGCCGCCCCATCCTGCACGGATTGTGCACCCTCGGCTTCGTCGGCCGCGCCGTCCTTCGGGGGACCGGGTGCCCCCCATCGGCCCTGCGCTCGCTCTCCGCCCGCTTTTCCCGACCCGTGTGGCCGGGCGATGCGCTCCTGGTCCAGGGCTGGGAGGGCCAACCGAGCCTGCGTGTGACGACGGTAGCCCGCCCCGACGAAGACGTGCTGACCGCTGTCATCGCCGAAACCAAAGCCTGCTGATCCACTACCCGTGGTGCACCGCGAGCATTTCTGATAATGTGCCGCCATGCCTACCGAAAATCGCTATGAGATGCTCTGGGACTGCTCCCGGTGCGAGACCCCCAAGCTGCTGGGTCTGAGCCACCGCAATTGCCCAAGCTGCGGGTCACCGCAGGACCCCACCACTCGCTACTTCCCCAAAGACGAAGACAAGGTGGCCGTCGACGACCATCCTTTCGTCGGTGCCGACAAGGCGTGTGGGGGCTGCGATGCCCCCAACGCCCAGACCGCCCAATTCTGCGTAGGCTGCGGCGCCTCGCTCGAGGGCGCGGGGCCGGTCATCCAGCGCGACGTGCAGTCCGATCAGTCGGGGGCCTTCGCTGCGGACACCTCCAAGGCTGCGACAGCCGAGCAGCGCGCCAAGAGAACAGCCGCACACGAAGAAAAAACAGCGCCGGTCGCGCCCTCGAAATCCGGAGGGAGCGGATTGGTCCTGGGGGGGCTGGCCGGCGGCTTGACGCTCCTGATCCTGTTGGCGATG
Source organism: Myxococcales bacterium (assembly GCA_009692605.1). GTDB lineage: Bacteria > Myxococcota_A > UBA796 > UBA796 > SXON01 > CAIUMM01. The sequence continues at coordinate 23,854 of SHYV01000048.1, forward strand.
TGCGCGGGGATCGGGGTGATGTTGTGGAAGAAGGAAGCTGCGGTGGCGGTGACCGGTCACACGTGGTCTCGCGAGATCGCCGTGGAGGCGTTTACGGCCGTGGCCGACTCGGCGTGGAAGGAAGCGGTCCCGGTGGGCGCTCGCAACGTGTCCTGTGCACAAGCCGAGCGTTCAACGACCAAGGTGCCGGATGGGCAGGACTGCCACAACGAGCGTAAGGACAACGGCGACGGCACGTTCACCGAACAGCAGAAGTGCGACCCTAAGTTCAAGGACCAGCCCGTCTACGACCAAAAGTGCGCCTATACGCAGGACCGGTGGGTGGCCGCCCGTGCGGCGAAGGCGGCCGGTAGCGCCCTCGCCCCGGCGCCAGCCTGGCCCACGGCCAACATCGGGGCGACCGAGCGCGAGGGTGCCCGAAGCGAGAAGTACACGGTGACCTTCACGGAGTCAGCGGCACCGGATGGACGCGTGTTGACCTGCGACGTGGCGGAGTCCGAGTGGCTCGGGTTGGCGGTCGGGTCGCGCTGGAAGGCGCCGGTCGGTGTGCTCTCCTCGTCCATCGACTGCTCGGCGCTGCAGCCCGCGGGATGACGCGGGCTACGGCCAGGCGGTAGCCAGCTCTGCTGCGTTGGGACCGCCCCAACCCGTGGGGTAGTCCCAGCCCACCGTGGCGGGGTGGTTCGCTCCATCCCCATGTGTGACGTCGCGGAAGGTGGCCTGCACGGCCTCATCCGTGTACAGGATCGGGTTCATGTAGCCAAGAGTCGGGTCGCCATGGACTACCCGGTACCCGTCTACCACCGCGACGGCCCCGGCGAACACGGGCGACGAGAAGGACGTCCCCATGTACCGGTACCACTCCCCCAGATAGTACACCCAGTAGGCATTTCCGGCGGACAGGGCCACATCGGTGACCGCCCGGGTAGTCCCGTCCAACGGGAGGTTTTCCTGCCAGTAGGGGATGTCGAAGCTCTTCGTATTCCCCTCCCCGCCGTCCCAGGGGTACTCGTCGTTCACCTCGCTGCCGGACATGTCGAGGATGGTGCCACCCACACAGGTCACGTAGGGGCTGGAGCACGGAACATCCGTGCCGCCCGAGTCCCCGCTGGCTGCGGCGAGGGTGATCCCCAACGAAGCACCCTGCATCGCCGCGAGGCTGTACTGCTCCCGAACCAGCTTCGGCTCTGAGTCTTCGCGGTGGGCGAATGAGTCGGTGAGGATGTCAACCTCTCCTCTCGCGATCGCCTCGTTGAAGTCGTACACCATCGACGTATTCCGGGCGTCCGGGCCCACATAAACGATGAGCTCCGCGCCCGGCGCCATCGCGCCGGCCCAGCTCACATCCACCGCAGCCTCCACATTGCGGCTCGGGACATCCTCCATGGTGTAGTAGACCGTCGGGTTGTCCCGGGTGATCCCGGTCGACTGCCAAAAGGTCTGGATGTCGTTGTACTTGAACATCCCGCCGATGGTCACGCCGAGTCGCGCGCCCGCACCGTCGTAACCGGCGTCCCAGAGCGGCGTGATGCCGTAGGCGTTGGCCAGATCGGTGGGAACGAAGGCACCGCTGCCAGGCGGGTCGTATTCGATATCGCCGGCCTCTCCGGGCAGCGGGCCCTCGTCCACGGGGAGATCCGCAGTGACGATGCCGGTGACAATATCTTCAACGAACGCCGGCAGTGTGAAAGTCTCCAGCGTGCAGTACACCGGAAAAGGCTCGTTCCCCGCCTGAGGGTTCTCCCGGTCGCACTCGTGCAGCTCGGTATTGAAGGCGGTGTTGAACTGCCCGACGGTGCCGCTAAACTGGATGAGGAGCCGATTGGTCGCCTCATAGTTTACCGAGAAGCCCTCGTACTCGAGGTAGTCCTTGATCAGCTCGAAGTTCGACTCCGTCGGGGCGTAGCTCGCCACCCATTCAGTGGCGCTCGGGTAATCGCGAAAGTCAGGATCGGTCGGGTCGTTCCACAGCCGGATGCGTTGGGCGAGCACGTCCTCATCGCGAATCGGAAAACCCATCAGGGAGCGAAACCCGGCGCTCTCGTCCGCGGGGCCGTTGTCCTCGTACACGCCCTCGAGCGGGCTCGGCAACCCGTCGGAGTTCTCCACCGGCTCCCACTCCGATTCCGGCACGTCGTC
>SHYV01000049.1 GCA_009692605.1 Myxococcales bacterium
CCCGGATGTCCCGCTTCCGCAACGCGCGTTTCGCCCTCCCTCTGCTCCTGCTCGCGGGGTGTGCCTGGATCGGGGAGAATACAAAGTCCGACCGTCTGGATCCGGATGGCGACGGCGTCCTGCTCGATGACGACTGCGACGACCAGAACGCTGCAGCGTCCACGGTGCGCCGCTGGTTCGCCGATTCGGATGAAGACGGTTTTGGGGATCCCTCGGCGGCCACGGACGCCTGCACCCAGCCCGATGGCTACATCGCCGACGCCACCGACTGCGACGACGCCGACCCCGCCATCTTCCCCTCAGCGATCGAGACCTGCACAACCGAGTACGACGACAATTGCGATTCGGCGGTGGACGATGGCGCCGACGCTCCCGTCTGGTTCACCGACTCAGACACGGACGGATACGGCGACCCGGCCTCGCCCAGGTCGGCCTGCGACCAGCCCACGGGGACCGTCGCCGATGGCACCGACTGCGACGATGCCAACTTCGAGGCTCACCCGCTGGCCGAGGAGGCCTGCGACTCCAGCGTGGATCTGAATTGCGACGGGTACACGGGCGCCACCGACGCAGACGGCGACGGCTGGATCGCCTGCGACGACTGCGACGACGGCGACCTCGCCACCTACCCGGGGGCGGGTGAGATCTGTGACGCCGTGGACAACGACTGCGATGGGGAAGTGGACGACGATCCAGTCGATCCTCCGACCTGGTACACCGACGCGGATGGCGACAGCTTCGTCGGCTCTCCGGTCCAAGCCTGCGAGGCGCCGACCGGCTCGGAGGCCGCGCCTACGGATTGCGACGACGCGGATCCGTCGGTCTCCCCGAATGGCACCGAGGCGTGTGGTGGCGCGGACGAGGACTGTGATGGGCTGGTGGACGACGCCGACCCCTCTGTGACGGGCACCGGTACCTGGTACGCGGACGACGACGCGGACACGTACGGCGCCGAGGTAGGCATCGCCCTTTGTGTGGCGACGCCGGGTCTGGTAGCGGACAACAGCGACTGCGATGACACCAACGCCGAGATCTCCCCGCTGGCCGAGGAGATCTGTGCGGCGGGGGATGAGGATTGCGACGGTTTAACTGACGACGACGATCCTTCGGTGAGCGACGGGCTGATCTGGTTCGAGGATTCCGACGGCGACGCTTACGGTGCCGGCAATGTCGCCGCCGTGGCGTGTGTCCAGCCTGCTTACACCGCGACCAATACAACCGATTGTGACGATTCCCTGTCTTCAGTCAACCCCGGGGGGACGGAGACCTGCGGGACCTCCTACGATGACGACTGCGACGGCGACATCAACGATCTCGACGCCACGGACTGCACGGCGCTCTACGCCGACATCGACAACGACGGCTATGGCGCCGGCAGCTCGGAGTGCCGCTGCCAGATGGCCGGCGAGTACACCACTACGCTCAACACCGACTGTGATGACGCCAACGGCAGCGCGCACCCGGGCGCCACCGAGACCTGCGACACCGCGGAGGACGACAACTGCGACGGTGACTCCAACGACATCGCAGCGACCATGTGCCTCATCTGGTTTCTGGACGCGGACCGCGACGGCTACGGCTCGTCCTCGTCCGAGTGCCGGTGCGCACCGTCGGGCTCGTATGACAACGTCGATCCGACTGACTGCGACGATGCCCGCGCCGATGTCTACCCCGATCAGGCCGAGATCTGGTACGACGGCGTGGACAGCTCCTGCGACGGCGGCTCTGACTACGATCAGGACTCCGACGGCTACGACGTCACGCCCTACGGATCCGACTGCGACGACGTGGACCGGACGGTCTCTCCCGGCGCGGCGGAGATCTGCAACGACGGAATCGACAACAACTGCGATGGCGGCGCGGGCTCCTGTGTGTGGAGCGGCACAGTCAGCGCGATGTCCTCGACCGACGCCCAGATTTTCGGGTTCGATGGTCGAGACATGTACTTTGGGTACGCGCTCGCCGTGGGTCCCATCGACTCCTCCGGTCCGGATGACCTGCTGATCGGCGCTCCCGGCAGGGACTACGGCTCCGGTGCGGTCTACCAGTTCTTGTCGGTCCCGTCGGGTAGCTCTCCCTCGTGGAACTACAGCTACTGGCTCTACGATGAAGGTGGCGACCAGTTCGGGTATTCGGTCGCGCTCGTCGACGACGACGCGAGCCCCGAGATCGCCGTTGGCCAACCGCTGATCGACTACGCCTACGCGGAGGGCGGGTCGGCGCTCAGCTTCGCGGCGCCGAGCGACGGCTTCGCCCAGTCCAACTCCTGTGCGCGTGACTTCGGCGCGGCCAACTCCGCACAGGCCGGCTCGGCGGTCGTCCTCCTGCCCGATCTGACCGGCGACGGCGAGCCCGAGCTGTTCAGCGGGGCGCCCCTCTCCACGTACGCGGCGACCTACGATGGGGTCGTGACCCTGCACAGCCTGACTTCCTGCGACAAGAGCGTCATCGGCGTTGAGAGCGGCTGGTACGGCGCCGGGTACAGTTCCCGGCTTGGGACCGCACTTGCGGCCGGGGATGTGACCGGCGACGGCGTGGATGACATCGTCGCGGGTGCGCCCGGCGACAGCTCGGAGGTCGGGGGGGTGTACGTGCTGGACGTCACCACCGCGGGGTACGCGAGCGCGCCGGCGGTCGCCAGCGCGGTCTGGCAAGGGGTGGCCGTCGGAGACCTCGCCGGCAGCGCCGTGGCGGTCAGCCCTGACGTTGACGGTGATGGTCTGGACGACATCGTGATCGGCGCCCCCGGAAACGACGATGGCGGGAGCGAGGCCGGCGCGGTGTATGTCGTCTCGGGCGGCTCCAGCGGGGTCTCGTCCTTGTCGGCGGCCTATACGGTCGTGCTCGGGAGCAGCGCCCTCGGCCTGGGTGCTTCGGTGCTCGGTCTGGACCTCGACTCCGATGGCTTCATCGATCTGGCCGCCGGCGCGCCGAGCCAGAGCGGCGATGTGGGATGGGCCTACCTTTTTCAGGGCCCGCTCCCCGCGTCGCTCGCCACGGCTGACGCGGAGGTGTCCGTCAAGGGCTACGCCGACGACGCCCTCGGGGCCTCCATGGCCAGCGGCGATCTCAACGATGACGGCCGGGACGACTGGGTGATCGGCGCATACAACGATTCGTACTGGGGCTACGAAGCCGGGGGGGCGGTCTACGTGCTCTACGGGAAGGGGATGTGATGCGGGTCATCGGCTTGTTGTTCGCTTCGCTGGCGCTCTCCGCGCCGGCGCTCTCCGCGCCGGCGCTGGCCGAAACGGGAGGTGAGCCCTGCACGGCGACCACTGTAGCCGACCTGAAGGACCCGCTGCTCGACGGTGAAGAGGGCGTCATCCAGCTTGAGGAGGACGCGATTCGCGCTGCCGCTACCGTGGTGGACGCCAGGGTGCGCTGCCTTGGTCAGGTGCTCGCCCCCGTGGACATCGCGGCGGTGCACCGACTCCACGCCTACGCCGCGTTCGTTGTTGGTGATGCATCGAACGCGCGGAGGGCGTTTGGGGCTGCCCGCGCGGCTGACCCTGCGTGGGGGATCACCGACCGCCTCGCGCCCCCGGGCACCCCCCTGCGGGACCTCTTCAGCATCGCCTCGCTGGACGTCACTACCGAGACGGTCAAGGTGCCTACCGGCACCGTGCTGTACATCGATGGCGTGCGCACCGCGGACCGTCCTCTCGACCGCCCAGCGGTGCTCCAGTTGGCCGCGGCGACAGCTTCAGGCCAGGCCGGCGCCCCACGCGCGGTCTTGGACTCCTTCTGGGCGACCGCGGACCAGCCGCTCCCGGACTGGTCCAGGTTCGCGTCAGAGGCTGTCAGCTCCGGTGCTGGGGCATCGAAGGCGGCGCGGGCACGCAGCCCCGCCGAGGGCAGGAGCCCGCTTCCCTGGTGGGTTGGGGCCGGAGCAGCCGTGGTAGCGGGCGCCAGCGTTTATGGCTGGGCGGTCGCCGACCATAGCCGCTACGTGGACACCGGTACGGCGCTGGATGAAGCCGCGCTTGATGCGCTCCAACGCACCGCGAATACGAAGGTGATGGTGTCCGGCGGCCTCGGCGCCGTTGGGATCGGGCTGGCCGTCGTGGCGTTTCGTTGGTGAGCCTCGGCGAATCGCCTACCTGTTAGCCTCTTTGGTCGCCGGGGCGTCTACCGTGAAGGCCCAATCGGGTAGGATCACTGCCGAGAGGGCAGACTCCCCGATCGCGTCGTTGAAGACGACCTGCAGCGTGGCGAACTGCATGTCACACACGCTCTTGGGCATGGTGATCTCAAGCGGGAACTTGGCGGTCTCGCCGGCCATGACGATTTCGCGTCTGGCCTTCTTGGCGAGGTTCGCGAACGTCTGTCCGTTGGGAGCCTTCACCGAAAGGTGCGACGGCTCGATGAGCCCCAGCCCCTTGCCGGTGTAGGTGCAGGCGAATTGCACCTGAGTCAGGTCGGTGTTCTGCTTGTGCTCGAGCACCTTGCAGGACCACCCCTCCACGCTGAAGTCATTTCTGGTTGGCGGAAGCGGGAAGTCCGGGACCGTCGCGGGTGTGGCGGTGTTCGGGGCTGACCAGATCTCCCCGAACTTGAACGAGGCGCTGTCAACCTGAAAGCCCGAGGCGCCCTCGGCCCGGAACGTGGTGCCCTTGGTCTCGCCGGGAGCGATGAGCATGGTCGACCCAAACAGCGCGCCCACCGTCCCTTGCGCCACCGGGAACGCGCCATGGGGCAGAATCCACTGCCCGCCGGACTTTTTGACGATGACGAGCTGATCGGCGGTCGTGTTCGTAAACTTGGCGCCAAGCTGGATAAACGTACCTTGCGACTCGGAGCCGTGAAGTGCTATCGAGACCGCGGGTGCCGTGGCGGGGCCAGCGGTTGTGTAGTGCTTCTCGTATTTCGGGTCGTCCGCCTTTCGGGCGGCGGTCAGGACGAAGGCGACGACCGGCACAAGGAGCGCGACGGCGAGGCGGGCGGGGGAGCGAGGCAGGCTGGGGCGCATGGCATTGCGCTTAACCTCGCGGCGTGGATCGGCTTTGGCGGGCGGCGAAGCCGCCATCCGCGATACTCTCAGGTCTTGTCGTCTACCGCCCGCCGCTACCGCTTCGGTGAACTCCTCGGCGAGGGCGGCTTTGGCGTGGTCTACAAGGCCGCGATGCTGGGCTCGGACGGGTTCGAGAAGCCCGTCGCCATCAAGCTCCTGCGGCTCGGGGGAGGAGACGGCCGGCTCGCTGAAGAGGCGCAGCAGCGCTTTCGAGACGAGGCTCGGCTGCTCGGCTTGTTGAGACACCGGGCGATCGTGCAGGTCGATGGCCTCGTGCGGATCGGCGGGCATCAAGCGGTCGTGATGGAGTACCTTGAGGGTGTGTCGCTGCGGGCGCTGGTGAAGCGGGCGCCGATCCCGGAGCGGCCCTCGCTGGAGATCGTCGCGGAGGTCGCCGCTGCTCTGGATGCGGTCTGGCACCGCCCGGGGCCGGCGGGCAAGCCGCTCAACGTCTGTCATCGCGATTTAAAGCCTGCAAACCTTCAGTTGTCGTCGGACGGTGAGCTCAAGGTCCTCGACTTTGGCATTGCGCGGGCCAACTTCCAGGCCCGGGAGACCGAGACCAGCTCGCTCGCGATGGGCAGCGTCGAGTACATGTCTCCCAAGCGACTGGACTTCGACGACGATGGCGCAGCCGGGGACATCTACTCGCTGGGCTGCGTGTTGTTTGAGCTGCTGGTGGGCGAGCCGTTCGGGCGTACGAGCGCGAACCCGAAGAGCCACGCCCAGCGCTTCGAGGCGAACATCGTTCGCGCCCCGGAGGGTTGTCGCGAGATGATCGCGAAGATGCTCGCGTACGAACCCACGGAGCGACCGAGCGCCCGTGAATTGGAGCGACGGTGCCTCGACCTGGCTCGCTCGCAGGGGATGGGCCTGCGCGATTGGGCGGCCGAGGCTGTCCCTGCCTGTCTCTCCTCGGCGATCCCAGCGTCCGGATCGTGGACCGGGAAGCTGCTCGCCGAGGACGGCGACGGCCCGCCCCCTCCGCCTCCCCCGGCCGAGGTGCGCCCTCGGTATGTTTTGGGAGGAGGGTCCGGTGCGGCGCCCGCCGTCTCGGCCGATCGCGCCGAGGTGGCTGGAGCGCGGGGTATCGCTGAACCACCGGCGAAGGTGCCGAGCCCGACCTCGCGCCCCGAGGTCCCCGGCCCGGTGACCGCGGCGGCCCGGGCCTCGGGCCCGATCACCCGATCGGGGCCCTTGCACTCCGGGGCCCTGCACTCCGGGGCCCTGCACTCCGGGGCCCTGCACTCCGGGGCCCTGCACTCCGGGGCCCTGCACTCCGGGGCCCTGCACTCCGGGGCCCTGCACTCCGGGGCCCTGCACTCGGGATCCCTGCACTCGGGATCCCTGCACTCGGGATCCCTGCGCTCGGGCCCGGTGCGACCGGGGGGCGGGGGCTCGAACACCGCGGCGCGGCGGTCAGGTCCCGTTACCGGGTCGCGGAAGGCTGGCGCCGCAGCCCGGGCCGGGGTGGCGGCGCTCGGGGTGGTGGGGATGGGCAGCATTGCGGCGGGCTTCATCGTTGCGCTCGTCGCAGGGGCGCTGGCGCTTCGCGAGCTCGGCGCCCCGCAGGAGCCTGCGCTCGTCGACGTCGCTGGCCCGGCCGATCCGGGCGTGCATCTGGACGCTACCGCCCTGCTCCCCGGCTCACACGCCGCTTCGCCGCATCCCGAGGGCACTCCGGCCGGGGTCACCGTGGCGGCCCCAGCGCCCAGCCCAGCGCCGGGCCCAGCGCCCAGCCGGATAGGGGTCGGCAGCTCTGCAGCGAGCGCAGTGAAGCCCGAACCGGTGCCCACGCCGGTCGATAGACCCGCAGCTGCCAAGGTCACGCCGGTAGCCGACCCCGGCACCTCGGCCACCGTCGAGCTGTCTGGCAACGCCGAGTCGGTGCGGCTGCGATCCAGCGTCGGGACGTTTTCGCTCCCCGTGGTCCCAGCGGGAACCTACACGGTGCTCGCCACGTTCGACGGCAAGGAGATCGAGGCGGGCAGCGTGTCGTTCGGGGAAGGAGAGGCGGTGGTGCTCAAGTGTAAGCAGGCGTTTTTGAGGTGCACACGGTAGGTGCGACGACGAGCGTTGGTGTGCGGACGCCGGGTTGACGTGGGCGACCTACGACGTCAGCGTCCGCCACAACCACGGCAACGACACGTTCATCCGGTAATCGACGTCCGAGTGGTTGTCGCTGAACTCCTCGTACACGTGCTCGATCCCTTGGCGGTCGAGCGACTCGTGGATGAGCTTGGTGCCCCAATGGATGTTGTATTGGTCGTGGTCTCCACAGTCGAGGTACCACCCACGTAAGCTGCGGATGGCGTCCCCATGGTGGTCGACCATGCGCGCGGTGTCCCACTTCAGCCAGTTGGCCCAGCGGTCCTCGCGCAGTCGTCCGCTCGCGTCAATGGGCAGATGGAAGCCGAGCGGCGCCGATGGGTCGGGGTCGTAGTGGGCGGCCATGCCGAGGGCCATGATCACGTCGACGTCGCCGGAGCTGACCTTCTCGCTGGCATGGATCTGGGCGAGCAGGCGCTCCGTGTCGAAGCCGACGGAGCGCAGTCGGTTCAACAGGCGGGGCAGAACCGGCAGGAAGAGCCACTCCCAATAGGCGTCCCCGGAGTGTGACGCGATCGCGTTCCAGACGTCGGGGCGCATCATCCCGTGCACCATCGCGCCGTAGCCCCCCGAAGACTTGCCGAACACCCCTCGTACGTTCTTGCGGATCGGAAACCTCGACTCGACAAACGGGACGATCTCGTCGCAGAGATAGGTCATGTAGGGCCCGGTCGCGGTCGAGTCGATGTATTGGTTGCCTCCGTACGCCGTGAAGCAGTCGGGCAGCGCGACGACCATCGGGCCGATCTTGCCCTCAGCGAGCAGGATGTCGAGGCGCTCGGGCAGGTTCAGGCCGAACGGCTTCCAATTGGTGTGGGACCGTCCGCTGCCGGCGTAGCCGATCAGGTCGACGAGCAGCGGGTAGTCGCGTGTGTCGTCGTACCCGGGGGGCGTGTACACCATGACATCCCGGACGTGGGGGTCCCCCGGCCGGTTGCCGCGCAGCACCGCGGACTCGTGCCGGAGGGTGTGAACCTGACCGCGAGGCCCGTCAAAGCGCTTGAGCATGTTTATTCCAGAGTCGGGGGAGCAGAGAGCACGTAGGTCGCAGAGGCGTCCCCCTGCCATTCTACGCGTACAGCGGCGAAGGGGCTGCCCACAGACAGCACCGCGGGTGGGGACGCCCCGCCGGAGGTCTCCCAGCTGTGCACCCTGTTCCAGGTGAGCACCACCGTGTCGCCGTCGAGCGTGCTGTCATCGGGCGGGAGTGGCGGGTCTTCCCCGAGCTTCAGCCGGAAGGTCGGTGCGAGGAGGACGACGGCGCGCGGGAGCGTGATGATGACGTCGTCCGGGCCGATGAGCGCTTGTTTGACCTGCAGGTGGGCGTTGGCGTGGACCGCGCTGAGCGCCTGCTCGACCGCTGCGCCGACCGCCCTCCGCGCCGTGCCATCGGAGGGGCCGGGCGCCGCCTGTCTCCCCGCGCCGGATCTGGCGCGGTGGAGGCGGAAGGCCTCCGCCTCGGCGATCTTGTACTCGTCGGTGTCCACCCACATCACGCCTTCGTCCGCGATGAGGATCGCGCGGTTGGTCACGATGTCGGTGATCCCCTTTTCCTGGCCGAAGATCGCGATGTGGACCTCGGTGTCCGCGAACGCAGTCTCCTCGTGCGCCTGCACGGCCGCGGCGGTCGGGTCCACGCGCAGGACCTCGTAGTCGTCGGGGTGCTGGTCGGTGAGGTGCAGGCAGAGCAGCAGCGTGGCGTTGTGGACAGTGCGGTCCGACCGGTTGGTGACGCCCAGCTTGAGCTTCTCGCCGAACAGCCCGGGCGCCACGGTGAGGTCGAGAAAACTCTCCTCTGGGAAGATCTGCGCGAAGTGTGGCCCGAAGAACTGCTCACAGAACTGGATGTCATCCAGGATCAGGCCCCATTGGGCCTGATTGCGACGGCGGTAGAAGTGGTCGAGCAGCTTCTTTTTGCCCTCTGTCGCGTTGCCCTGATCGTAGTACGCGCGCGCCATCTGCAGGTCGGGCGAGAAATACCCGGCTCCAAGCTGCGTGGTCTGGTACATCTTCGAGATGTAGGTGCCTTCGCGGGTCTTGCGCAGGTCGGTGCGGTATCGGTACGGATTGGCCAACCGAGCTAGCGTCGCGGACTGCGCCGGGTAAGCCGTCGCGGCCAGCTGAAAGGCGAGCCTGGCTGCGTCAGCGCGGCCCTCCCGGGCCAGCCACACGCCCTTGAGCTGGAGGGCCGGGGCCGCGGAGTCGGGGTGGGCGGCGACGATGGCGTCGAGGAACGCGCCGATGTCGGCGTCGTCGATTGGCCCGCCCTCGGGGGCTGGCCGTGCCCCTTCGATGCGGGCGAGGGCGAGGAGCAAGTGTGCCTCGCGCTCGCCGGGCGCTGCGGTGATGGCCTCGCGGGCCGCGATGGCAGCCTCCTCCCAATCGCCATCGTGCGCAGCGAGGTAGGCCCGGTCGCGCTGCAGGCACAGCCGGTCCCACTGCTCGACATAGCCGAACCAGGTGCCGGACCACTTCATCGTCGCGTCGAGCAGCCGCCCCTGCAGGTCGTGCACGTCACGCTGCAGGCGGGCCCGCATCGCTCGCTCCTCCTCCGCCTTCCGGAGCAGGTGCTCCGCTTGCACGCGGTCGACCGAGAAATGCCCGGTCCCACCGGTGGGCACTCCGCCGGTGCTCTCGACGGCCCCTCCCACGTTGACCAGGGAGAGCGTTCCGAGCACCACGTCGGTGGTGTAGTTCCAGGCGGCTCTCTGGTCCTCGAGCTCCACTTGCCGCGACTGCAGCTCGAACATCACGCTCAGGAGCTCACGCCGGGCGCTGAGCACCTCGGGTGCGACGCCCCGGTAGTCCTGTGTCGCCATGGTCGTCAGGAAGTCCTGCAGGTTGGCGCCTCCGTCCGACGAGGCCTGCATCGCCTCGTCCAGCTCGTGGATCACCCGGACCGTCTTGTCGATGTCTACCGGGCCCGAGCTGGCGATCGCCTCATCAAGCTGACGGTACGCGGGCTGGAATTCGGCCTCGGCCTCGTCCTTTCGTGTCGCAGCAGCCGCCGCTTGCTCGCCCAAGTACCAGTACCAGCCGGCCCCGGCGGTGCCGAGGGAGGTGACGCCGGCGATCCCCAGCGCCAGCAGGCAGCTGCCCGCGAGGCCGCCCGGTAGCCGTGAGGCTCGAGGGGGCGCCTGCTCGGTTGACGCCTGGTCAGCCATCGGCCGGGGAGTCCGCGGACAAGGTTGCCATCTCGTGGTCAGCTACCTTCTGCAGCGCTCGGAGCTGCTCGAACCGGTCCGGGGCGAGGGCCGGGACGATGGCGTGAAGGATGGTCAGGGCCTTCACCACTGGGCCGAGCTCGTCGAGCTCCGAGAGGACCGCGTGGGTCGTCTCCAACAGCACGTTCGTGTAGTCGACCCCGAACGGCGTGCGTTGCAGGCGGTCCTGCGCGTTGGGGCCGAGCTGTTCCCACACGTCCAGCAGGTCGAAGAACGGCTCCTCGGTGTGGCCCGAGTCGAAGTTGAACCAGGCGTGGTCGAACGAGGCGTTGAGGTCCTCGTCGCACGGTTGGTCGGGCAGCCATCGCTCCCAGAGGATGATGTTCGCCGCGCGCAGGAAGTCGCGGTCGTGCACTGTCCGCGGGGGTTCCGGGTTCCCTTCATCGAGGCGGGGCAGCCAGTCCCCGTTGGAAAAGAGCAGGGTGCGCTCGAGGACGAGGGCGCGTTCCGCGAACGACTCGGCGTCGGTTGTGACGCCGAGCCCTTCGAGGCGGACCAGGATTTCGTCGGTCGACAGCGCGTCAACGCGCTCGGTCGTCCACAATTGGGCGACCTCGGGGCGCTGCTTTGCGAGGCCTGCCGCCTCTTCGAACGCGATGTATGCGTCCACATCGAGGCGCCTTGCCAGCCCCTCGATCCCCTCGGTAAGGGGCTTCCAGCGCTCTTCCGGTGAGAGCGGTGGCTGGCGCCGTGCCAGCTTCTTCTGGCGTTGTTTCTCCTTCTCGTGCTTTTTGTTCGCGCGCTGCGCGGGAGATTTCTTCGCCATCGTGAACCTCGACCCGCAGGGTAGCGCGTGCTGCTCACGGCCGCTCATCGAGCTCGCGGCGCTTCTGGGTGTAAAGACGCGCGACCCGCGTATGCTCCTCCCACGCCGGCCAGGCCGACTTCCCGTCCCCCCCGACGTTGCAGAGCCGCTCCTCGATGACCTCGGCCTCGTCGTGCAGCGCCACAAGGTGCTCCAGGGCGCGCGTGAACGCCTTTCGGGCCGAGTTGGGGTCGGTTCCGGGGATGGCATCGGTGCGGGTGACGCCCTCGACCAACCGGAAGATCGCCCTCTCGGTGTGGACGTCGATGACCCGCACCCGGCGCTCGGTGCCCGCGCCCGCGCTCGCCAGCCGCTTCCGCAGCCAGCGGTTCTCGCTCGGGGCCTCCCGCGTGGTGCGGGTCTCCACCTCGCCCGGGACGATGACCAGAACGTTTTCGAAGCGAGCCGCTACTCCGCCGCCGCGCGGATCGTCGAGCCAGATCGGCTCGTCGGTCACCTGCCATTCGCTGCGGCAGGCCGGCGACGGAGACGACGCGAGGACACCCATCGGCGCCGGCAGCGCCATCAGCTCGTCTCGAGAGATCGCGATCTGGTCGAACCCGGCCCGGCGACCCAGGGTTGGTGACTCGCCTCTTAGGCCGATCCGGGGCCAGCGCCCCTGAGCGAGCATGCGCGCCGTCGCCTGATCGACACCGAGCGAGAGCCCGATCTCCTCGGGCTGGCCGAGCGGCGGCAGGACGAGCATCCACGGTTGGCGGAACGGCGGCAGGGTGGGCGACGCGTCGGGAAGGCTCGAGAACCCGATGTCGAGGGCCTCTTCCGCCTCAAGCAGGACCTCAAGCAGGCTCGCTGGGTCACCGCCGAGCAGCGCCGCACGTTGGGCTGCCCGGACCAGCCGGTCGGTCCAGAGGACCAACGGGGCCGAGCGCACCAGCGCGGCCGAGCGCACCGTCGGCACCGTCAGGGGCTCGGGTGGCCGGCGCGGGTCGCCCGCAGGCGGGTCGGGACGGGTCAGCGCAGCCTTGAGCTTCTCGGTGCCGCCGCCGCGCATCGCATCGCGGACCAGCTCGTCGAGGTTGTCGGGTGCGCGGTGCTGCGGTTCGGCCGGGCGCGCCGTCGGGTTGGGCATCTTGGCGCCGCAGTAGAGGCAGGTCGTACGAAAGCTCGCGTTCGGACGAGAGCAACGCGGACAGGGCTCGCTCACCAGGCACCTCCTGTAGCCGCCGCCTCGGTAACGTATTGGGAGACGCGAATGATGCCGCGAAGGTCGTGCACCGACTCGCCCAGGTCCGGAATGCGCCAGACGGGCGCGGCCGTGCCCTCCACGAGCTCGGCGATGCTCGCCTCCTGCGCCGCTACCCGGACGCGTTGGCGCTCGGGGAGCGCGCTGAGCATGGCGACCGCCTCCGCCCAGCCCCGGGTCTGCGGGTCGGGCCCGAAGTGAGGGGTACCCGGGGCAGACGGCGCCGTCAGGCAGCGGTTGACGAAGAAGCCGGCGAGCGGTTGGCGGTGGGCCCGCAGCTGATCGACGAAGAGCCGGGCCTCGGCGCGTGCTGCGGGCGCTGGCGTGGTGACCAGAAAAAAGCGCGTCGTTGGGGCGGAGAGCAGGGCTCTCACCTCGACGGAGCGCTCGCGGAAGCCGTCCCACAACGCCTGAAACGCAGTGAAAAACTCGGCGATATCGGCGATCGCTGAGCTGCCCACCATGCGTTCGAGCACCCCGGCGAGCACCTCGCTGCCTCGTTCCAGCATGCGCCATCCCCCCCTCGACGCCGGCAGCACGATCCAGCGCATCACCCCCTCGTCCATCAGGTTCGCCATCCGCTCCGGCGCCGCCAGGAAGTCCAGCGCGTGGTGGGTCGGCGGCGTGTCGAGCACCACGCAGTCCCACCTGTCCTCGCGCGCTAGCTCATGGAGACGCTCCATCGCCATGTACTCCTGGGCACCGGCGAGGTTCGCTGAGGCGTGCTCGTAAATGTGGTTGCGGTAGATGCGGTCGCGCGCTTCGGCCGTCGGGGCGTACCGGCTGACGACCCGATCGAAGGTCTCCTTCGGGTCGAGCATGAGGGCGTGCAGCGTGCCGCGGGCTCCCAGCTCCGGGGGCAGCAGGACCGGGCTCGGTTCGCTCCCAACGCGGACGCCGAGGGCGTCTGCGAGGCGCCGGGCCGGGTCGATGGTCAGCACGACCACCCGAGCGCCGGCGCGGGCGTGCGCCAGCGCAAGGGCTGCGGAAGATGTGGTCTTGCCGACGCCGCCTGCGCCGCAGCAGATGTGGACAGGGGTCACGTGGCGCATCCGAGGCAGGTGGCGAGCCGGTTCAGCTCCGGGCTGCCTAGGTTGGCTACCTCCAGATCGGGCAGGTCGACCACCGGGGGACCCAGCCGCTTGAGGCTCGCACGCGCCCGGTCTTCAGCGCCCTGGCGACGAAGGAGGCCGTCAGCGAGGTCGATCGCATGGCGCCCCGCTGGGTCCGCTCCGGCGAGCAGCGCGGGACGGAGCGCGGCGTAGTCATCGGGGAGCGCGGTCGCGTTCACCCCGTTCAGGACGATCCCGGCGACCTGCGACTGGAAGC
The DNA here is from genome assembly GCA_009692605.1 of Myxococcales bacterium. GTDB lineage: Bacteria > Myxococcota_A > UBA796 > UBA796 > SXON01 > CAIUMM01. The sequence goes on from SHYV01000049.1 coordinate 13,686, forward strand.
TCCCGAGTCGACCGTAGAGATCGGTGGTCTCGGAGACGGCGAGCTCCTCGGGCAGCGATACGAGGACAATGGCGGTACGCGCAGGATCCTCGATGAGCCCGGCGACATCGCGGGCGTTGTTGTGAAACGGTCCGGAGCGGGTCAAGCGCATCATCCCGCGGGGCGCCGTCAACATGCTGATGCCATGCCCGGTCGCCGGGGCGTCGACGACGACGAGATCCCAGGCCCGCGCGCGCCGTCGGGGGTCGATCTCGCGCTCGAGATCGAACACTTTTCCAAGCTGGATGAGGTCATGAAGCCCGGGCACCGCGTCGATGAACGGACCCATGACGCGGTTCTTAAAAACCATCTCGTACAACTTCCGGAAGCGGAGCATGCGCAGCAGGTACTCTTCGATCGCGGCTTCAGGTTGGATGGAGAGCGTCGACAGCTCTGGGCTGAGCGCCGTCACTGAGTAGACCCCCGACGGCACGCCAAACCGGCCACAGATCTGGTCCGCGCCGCTGGTCTCGCAGAGGAGCGTACGATGCCCCCGGCGCGCCGCGAGCAGGCCGATGGCCGCGCTCACCGAGGTTTTTCCTACTCCCCCTTTCCCTGTCACGACCACCACGCGTCGGGTCAACAGGCTGTCGAACGCTGGCATCCGCGCGCGTATCATGAAACCCGGGTCGTCCCGGCGGGTTACCGCTGAGCCCGATGTCGCTTCGACAAGTCCGCGTGGTCCTGCTGGCGTGGGCCTGTGCTCTGGCGGCTGGCGCCTGCAAGCGCGCGCCGCCGGCTCGGGTTCCGCTGCCTTCTGGACCCAAGCCGACCGTCGGTCTGGACAAGGGCCCGGCCCGGCCCTGGCGCGCGCTCGATCACCTCGGGGACGCTGTGTACGTGTTGCCCGAGCTGGCGGACCCCGGCGCCGGGCTGGCCGACGGAGGCATCATGCCCCTCTCCGGCAAGTGGACGGACACCAACCAGCGGCTGGGCCGGATGCGTATCTGGTCGCATCCGCTGCCGTTCGCGTGCGACATGCCGCGCCCCAACTACGCTCCGCTCGGCGCGCGCATGTTCCGTAAAGGGGTGGAGGTTCCGTTTGTGGGCGGGCTCGCCAATCCGGGGCGGGGCGGCTGGTTTGTGGAGGACAACACGGTCCGGATGATTTCGCTTGAAAACCCGGTGAGCTGGGTGGAGCCGCCCGAGCTGCGCGTGACCGAGCTCGCGAGCGCACTGAAGCGTAGGATCTACACTGGGTCCGGCCTTACACCGGCCGAATTTGTCGCCATGACCGCGACGGTCGGGCCGGTGACGCGTCCTGGCCTTCTGGTCCCAGCGCCCGGCCGCGTTGAGTTCACCGTGACCGTGCCGGCTGGGGCGCGGCTCGATCTGGGCGCGAGCCTGCTGGCGCACCCTTTGCTCGGTGATCAGGCCGGGAACGGGGCCGTGGCGCGGGTCGAAGTGGATGGCGCGTCGGTGTGGAAAGCGGACGTCTCGCCTGGCGCGGGGTTTGCGGACGGCACGGCCGACCTGTCCAGCTTCGCGGGCAAGCAGGTGACGGTCGCCTTCGTGAGCGACCCGAACGGCAATTCGGACTACGACTCGGTGCTGTTCAGCACCCCGGTGATCAGCGCCCCTGCTGCGGGCGAGCGCACCTCGCGGCACGTCGTCGTCGTCGGGATCGACACCTTACGCTGGGACGCGCTGTCGTTCACTGGGCAGACGGTGGACGGGCGCGAGACGACACCCGAATTCGACGCATGGGCCCAGTCCGCCGTGGTGTTCGACGACGCATGGGCACCCGCTCCTCGCACGCGGCCGAGCTTTCGCACCGCGCTGACCGGACGGTATCCGTACGACGCCATGTCCTCCCCCACGATCGCGGAGATGCTCGACCATCAGGGCTTTCGTACGGCGGGTTTTGTCGCGAACGTCCACCTCGTACCCCGCTTCCGATTCAACGACGGGTTCGAGCACTGGTACTACGAGAACGGCGCGCGCGGTGAAGATCAGGTCACCCGCTCGCTGAAGTGGCTTGGCGATCATCAGGATGAAGACACCTACACGTTCGTTCACTTCATGGACCCCCATACGTACTACAACGCGCCGGAGCCCTTCGGCAGCCGGTACACCGCGGGCCTGAGCTCGAAGGGGGTGCCCGAGATCTTCGACCGCTGGCAGATCATCCAGCTGATGCGCCGCAAGAAGCTCACGGATACCGACAAGCAGCTGATCCGGGGCCGGTATGACGGCGAGGTCGCTTACCTGTCCCACACCCTGAATACGCTGTTCGACGGCCTCGATGCCCTCCGTGGGAAGACCGTCACGCTGGTGCACTCCGACCATGGCGAGGAGTTCTGGGACCACGGCGGCTACGAGCACAACCACAGCCTCTACAATGAGTTGGTGCGCGCGGTGCTCGTCATCCGGCCGCCGGGGGGCTGGGGCGGCGGGCCCCATCACGTCTCCGCGGCGGTCGGGCTGATCGACATCGTGCCGACGCTCCTCGATCTGGTCGGGGTCACCGCTACCCGCGCGGACGGTGAGCGCCTCCCGCTAGACGGGTGGTCGCTGCGCCCGTTCATCGATGGCACGCCGATGGTCGATGGGGCGATCGGCGAGGAGGCGCTGGCGGCTGCTCTGCACGCGCGGCCGCTGGCGCTCGGGCACCTGATGTTCGACAAGGAGCGGTGGGGCGTCGTCTTCGAGGATTGGAAGTACATCCTGCAGACCGAGAGCGGCCGGGAGGAGCTCTACGACCTGACCACCGACCCCGGTGAGCAGCGAAGCCGCACGGGGGACGCGCCGGCCGGTCGTCTTGAGGCGATGCGCGAGGCCCTGTCGACAGCGACAGGATGGCCGATCGGCCCGGTCTGGCGCCTCTCGCTGCACGGAGCGTTGGATACGTTCAGGGTGGACCTTCCGGGTGGTTCGGGCGCGGGGGTGGTGGATCCGGAGGCCGGCGAGGAGACGCGCGCCAACCTCGAATGGGGCGATACGCCCAAGCTTCTGGCGTCGGACCTCGGGGACCTACGCCCGGACGGGGAAGGCTGGATCTTCCGCCCGATGCGCGCCGCCGGGCAGACGCTCTGGTTCGGATGTGCCGAGGCCTGTCTGGACGGGACGATCACCGCGGCCAACGAGTCGTCTGCTCCGCTGACGGAGGGGGAGATCCTCGTCGGTGGGATGAAGCTCCAGGCCAGCCGCGGGTGGATGCTCCGCCTGACGCGCACGGAGGCCGAGGCCCTCGCGGTGCTGCCGGTGATGGTGGGGTCCCAGGACGGCGCTGAGCTGGAGCAGTTGAAGCTGCTTGGGTATGTGGCGCCGGATTGAGGGATAGAGCGCCGCATGGGCAAACTTTGGCGTGAAGCCGAGCAGTTCGAGACCAGTCGGGACTGGAGCCGCGCGGGGGCCGCGTGGATGGACATCGCGCAACGTGCGTGGTCGAAGGGAGATCTGGTCCGGACCCGAGACGCTGCCGCAAGGGCAGGGGACGCGGCGCGCAGGGAGGATCGGCCTGGGTTTGCAGCGCGCGCGCTGAAGCTCGCGTGGGACGCCGGGCGTCGCGGGCCGATGGACGCGGCGTTGCTGGCGGCGGTCATGCTGGACGCGGGGGAGGCGGACGTCGCGCTGGATCTGGTCGCTGGGGTGGAGGCCGGAGGAGACCCGTCGGCAGCGGCGGTCATGCTGGACGTGCGGCTTGGCCTGAACATCGCGCTGGGGAACGTGGACGCGGCGCGGGACGACATCGAAGCCCTTGACCGGCTCGACGTCTCCGGCGCGGGGATCTCAAGGGTGTTCCGGCAGGCGCAGGTGGACCGGCTCGACGGGGATCTTACGCGGGCCGACATGGGTTTTACGACGGTGACGAGCGCGCTGGCCGGGATGCCCGCCGCAGTGGGGCCGCAGGCCGCCGCGCTGGCTGAGCGTGGGGAGCTGGCGTTGTTGTCGGCCGCGCTGGGCCGCGGCGAGCCCGGGGCTGCGCTGCCCCATCTGCTTGGTGCTCAGGCCGGCTGGAAGCTGGCGGGTCGGGCTGGACCGGCGTTGCGCGCCGAGGCCTGGGTGCTCCGGGCGCGCGCTCTCGGCGGAGAGCAGGTTCTGGCGGGGCCGATCCTGAAGTGGGCGGCGGGGGCGGAGGAGCGAGGCGTGCCGCTGCTCGCGGCGGACCTCCGGGTGTCCTACGCGATCGCTGCGGGCGACCCCGCGGGTCTGGAAGCCGTGCTGGCAGCCTTGGGCCGGGCGCCGTTGGCTCGGGGAAGGGTGCGCGTCATCCAGGCCGAGCTGGGCGGTGCGGCCGATCTTGACGCCGCGCTCGGGGAGCTTCAGCCGGATGCGCCGTGGTTCGCCCGCGGGCTTCGGGCGCTGGGGCTCCGCGAGGGGTCCGGTGCGATGTCGGCCGACGCGGATGCCCGGATTAGGGCGTTTTTCCCCCCGGCGGGTTAGTGAGGGGCTGTAAGCCCACCCGCGTCTCCTGCGTTGCTTGATCGCGACCGCTCGCGTAGGATTAGACGATCTTGTCCCAGATGATTCGCCAGTACGAAGTCCTCAAGCAGCTTGGCAGTGGCCATTTCGGCCATGTGAGCCTGTGCTGGGGCGAGACCCCGGCTCGCGGCTTGCACCCCGCGAAGGCCCGACTCGTGGCGATCAAGCAGTTGAACAATGCACGGGACCCGGAGTCGCTGCGCCTGCTCTTGCTGGAATTCGCGCTGCTGGATCAGGTCAAACACCGCAGCGTCGTCCGGGTGTTCGAGTACCTCGAGGAGGAGTCTGCGGTCGTGATGGAGTACGTCCACGGGGCCACGCTCCGCGAGGTCCTCGACGGCTGCGCCAAGAAGCGGGAGCAGGTGTTTACCGAGGCCGCAGTGGAGATGGGGTGCGAGATCGCGGACGCCCTCTATCAGGCCAACACCACGCCTGCGGACAACGGTGCGTCGCTCCGGTTGGTGCATCGGGACCTGAAGCCCGAGAACATCATGCTCACCCCCACGGGAGAGGTGAAGATCCTCGACTTCGGGCTGGCGCGGGTGGAGAACGCGGACTTCGCGCGAGAGGACAGGTCCCGGGTACGCGGCACGCCGGTCTACATGGCGCCGGAGCAGGCGCGTGCGGAGGACATCGACCACCGCACCGACCTTTTTGCGCTCGGTTTGATCCTGTACGAGCTCCTGATGGCGACCCCAGCTTACCGGGTGCCATTGGACGCTCCCGACCCGCTGGTCAGCATCTATGCGGCGATCGAGAACGGCTCGCTCGCTGAGCCCTGCAAGCAGATTGAGGTGAAGCTGCCCGGCTTGGGCAGCATCGTCACCAGGCTGCTGCAGGCTCGGCCGCGAAACCGTTACCAGACCGGACACGACCTGCTCGTTGACCTGCGTCGGCAGCTCTACAAGGACCGTGGTGCTTACCTTCAAGAATTCTGTAGCTTCTATTTCGGCAGCGTCTCCCCGCTCTCCGACCCGCCTGATCCTCGCGCTAAGAGCGCATCCCAGAGGGCCATCATGTCGAACGTTCCGCGCAAGACCATCGAAGAGCGCCTGAAGGAGTCGTTGGAGAATCAGGCCGAGCCGGTCGGCAAGAGCCCTGTGCCGGTTCGCCGGGCACCGCGCGCGCCTGAACAGGAGTCGATGCCGCCCCGATCGGCTCCGCTGGAGGCGCTGCAGCCGCGGGTGACCCCCAAGATCGTCCCGAGGTCGGCGTCGGCCGCGGCAAGGCCGGACGACGAGGAGATCATGCCCCCGTCGGTGAAGAAGGCGCCGGCAAGCCCTGCCAAGAAGGCTTCCGGGGCCCGCAGCGCGGATGAAAACGGCATGCTGCGCACGGTGCCGGTGAACGAGAGCGCAGACGAGCGCGAGGTTCAGGGCGACCACAGCGCCACAGCGTTCTTCGCCATCCCGGCGCCGAAGTCCGAGCGCCCCAAGAACGCGCCGCCAGCGCAAACGCCGATGATGTCTGCACCGTCGGGGGCGCCCCGCCCGTTCACGCCCGCCCAGAGCCTCATGGCGCCCGCCCAGGCGATGATGCCGGCGCCGAGCGTGATGGCTGGCGGAGGCGGCATTCAGGGGCCGGTGAGCGGGTACGGGCAGACGCCCTTCCACTCCGCTGGCCCGCAGCAGGCCCCCGCGGCGAGCGCAGAGTCGCGGGTGCAGTCGTGGCGCGTGTACGCCATTCTCGTCGCGGTCACCGGTCTGGCTGCTGCCTTCCTGGTGACGGTGCTGGCGATCGGCATGTGGAAATTCTCTCAGGTTCAGGACGCGCCCACGGAGACGGTGGCCGTGGTCACCCCGGCCCCCGCTCCCAAGAAGAAGGCGAATCAGGACACTGCCGCTTCGCGGGCCGTGGCCCCAGCACCGAAGGCGCCCACGAAGCCCCGCAGTCCTGGTACGGCCGCGTCCGCGGCGCCCGCGGCACCGAAGTCCGACAAGGGCACCGTGTCGGTTAGCTTTTCAACGACTCCGGCGCCGCTGCAGATCGAGGTCCGTTGCTCCGATGGGTTCGCTGGGCGGGCGTCGATCGCCGGAGGCGGCGGGAGCGTGGCCAACGTGCCGACGAGCGGAGATTGCAAGATGTACCCCAAGGGGGGGGTCACCGCGACGGCTTACCCGGTGAAGGGTGGCAGCAAGTACACGTGTACGATCACCGGGACGACTACGAGCTGCAGGTAGCCGACAGCCGGCTCAAACGACGGACGTCCTCGCCTTGGGACGGATCTCCCGTAGACCGGCACCCTGCGGGCCCGGTTGGGTTATGCTCTGGGGCTGAGAGATGGAGCGTTCGTCATGAGTTGGTTTTTTGCGATGTGGTTGGGCCTGATTGGCATTTTCGGGGCGGCTAACGGTGCGGACACCAAGGCGGGGTTGGAGTCGATCAAGGGGAAGAAGGCCGAGGACGCTGAGAAGGAGATGACCGAGGCCGAGAAGGAGTCCGACAAGAAGAAGAAGGAGAAGATCGCTCGGGTCGTGGTGCTGCAGTGGACTGACGTCAAGGCCACCGACTACAACGACACTACCGTGCAGCGCAACGTCCGCTCGGCCATCGATCGCCCGGAGGCGCAGTTCTACCCCGAGGTCGACCTGTATCAGAACGGCCGCAAGGTGAAAGACAAGACCATCGTACCCGCCATGCAGCCCGCCGCAGTGCCTCCTCAGAACATCGCGCGCGTGCGCGCGGCCGTGGACGAGATCTCAGCGGTGCCCTGGAACATGATGCAGCCCGATCAGTGGGGCCTCCGCGCCGGCGAGATGCGAGATCTCACCGAGCAGGTCTGGTTCGTCGATCGCGTGGAGCTGCGGGAGCCTCTGTTCCTGCTGTACGCGCAGATCGGGCGCGCCGCGGACAACCAGAACCAAAACGTCCCGCCTTTCTACGAGCAGATCGGCGATCAGGCGGTCAATTACTACTTCTTTCTGGCGGCGACCCTCGCGTATCAGGACCCCGCCCTGATGAACAAGCTCACCGATCAGGAGCTCAACGCCAACATCGGGTTCATCCTGCAGCAGCTGCAGCAGGGTGCCTTCCCCACCTTGAAGATTGACTTCGAGCAAGACGATGTCTTCGACTTCGACGAATTCACGAAGCTGTACGACATCTACCTGAACGGGATCGTGACCGAGCCGTCGGATCAGGGGCAGATGGCGATCTTCATGGGAAGAACGGACATCTACCTCAAGCGGAAGGACTCGGGTCACGGCCTCTCCGAGCGCCTTGAGGTCACCAAGCTCGAGGACAAGATCTACTTCGTGCGGGACACGGCGCGGAAAAAGATGGGCGTCGACTTCATCGAGCAGTTGTTCCTGCATCCCAACGAGTGCACGCCGGCGCTGGACGGGGACATCCTGAACTATCTGGCGATCTACGCGAAGATTCATGAAAAGGCTGATATCTACATCGCGGTTCCCGAGGATGGCAATCCCAACAAGACCAAGGTGTGGCGATACGACCGGCCGAGCGCGACGCTCCAGCGGGTCGGTGGCGGCGCCGATGGGTTCCCGGTTCGGTTCGCGGTCCTCGCGTCGGTGGGCGTCATGTACAACTGGGCGCTGCCGGGCTTCAACGACAGCTTGTCCGAGGACTCCGCGCCGACCGACGGCTCAGCCTACGACCCACAGGCCGACCTCACCAGCCGGGCGTCCGTGACGCTCGAAGACGCCTACATCCCACTCGATTTCGAGCTGCGCGGGCACTACAACCGCCTCATGGTGAACCTCGGCGTAGAGCCCGGCTTCAATACGGCAGACGAGGGCTTCACCGAGACCTACTGGATGCCCGGGAACCCGGGCGGGGTGGGTGTTGGTTCCCCCATCGTGGAGTTCACCACCGCCGCCGGGGACGACGGCGAGCTCGGCACGGCCGACGACGTCGTGAAAGACTCGGGTCAGGTGTCGGGTGACCCGGTCAACAACATCAAGGCGGTCAACCGCAACGTGTATCTGGGGGTCTCCGCCGTGCTGGGGCGCGACGCCGCGACCGGCTTCGGCCCGCGCTTGGGCGGCCGGGTCGGCTGGGACAACCTGCCCCACGCGCTGCAGACGACCATACACGCCGGGATCACGATCCCTGCGCCGGTCTTGACCACCAAGGAAAACGGCCGCGTGCAGCCGCTGGTTGACATCGACATTCGCGGTGGCGTGATGTGGCCGTTCGCGAACTCGATCTGGCATGACGACAGCACCCGGCTCGGGGTGAACGCGATGCCGCTGTTTGGGATCACCGCCGGCGCCGGCACGACCTTCTGACCGATGCTGTCGCTAGCGCCCACGCTGTTGTTGCTTCACTCGCTCCCCGCGTTTGGTGGGAAGGGTGACACGCCGCTGGCTTCGGCGGTCGTCGTCTGGACCGAGGCGGGGCTTCCCTCCGCGGACGTACAGGCGAAGATCGCTCAGCTCACCGGCGGGGGGCAGCACGTCACCTGGGGTGAGGTCGCGTTTCAACCCGGAGACCGGACGCAGGGGGACCGGCTCGCGCTCGCTGCCGTGCAGACGGCGGCCGACGCGGGCCGCAAGCGCATGGACGATTTCGAGGCTGAACCCGGCATCGCGCAAGCACTACGGACCACCGTCGATGCGGTCGCGCTGATCGCAGACGAGGGTGACCGAAGCGTGCTGGTTCACGGTCTTGCGCTGGAGAGCATCGCGGTGATGCGCTCCTTCCCAGAGGCCCGATTTGCGGTGATCGACGACGCCGCTCCGTTTCGCATCGTCGTTGGCGACCAGGTGACTCTGCGGCCGCTGGCGGACCTTGTCGCTCTGGATCCCGACCGGGTCTGGACGCGCGAGGACCTGGGCGATGGCCAACTGTTGGCCCGGGTTCAGGAATATCAGGCCGCCGTCAAGTCCTTGCCGCTGGGAGTTGTGCACTTTTGCGCTATGCCACCGGGCGTGTCTCTGATCGTGGACGGCCGTACACTTCCGCCAGGCGTCGGCGATCTGCCAGTGTGGCCGGGGCATCATTATGCAGCGGTGAGGGTTGGGAATCGCATCGCCGGACGCGCGGAGTTCAACGTCGCGAGCGGCGCGACCGTCGAGGTGCCGGCGCTGGTCGCTGGGCCGGACATTGACGCCGCGAGGGCGCTCATCCTCGCCGGGAAGTTGGACGCGATGCCGGCCGCCGTCGCGCGAGCGCTGGAGGCGGTCGGCGCCATCGGTGGCAAGGCCCCGCGCGTATACGTCGCTGCCGTGGACGCGAAGGGTGTCGGCCACGTGTTGCCCTGGACGCCGGGAGCCGTGCTGGTTGGGCGGAAGGCGGTCACTGTGATGCTGGTGGGGGATGTCGGGGGCGGCTTCTTCAACAGCGCAGCGTTCGCACAGCAGGGAGGGGCCGCCTTGACAGCTGCGCAGTTCGGCCCCCAGCTGTCCGGCCAGCTTGGGGTCTACAACTTCTACATCAGCGCCGGCGGGACCGTCGCGATCACGCCTGGTCAGCGATTCGCCAGCGGTGGCTCGGAGGAAGCGAAGGCGAGCGGAGGATCGAGCTACGCTCCTGACCTCGTTCCCGCTGGGGTTCGTGCGTGGGGCGGGGTCGGCGCCTACCTGCCCCGCCCCGCCCGGGGGGTTCCACTCTTGTCGGTCGGCGTCAATTACGGCGAGTTCTTCCCGGGCTCTACCGGCTTTGGCGGCGGACTTACATTTGGAGCGCCGGTGAGCGATGGGAAGACCTGGTTCCGGTTTTCCGTCGATGGGTTTCGCACGGTGCAGATGCCCTTGTGGCCTCAGCCCGGCACAGTCAGCTACGTTGGCGCATTCCGCATCGGGTTCGGTCGCCTGCTCTGAAGCGGTCGCCCTCCTCTGGAGTTCATATGTCCCCCCGTCTCGTCTCCAACTCCTGCCTTCGGGCATGGGCCTCGATCCTCCTTGTCGGCCTCACCGCCCCCGTCGTGGCCTCCGCCGCTGCGGGGCCAACCCTGGAAAAGGTCCCGACCTTTACCTGGAAGAAAGGCGAGATCACGAAGTGGCACATTGAGAGCGACCTGTACACGCCGCGGGGCAAGCAGCTGGCGTCCATGTCGGCCAAGGGCGTCAAGATCGCGGCGCGCACGAAGAAGACCCACCTCGTGCTCGACGCGAGCTGTGTCGCCACTCCGGAGGGCAAGAACGCCGTGGTGGACTGCACGTTTGCTTACGTCAGCTTCACCGGCGAGCCGTGGTCCAGCCCCGCCGACGACCGGCTCACGGAGGTCATGGCCCAGTGGAGCGCCGACCTCCTGCCCGCGAGGGTCCAGTTCGTCCAGACTCCCGAGGGGCGGATGAAGGCGTTCGACCTTCAGGGTGTCAAGCGCGTCAATGCGTCGCAGGCCGAGATTATCGAGTTTGAACGAATATTCCTGCAGCGTGCATTTTGCTTGTTCGAGTTGCCGCTGGCCGCCACCCCCGATGACTTCAAGCGGGGCTGGAAGCAGACCTCCGACTCTGCGCTGATGATGCTCCCCACCACCACGGGCACGGGCGGCGCCTATGACATGCGGTACACGGCCGGCCCGGTCAGCGACAACCTGCTGCCGATAGATACGGTCGCCCGGGGCACGCTCTCTCAGGGGAACGCTATGGACGCTGAGTCCGGGGTGAGCATGGACACCGTCACGCTCACCAGCCAGGCCGCCTTCGACCTGTCGCTGGGCCTGCTCGTCTGGCGGGGGATGGTGCTCGACGCCCGCCTCACCGTGGCCAGCGGCGATGCGGGCTCCGACGTCGACTTCTATCAGGTGAACGCCTTGCAGAAGGTGGACGAGTTCCTGCCCAACGGCGCCGCGCCGCTGTCTCTCATGGCGAGCCGGGCTGCAAAGCGCAATATTCCGGCGCCTGAGGTTACGGCTGGCCTCGCGCTGACGCCGTACGCCGATCTCGGGATGCAGCCGCTCTTCGTCCCAGACATGCCGCTCTCTGGCCAGCAGTTGGGGTTGCCGACCAATACGATCAAGGCGCGTGTCGAGGTTGGCGAGGAGGGGCGGGTGACCGCTGCGATTGCCTACCAGGGCTACGAGGTGCTGGCTGGCGCGTGTGAGCTCGCGCTGCGAGGGGCGACCTTCACGAAGACCGGGAAGGCCTACGCTGTGGACGTAGACGTCGAGTTTCGCGCCCGGCCCGCCGCGGCCCCGGCAGCGCCATGAGCCGGGTGTTCCGGATCCGGCTCCACCACCCCGATGAGGGTTTGGACATCGAGGTCCCTTGTCGGGAGGACCAGACCATCCTTGAGGCGGCTGAGGGCAAGGGCTGCGGCCTGCCGTACTCCTGCCGCAGCGCTGCGTGTGGCACGTGCGCGGGGAAGGTGTTGTCGGGCGAGGTCGCCCTCGAGGAGCAGTTCGTCCTTGGCGAAGAGGATCTGGCCCGTGGATACACGTGCTTGTGCTCGGCGTATCCACGGTCGGACTGTGTCATTCTGACGCATCAACGCGAGCACATCGAGGGCGTGTGAGCGCCGAGATCCCCTTCGAGGTGCGGAGCGAGTGGCTGGGTGCCTTGCTTTCCGATCTCGAACCGCATAGACGTCCGTCCCTGCGTCTCGACCTTCGACGGCGCGACGAAATCCTGCTGGAGAGCCTGTGTCCGAACCCCGTCCCAAGATCGAAGAAGTCGCTGATTACAAGGACCCCTCGCGCCTCAAGCGCTTCCTCACGGAGCGTGGCAAGGTCCTTCCCCGTCGCATCACTGGCCTCTCGGCCAAGCAGCAGCGTAGCGTCGCGCTCGCCATCAAGCGCGCCCGCCATCTCGCGCTGCTGCCTTACGTCAACCGCGAGTAG
>SHYV01000050.1 GCA_009692605.1 Myxococcales bacterium
CGCGCCCTCGAACGCACAGGCTGCGGCGGCCACTGCCCCTCCGGGTCCGGCGCCCGCCCGTGGGCTACGGCTGCGTGCCTTCGGAGCCAACGAGCTCTGGGCGTGGCCCGGCTCGCCGCTGATCGAATCCCGTGACCCCGAGTCCGAAGCCTCCCTCTCCGGTCGATCCGAGCCGACCGACGCGAGCGGGCCGGGCATCCGGTAGGCGTGCGCGCAGCCGCCCAGCGAGAGCATCAGCAACGCCAGCAGCGGCAGCAGCGGCAGCAGCGGCAGCAGTGGTAGGACTGGAAAGCGGAGCGGCACTACTGCCAGTATAGCGTGGACGCGTCAAGAGCGCCGGGAGCGCCCCAGCATCCTCGTAGCGTGTAAGGATCCAGCCCAGCGGCGCTCATGCCACCCCCGGTGTCGCCGCTGGCGACTCATGCCACCCGCCCCGTCGCCGCCAGCGACTCATGCCCACCGCCACGTCGTTTCCGTGGGCTGCTCCTTCACTTCAGCCGCAAGAACGTCCACCGGACGACGCGCCCCACCAACGAACCTACGTTTTCGGAGAGGCCCGTCCCCGCGACGGGGAGCATGCCCCGCCGCGCACGACACCGCGACCCCCATGAGTCAGCTCCGGCGTCACGGCGTTGCACATGAACTCCCGTGCGGCATGCCGCGGCCCCGTGCCCGGGAGCATGGCCCCCGGCGAACGGCACCGCGACCGGCGTGAGTCCGCGCCCACGTCACCGCGATGCAGATGAACTCCCGCGCGGCACGCCGCGGACCCGTGCCCGCCCGCTGCCCCACCCCCGCCCGCTGCCCCACCCCCGCCCGCTGCCCCACCCCCGCCCGCTGCCCCACCCCCGCCCGCTGCCCCACCCCCGCCCCCCCCTCACCCCCGCCCCCCCCTCACCCCGGGCAGCTCCACGTCCACATCCACACGTACTCGCTCGCGTACGAGGCGTCGATCGTCCACCTCCAGTGCCGGCCCCACTCGTCGTAGTCGTAGGAGGTGACGACGCTGTAGTCTTCGTCGCCGGTCATGCTCCAGGCGACGAGCGTCACGCTGATCAGCGTGCTGTCATCACCGTAGAACCAGGTGTACGTCCAGTCGAGCGCGCCGTTGCCGTCCGAGTCCTCCTCTGCGTAGGTCGGGCGACCGGTGCTGTCGACGATGGTCAGCTCGACCAGCTCGGGGATACCGTCGTCGCCTTCGTCCGTGGTGGTCTGGGTGATCGTCTCGCCTTCGTCATTCGCGACGGTAGAGCGGGTGACCCGGGTGTCGATCGTTCCGTCGACTCCTTCGTCCACGGTCATGCCGTTGAGCACCCCGGCGGGGTCGGTGGAGGTGTCATAGGAGTAGACGTAGACCGCGTCCACGGTGCCGTCGTTTTCGTCGTCGCGATGCATCTCGACGAGGACGTCGGCGTAGAGCAGGGTGTAGACGGAGTCGTTGTTGCCCTCGAGCAGGCCGTCTGCGTCATCGTCGTGAGACCAGAGGGTGAGCTCGTCGCCGTCCCAGTCGTAGGCGTCAATGGTGTCGAGCACCCCGTCACCGCCATCGTCGTAGCTGTCGAGGGTGATGTGGCCGTCATCCCAGACCCAGGCCTCCGAGTAGTTGGGCCCGGGGCTCGCGGCGTTCACGAAGACCGTGGAGATCCGCTGCCCGTCATAGTCGTAGACGTACACCAGAGTGTCGTCGTCGGTGCCGAGGCCGCTCTGCGTGCAGCCCGCGAGGGGGATCTCGGGGTCGCTGGGCGGGTCGCCATCGTCGATCGCCTCGGCGGTGTCGGACGAGTCGCCGGTGTCACTGGAGTCCACGGAGTCAACGCTGTCGGGCGCGGTGTCGGTGGTGTCGAGCGGCGGGGCGCCGGTGTCCGCCGAGTCGCCTGCCTGCTTCGCGCACCCGATCCACAGCGCGGACAGGCACAAGCGAGCGGCGATGCGGGGCGAGGTCAGGCTGGGTCGGGACACGGGGGCAGGACGCATCCCAGAAGTGTAGCCCTCAATCCCCGCGATCGCTCCTTCCCTGCTTCACTCTCGCCCGGATGGCCTTCCCCTTCATCCGGCGCTCACGGGCGCCCCTCGATGGTTTCGTTGCGCGGCGCGCCTTGGGCGGGGGCGCGTAATGCAGGGTGAGCAACGCCCGCAGTCGGTCGAGCGCGACACCCATGTTCTGCCCTTGGCTTCGCCGCTCGCTGGCCTGCGCTCGCAGCCCGGTCGGGCGATGGAACAGGCGAACGGCGCTCTCGGTCTTGTTCCGATGTTGACCCCCCGGGCCGGAGCCCTTCAGGGTCTGTACATCGCACTCGGCGAGCAGGGCGTCATCAGCTTCGGGGATACGGGACACGACGCGCGACTATCCCATGCTCAGGCGACGTCCTCCATCGGGAGGGGCCGGGCATCCAGAATTACCGGGACTGATGTCGCCGTCCCGCGGATTCCGAGGTATCGCACCACCAACCCAGAACTGCTCCATGCTCCTGCGCACATTGTCTTCCTCCCGCCTTGCGATCTGCCTGACATCGTCGCTCGCGCTCCTCGGCCTGCCGGCATGCAAAGACAAGGCCCAGGACAGCGACTCGTCGGCGGACACCGACACAGACTCCGACACAGACTCCGACACAGACTCCGACACAGACTCCGACACAGACTCCGACACAGACTCCGACACAGACTCCGACACAGACTCCGACACCGGCGGAGATGCCGACGGCGACGGCGTGACCGTGGCAGACGGCGACTGTGACGACACCGACCCGGCGTCCTACCCGGGCGCGAGTGAGGCCTGCGACGGGCTCGACAACGACTGCAACGGGCAGCCAGACGACGGCGTATTGAGCACCTACTATCAGGACGACGACGGCGACGGCTACGGGCAGGATGGGGCGGAAGAGGTCGGATGCTCTACTCCGATCGGCTACGCGGACGTCGCCGGTGACTGCGACGACACCGACGCCGCCTGGCACCCGGGCGCGACCGAAGACGACTGCACCGACCTGAACGACTACAACTGCGACGGCTCGGTGGGGTCCATCGACGAAGACGCCGACGGGTTCTACGCCTGCGAGGAGTGCGACGACGGGGACGCCGCGGTCAACCCGAACTCAGCCGAGATCTGCAATGACATCGACGACAATTGCGACTCGGTCACCGACCTTGACGCGGTCGACATGTCGACCTGGTACACCGATGCCGATGGCGACGACTACGGCGACGAAGGGACCGCAGCGCCGGCCTGCGAGGCCCCCGCTGGCACGGTCGACGTCGCGGGCGACTGCGATGACGCCGACGCGGTGTGGAATCCCCACGCGGTTGAAGACGACTGTGCCGACCCGAACGACTACAACTGTGACGGCAGCACCGGCTACGCCGACGACGACGGCGACGGCTACGCCGCCTGTGAGGAGTGCGACGACTCGGACGGCGCCGTAAACACCGACGCCATCGAGGTCTGCGACGGCGTTGACAACGACTGCGACGGCACCGCCGACGAAGCCGACGCCAGCGACGTCCACACCTACACCCTGGATGCAGACGGCGACGGGTACGGCGACGACTCCATCCAGACGACCGCCTGCGCGCCTCCCGCCGGGTACGTCGAACAGGGCGGTGACTGCGACGACGCGAACCCGGCGTTCAACCCTGCGGCCGACGAGCGCGACTGCGCCGACCCCAACGACTACAACTGCGACGGGAGCACGGGGTACGCAGACGCCGACAGCGACGGCTCCGCCGCGTGCGACGACTGCGACGATGGCGACGCCAACGCAGTCCCAGGCGGCATCGAGCTGTGCGACGGCGTGGACAACGACTGCGACGGGAGCGTGGACACGGCCGCTGTGGGCGCCGCCACGCTCTACGCCGATGTAGACGGCGACGGGTACGGGGCCGACGACGCCCAGATCTCGTCCTGCGACGCGGTGGATGGCTTCGTCGCGCTCGGCGGCGACTGCGATGACACCAGCGCCGCGTTCAACCCGGCGGCGTCAGAGGCCTGCTACGACCCCACCGACTACAATTGCGACGGCAGCGTCGGCTACGTGGACGAGGACGGCGACGGCTACGCCGCCTGCGAGGAGTGCGACGACGCTGACCCCAACGTCAACGGCAGCGCCTTCGAGTCCTGTGACGGGGTCGACAACAACTGCGACGGCGCGGTGGACGAGGCCGGGGCCTCCGGCGAGACGACCTACTACGCGGACCTCGACGGCGATGGCTACGGCGACGAAGCCGCGTCGGTGACCAGTTGCAGCGCTCCGGCCGGCTTTGTGACCGGCGCGGGGGACTGCGACGACTCCGACGCCCTGTACAACCCCGCAGCGGACGAGACGTGCACCGACACGGTCGACACCAATTGCGACGGGAGCATTGGCTACGCCGACGCGGACGGCGACGGCAGCCCGGCGTGCGAGGACTGCGACGACAACGACCCGACCGCCCTCCCCGGCGGGGTGGAGCTGTGCGACGGCGCGGACAACGACTGCGACGGTGACGTGGACGGCGTCGACGCCGCCGACGCGGGGCTCTGGTACGCGGACTCCGACTCCGACAATTACGGTGACCCCGCCGTCTACCTGCTCGCCTGCGACCAGCCCGACGCCTTCGTGGCCGACTGGATGGACTGCGACGACTCCCGCGCCTCCGACTACCCGGGCGCCACCGAGGTCTGCGACAACCACGACAACGACTGTGACGGCACCGTCGACACCGACGCCGCGGACACGCCGGAGTGGTATGCCGACGACGACGGCGACGGCTACGGCGATCCTTCCGCGCAGGTCGAGGCCTGCGCCGCCCCCGCCGACCATGTCGCCGATGGGACCGACTGCGACGACAGCACGAGCGCTGCGTTCCCCGGCAACCCCGAGACCTGCGACGATGTCGACAACGACTGCGACGGTGACATCGACGAGGGCGTCACCTTCCCCTACTACGCCGACTCAGATGGCGACACCTACGGCGACAGCGCGGACCGCCTCGACGCCTGCTCGGCCCCCATCGGCTACGTCGACGACGACACCGACTGCGACGACTCCGAAGCCGCGACCTACCCCGGCGCGTCCGAGGCGTGCGACTACGAGGACAACGACTGCGACGCCGTGGTCGATGACGGCGCGACCGCCACCTGGTACCTCGACGGCGATGAGGACAGCTACGGCGACGCCGGCACGTCCGAGTCCACCTGCGCGGCGTCGTCGGGGTACATCGCGGACGGGAGCGACTGCGACGATACAAACCCGCTCGTAAACCCGACCGCCGACGAGACCTGCGACGACCTCGACAACGACTGCGACGGCGCCATCGACGACGACGACGCGTTCATGAGCATCTGGTACGACGACGCCGACAGCGATGGCTACGGGGATGCGACCACCTCCACTCTGGCCTGTGATGAGCCCGCGAACACGGTGATCAACGCCACCGACTGCGACGATGCCCACGCCGCCGCTCATCCGGGCGGCTCCGAGGTGTGCGACAGCCTGGACAACGACTGCGACGGCACGGCCGACGACGACGTCTCCGACGCCACGACCTGGTACGAAGACGGCGACTCCGACGGCTACGGCGGCAGCACTCCCAACGCCGCGTGTGCACAGCCTGCCGGCACCGTCACGACGTCAACCGACTGCGACGATGCAGACCCCGCCGTGAACCCGGCCGCTACCGAGGTGTGCGACAGCCTCGACAACGACTGCGATGGCGTCACCGACTCCGACGCGGACGATCGGCTGACCTGGTACTACGACGGCGACTCGGACGGCTACGGAGGCGACACGACCTCGCTCTCGTGCAGCCTGCCGGCGGCCCACGTCAGCACCTCCACCGACTGCGACGACGCGGCAGCCGCCGTGCACCCGGGCGGAGCCGAGTCCTGCAACGGCGTCGATGACGACTGCGACACCGCCATCGACGAGGACGCGTCCGATGCCGCCGACTGGTACCTCGACTTCGACGTCGACACCTACGGAGCCGGGACCTCCATCGCCTCTTGCGCTCAGCCAGCCGGCTACGTCAGCACCTCGACGGACTGCGACGACACCGACAGCAACAGCTACCCCGGCGCAAGCGAGACCTGCGACGACACCGACAACGACTGCGACACGGTGACCGACAACAGCGCCGTGGACGCGCTCAGCTGGTACTACGACTTCGACACGGACAGCTACGGCGACAGCGAGGTCACCACGATGGCGTGCGACCAGCCCGTGTCCTGGGTGGCGAACAGCACCGACTGCAACGACGCCCTGATCGACGTGAACCCCCTCGCCACCGAGACCTGCAACGACATCGACGATGACTGCGATCTGGGCATCGACGAAGCCGGCGCCACCGGCGAGGACACCTACTACCAAGACAACGACTCCGACGACCACGGCAACCTCGCCGTCACCGCGCAGGCCTGCGATCCGCCCTCCGGCTACGTCACCAGCAGCGATGACTGCGACGACTCCGACGAGACCAGCACCCCGGGCAAGGCCGAGACCTGCGAGGACTACGCCGACAACGACTGCGACGGCGTGGCGACCGACTGCCGGTTCAGCACCGCCGTGACCTTCTCAGCCACCGCGGTCAGCCCCAACGGCGTCACGCTCAACGGCGGCGCGAGCAGGGACTACCTCGGGTCCGCGGTCGCCTCGGCTGACGCCGCCGGCACAACCCAGCTCGACCTCGCGGTGGGCGCGTTCGGCTGGGACTCGACCTCGACGACGAACAACTATGGCAGGGTCTACATCTGGAACGATGGGGTCACGAGCACCGACTCCCCGTCGACCGCAGACGCCGTCTATTCGGCGACCGAGAACGGCGAGGCCGCAGGATCCTCAGTCGCGTTCGCGCCGGACTACGGCGGTGACGGCAAGGCGGAGGTCCTCGTCGGCGCGTACAAGCGCAACGGCTCAACCGGGTCGGACTCCGGCGCCGCCTACATCTTCGCCGGCGGAACGGCATCGACCACGGTAGCGTCGGCGATCTCGACCATCACCGGCACCGTCGCCAACGAAGGCGCAGGCTACGTCGTGCTGGGCGGGGACTACGACGGGGACGCGACCGGCGATTTTGTCGTCACCGCACCGTCCAACCTGGTGTCCAGCTCCTGGCCGAACGCGGGCACCGTCAACGTGTGGTACGACGGCGTCGCGGCCGGCACCTCGACGATCACCGACGCCGCCCTTCGGATCAGAGGTACCACGCTGGGCGACTACTTCGGCGCCGCCTGTAGCTCGGCCGACGTGGATGGCGACGGCATCGACGACCTCGTCATCGGTGCGTACGGCGTTGACGCCGGCAGCACCACCGACGTCGGCGCGGCCTACTTCGTGTTCGGCTCCGCCAGCACCGGTTCGCTCGCCGCAGCCTCCACAGATGTGCGGTTCACGACCACCACGTCGGTCGCCAGCGACAAGCTGGGCCTCTCCGTGGCCATCGCCGGCGATCTCAACGGCGACGGGTATCCGGAGGTAGCGGTCGCCGGCGACCGCATCGAGAACGGCTCCACCACGGACGCCGGGCGAGTCTACGTGATGGACGGTGGGCTGATCGCGGACGGAACCACAACCGGTTCGGTGGCCATCGGCACGGCCGCTGCGACGAGCTACTCGGGCACCGGCGCCTCCGAGTTCTTTGGGCGCACGCTCTCGGCAGGCGGGGACTTCGACGACGACGGGTACGACGAGCTGCTGATCGGCGCGACGGGCTACGCGAACGGCACGACCGCCGGGGTCGGCGCGGTCTACCTGTACTACGGGGCGACCTCGCTCTCGGCGATGCCTCGCGGCGTGATTCGCAGCAGCGGCACGTCCGACGCGGCGGGCTACGCGCTCGCCGGCGTAGGGGATCTGGACAACGACGGATACGCCGACTTCGGCGCCGGCTCGATCGCGCTCGATGGCTCGGCCACCGACGCCGGCGGGCTCTGGATTGTCTATGGGACGGGGCTGTAGGTCACCGGCCGTCGGGGACCGACCCGATTTCACATCCCGCACCAACATGGACGTGATCATGCACGCTCCGGCGGTAGCGTGACGGTACCACTGCTTCACGGCAAATACGACCTGCAGGACCGGATCACCGAGGTCCTACCCACGCGACACCAGTTGTCGCGTCGTGGTGGGATCGGGGCCGGCCCGCTCGGCGGGAGCCCCCAGTCGAAAGCAAGGCCCGCCTGCTGTCCTGCGACCCGATCTGGCGATCACCTACAGCCGGCCTCGTTCCAACACAGTGAGTTGATAGTCCAGATAGGTGAAGCGGATCGGGGAGTGACACCGTGAGGTCCCTACCGGTTCGGCAACCGCTTCGGCATCAACCGTCCAGTGGCTTTCTATTCGGCATTGTCGCCGTCCAACGGGGTAGACATCGAAAATCACGGAATACTGACTCCCCGAGTCCTCCGAAGTAATTGCGTTCGTCCTTCCCGACGCATCGATCACGAGGGAATCGCTCAGGAAGGCGACCGCGTCACGCGATACGGCGATTCGCAGATCGGCCGCGAGGGTACAATGCACCGCCAGCAGGATCCCGCTCACGGTGATGCCAGTTCTGCGCCCCGGCGACCAAAGAGCCACCAACCTCGCTTTCTGCAACTCCCCCTTGCGGCGCAGCCTGCGCCGCGTCACACTCCCAGAGCCGCCATCTTTTCCGGACAAAAGCCGCCAGAGTTTCCGGACACCACAGGCGAATTGTGACTGAATAATGGGTGTAGTTTGTTGTTTAATTTATTTCATCCCTATCTCCCTGTGAGTTGGCGCCGGACCACGCAAGGCACACGCACCGAGGCTGGCTCTACGTCCGTGCAGCGGATCATGACCGCCCAAGCGAATTGCAAGCGGCAGCGCCGGAGCTCCATCGTCGCGCACGAGGCTGTCCGTCTGCGGCGCTCGCACGGGTTGAAGCTCGCCGATGCGATCATGTTCGCTACCGCCCGCGTACATCGCCGTGACCTCGCGACGCGGAATACGAGCGACGAACCTCACGCCCCAACGATCTCGCCCAGCGCCGCCACCTCGTCGGGCGCCCCCAGCGCCCGCCACTGGGCCACAGACAGGGAAGCGCAGGCGGCTGTGCGAGGGCGGTCGCCCCGTCCGGCCCAGGCGCGCGCGGCGTCCCGAGTCAGCTGGGCGAGGTCGATGTCCACCGACCCGCTTCCGAGCGACGTGGACAGCGTGCGTAGCGCCTCGTCCGTGGAGGCCGCATCTCCACGAAGGGACGCTGCGCACAGGATTCCGCACCACGCGAACGCCAACATCTCCTGCCGACCCGAGCGCGCCCACGCGACTACAAGCTGCCGAAAAGCGTGCTCGGCTTGCTCGACCTGCCCACGCGCGATCAGACACAGCGCGAGGTTGAACCGTGGAGTACTTGGGTCCTTCCCGACGGCGACATCGAGGCCTATCGCCCTCAAGTATCCGGCCTCGGCCTCCTCAACGCGCCCACTCAAGCGATGAGCCTCCGCGAGCCCATGCAGCTGCATGGACTCGCCGCCCGAGTTTCCGATGCTGCGGTATCGGACAATAGCCGCCTCAAAAAACTGGGCCGCCAACACCTGATCTCCACGCTGCCGCGCGACGTCCCCAAGGCGCCCGATGGCCTCGGCTTCGGTAGGAAAATCGGCCACTGAGACTGCAAGATCGACCGCAGCGTGCAGGTGCACGGTCGCCGAGCCGAGCTGACCCCGCAGCACCTCAACCCGGCCGAGCGCCAGCTCCACCTGCCCGAGGATCGCCCGTCCATCGCCGGTCTCAGCGGCCTGGAGGGCACCATCCAACGCGAGGAGGGCCTCAGCGAGGTGCCCCGCGCCCCGCAGCGCGTTCCCGTGGACGAGCCGGACCCTCGCCTCCAGATCCGGCGCCCCGACCTCCCGCGCGCATTCGATGCTGCGCGCGGCCAGGGTCACCGCCTCTTCATACTCGCCGCGAAGCTGCATTATTTTAACGCCGATCAACGCGAACTCGACCCGCCGTGCATCGACCCGCGGCACCGCCGCAGCGTCAAGGTGGGACGCCGCACGATCGAGGAAGGCAGTGGCTTCCAGCACCTCGTGGGACTCACAGAGCCGCGCCGCAGCGCGCAGCTCGGTGTCCGCCGCAGCAAGAGGACGGCCCGCCGCCGACTGGTGCGCAGCCACCCGCCGCAGCGACGCCCCGCGACGCGAGAGCAAGTCGGCGGCCGCAGCGTGCAGGACGTCCACGCCCGAGGTCCGCGCCAGGACGGCCTCTCGCAGGAGTCCGTGCGCGAAGGACCAGCCGCCGGGCTCAGGCAACGCAAGGCGCGCTCCAACGAGGGCGGCCAGCAAGAACCCGGAGGAGCCCAAACCCAGCTCCTGTGCGAGAGCCTCCCATTCGTCATCCTGCACGCGGTCACCCAGCACCGCGGCAGCCGCGATCAGGCGCGAAAAGTCCTCCACGGAGAGGTCGGGACGGTGCTCCATCGCCGCTGGGATGGCACTTTCGAGGCGAATTACCCAGGCGTCTTGCAGGCTGGCCGGCGCGCCATCACCGACGAGATCCCAACGCACCGCGTCCCGGTGGCCGCGCTCCGCCTTATCGGCCCTCACCACCAGATCGCCCCGCGTGACCCACGCTCCGAGGATCTGTTGGAGAAACAGCGGGTTTCCTCCCGACAACGCGGCAACGCGCTTCGCCAACGCCGGCGCAAGTCCGAGCAGGCAGCCGCAAAGCCGCTCAGCGTCGCTTGTGCCAAGCGGGGGCACACACAAGGAAGTCGCCGCGGCATCCTGCTCCAGGGCCTCCACCGCACGCCGCGCACCGTCGTCCGGAACCTCCTGGTGGCAGGTCACCATCACCATGCACGGCAACGCCTCAGTTCCAAGCAGCCAACCCGCGAACGCGACCGAGTCGCGCCCCCACTGCGCGTCGTCAATCCAAAGGAACACCGTCCGCGTGCGGGCCAAAGCGACGATTACCCGACGCAGGACCAGCCAACGCTCGAGGGGCCGCATCGGTGACGCGCCCTCACCCGAGAGGATCGCCGCGATGGCGGCCGCCTCGAGCGCACCTAAACCGATGGGCGCGAGCTCCGCCTCAAGGTGCGCGAGGACCCCGGCCTGGCCAAGCCCAGCGGTCGTGAACCGTCGCGCGAGCATGCCTACAAAACCGTCGGTAGCACCCGGAGTAGAGCCGTGGGTCACCTTCAGGACCGTCACCACGCCCAACTCTCCGGCACGCTCCGCTATCTCCTGGGCGAGCCGGCTCTTTCCTACGCCAGGATCTCCGCGTAAGCTCACCGCGCGTATCTCCCTAGACCGAGCGGCCTCGACGAGAACGCGCCATGAGGCGTCCAGAAGCGCATCCCGTCCGATGAGCGGAGACGCCCGCAGACCCCAGAGGCTCAGGCCCGTCCCACCCAACTGCGGGCCCGGGATGGGCGGTCGCGCCGGCCTCCAGGAGTCTGGGATGGCGGGCATCACGACCGGAGCGAGCTCCGCGTCGGGGGCGCGCAGCACCGCGACGACCCCGGGGGCATCCTCGTCGTCGAGCGCGAAATCCATCGTCTCCGTAGACACAGCGGGAGGCCGCGGGAGGCTGTCCATGTGCTCGGAGAGGCCCTGCGCGGAGAGGATCTCCAGTCCCCAGGCTGCGTCTGCGGCAAAGGCAAAGCGATCGGCGGGCGACTTCGCGAGCATGCGGCGGAGCCATGGCTCAAGGCCGGCAGGCACCCCTGTACGAGGCCGGAACGGCGGGAGCGGCGCTTGCCGCTGCTGAGTCAGGATCACATCGACGCGATCGCCGCCGAAGGGCGGAGACCCGGTGACCAGCGCCCACGCAATACACCCGACCCCGTAGAGATCGGTGCTGGGGCTGAACGCGCGCCAACGCCCGTCGACCTGCTCCGGCGCCATGAACGCCGGAGTGCCACAGCCGCGCTGGCCGGGCGCCCCCCGCTCGAGCGCGAACGCGAGACCAAAATCCGCGATGCGCACCGCAGGCCGAAGGTCGTCCGGGCCACCGAGGAGCACGTTCGCGGGCTTGATGTCCCGATGAAGCACGCCGCGTGCGTGCGCGTGGGCGAGCGCCCCGAGGAGCGCCGCCAAGATGCCCTTGATGTCCTTCCAGGGGAGCGTCTCGCTCAGGCTCTCCAGTGTCCCGCGCGAAGCTCGCTCCATCGCCAGCCACGGCGATCCGACCTCTACCCGCCCGCCAGAGGCCAGGGCCTCCGACTCGTCCACCGTCCCCGACTCAAAAACGAGCAGAACGCCGGGGTGGTCAAGGCGCGCCACCGCACGGACCTCATCCCGAAAAGCCATCTGCACCCTCACGACCTCGCCGCCCACCCGGACGACCTTCACGGCCACCGGAATGCCGCTCCCCAAATGAACCGCGTCATAGACGACCGCGAACGCCCCCCGCCCGAGCACCCCGGTCAGCCGAAACTCACCGATGCGAAAGGGTACGCAGTGCACAGTGCCCGTCACTAACACCGTCCCGAGTCCTGAAGTAGGTGCTCTTGTCGCACCCGGAGCGACTGCGAGGGGATCTGGTGCTCGGCGCGGTCGACAGCGCCCTGAATCACAATGCCCCCTTTCCTACCACCACAGGTGAACCTGAAAAGATTGAAAGCTGACCATCGGGACACCCCCTGAGTTGGGTACGCGGCGGGTGCGGGGGCGTCGCGCTGGTGGTGGAGGGGATCCGGGCCATGTCCCAGTCACCTGTCGCGTCCACCGGTAGCCGCCCCGACGGGTGCAACACCTGCGGCTGACACTTGGGTGCGGAACGACCGAGCGCGTCGCGATGGCGGGCGCGTTGGGCCCGACCCGTTACCGCCCGGTCCCGAAGATCAGGTACGCGGCGCCTGCACCGTCCCCGCCGTCATCCTGCTCGGCAGCACCGATGAGGATGTCGGGGCGGCCGTCCCCGTTGACGTCGCCGGCGCTGGACACCGAGCGGCCGGCGTGGTCCTCTTCCGCTTCGCCGGAATACTGCACTTCACCCGACAGCCCGCCCGAGGCCGGCGAAGCGCTGCCCAGGATCAGGTAGCTGGCCCCTGCATACAACGCGCTGTCCGAGTTCACGTACGCGCCGACGAGCATGTCGTCGAACCCGTCGCCGTCCACGTCCCCGGCATCGGACACCGAGATGCCTGCGACGTCTCCCACGTTTTCGCCGGTGTACTGGACCGCAGTGGACAAGTTGGCCGAAGCGGGGGTGGCGGCCCCGATGATCAAGTACGCTGCGCCTGGACCGGAGCCCGTCCAGTTGGCTTGTGCGGCGCCTACGAGCATGTCGGCGTAGCCATCCCCGTTGGCGTCGCCCGCGCCCGAGACGCTGAATCCCGCCTGATCGCCAGAGGCCTCGCCGGTGTACTGGATGGCGCTGCCGAGCCCCATGTTGGTGGGCGCGCGGCTCCCGAGCACGAGGTAGGCGGACCCTGCGTCCGACGCGGAGTCTTCGTTCAGGTAGGCGCCGATGAGCATGTCGCGGAGCCCGTCCCCGTCTACGTCTTCGGCTCCGGAGACCGCGAAGCCTGCACAATTGTTTTCGGCCTCCCCAGAATACTCGATCGCGTTGGACAGGCTGGAGTCCGCCGGTGCGCTGCTGCCGAGGACGAGGTAGGCAGCACCTGCGCTGTCTGCCGCGTGGCTGTTGTACGGGGCGCCGATCAGCAGGTCCGCGTAGCCGTCCTCGTTCACGTCTCCGGCGTCGCTCACTGCTTGCCCCGCAGAGTCGTTTCTGGCTTCGCCGCTGAGCTCGACGGCGGTCCCAAGCCCGGCGGACACGGGGCTGGCGCTGCCCAGCACAAGGTACGCCACACCGGAGTAGGCGGCCCCGGCGCTGCTGTCATACGCGCCGATCAGCAGGTCGGCGAACCCGTCGCCGTTCACGTCTCCCGCGCCCGAGACCGAGGCGCCGGCGTGATCACCGGCGTGCTGGCCGGGGTACTCCACCACCGTCGACAGGCTGGCGGAGATGGGGCTTGCGCCGCCGAGAACAAGGTAAGCCGCGCCCGAGCCCCCCCCGGAGCCGCCGTCGGCGTTGTAGTAGGCGCCGATGAGCAGGTCGTCGAAGCCGTCACCGTTCACGTCCCCCGCTCCGGAGGCTGAATAGCCCGCGTAGTCACCCGCAGCCTCACCGCTGTACTGGACCGCAGTGGACAGGTTGGCGGAGGTGGGGCCGCAGTCGTTGGCGGTCGCGTCGCAGTCGTTGTCCACCCCATCGTTGCACACCTCCTCGGCGCCGGGGTTGGCGGTGGTATCGGTGTCGTCGCAATCACCCGCTCCGACGGTGTACCCGTCGCCATCCGCGTCGTCGGAGTCGGAGTCGGTGTCGGAGTCGGTGTCCGAGTCAGTGTCGGTGTCCGAGTCGGTGTCCGAGTCGGTGTCCGAGTCGGTGTCCGTGTCCGTGTCGGAGTCAGTGTCGGCGCTTGGGTTCGTATCGTCGGGCTCGGAGTCGGGGTCGCAGGCGGCGGGTGCCAAGGCCAGAGCGAGCGTGAGCGGGGCACAGAGGGTGAAGTGGCGCATCGAAGGAATATATTCCATTCCATTCGAATCGGCCCGTCTCCCCTCCCCCCGCCTGCTCTCGACGGGCGAGTAGCTGGCCGAGACCACGCGCCTCACAACGGGCCGGTAGCCTACCCTGACCGGATGCCACGCTTCCGCAACGCCGGCTCGGCGTACTATGCGTCCACGATCACGGGTCTCTACCGCATCCCAGCGGGCGACATCGGGACAGTCCCACGGCGACGCGCGGGAGTGGGCGGCATCGGCGTGAACGGCCGCACCTCGTCCGTGTTCCGCACCACGCGCTACGACTACATGAAGGAGGAGTGGAGCTAGTGCTACCAGAGTGGATTGTGAACCTCCAACTCTCGCATGGATGGCGCACTGCACGAGCACACCGGGCCGTGTGATCCGGAGGCCCGTCAGCCGGGCACATTCTTCGGCGGAGGCACCCCCTGCCGCAACGTGACCGACGTGACCGACGTGACCGACGTGACCGACGTCATCGTGAACGCCGCCGGGCTGGACGGCCAGGCCGTTGCGCGGCAGGAGGTCGACATCCTCGACCTCGCTGGCTGGGACGGGACCACGACAGGGCTCCGCGACCGGGAGGTGCTGCGCATCACCAATGGGTGGGAGCCGTACACGCCGAGCCTCGACACGTACATGGAAGCTCCAACGGCTGACCTCGACGGCGACGACATCCCCGACATTCCGCTGCGCGCGTCGGACGAGGGGATGGGCATGAATTACCTGTCCGGCTGCGTCCTCGCTTCAGGACACCGCGCCTACAACCCCCGGCAAAGCCGGCAGCTCCGCCGGGTCCTTGCCAAGCTCCACCAGCCGCGCCACCAGCCAGTCGTGGACCGGCTGCAGGCCGATCGGGCCGGGCGCGAGCTCGGGCAGCGGATCGAACGCGACCGCCATGAAGCCGTCCTCGGGCGCGCCGAGCTTCTGACGAGCGTCCGCCAGGTACTTGTCCTTGTCGCGCGGGCGCAGCACGTCGATCTTGTTGATCAGCACCAGGACGGGCTTGCCGGTCGCCTTGCAGCGGTCGTAGTCCGCTTTCTCACGAGCCTGAACCCCACCCTCGGCGTTGACCACGTAGAGGTACACGTCGATGTGGTTGAGGACCTGCCGCGCCTCCTCCGTCACGCGCTCGACCACGTCACCCATGCCGGGGGTGTTCACCAGGTAGAGCGCGGTGGCGCCCGGCGCACGTTGGATGTGGACCTCCTTGGTCGAGCCGGCGATCGGCGAGATGTTGCCGGTGTCCACGCCGAAGATCGCCTTGATTCCAGCGTCCTTGCCGCTGGACGGACTGCCGACCACGCCGATGGTGACCCGATGGAGCACCGCCTGTCGCAGACGGGCGACCTCGAGCACTGCAGCGCCAAGTCGTCGTTCATCCGGTCGAAACTTCCACCACAGGATCAGCGGGAGGAGCGGGACCATCAGCGGCCGCAGGATGCACCCCACCGGCGAGAGGCCAAGGAGCGCGAAGATCGCGAGCCCACCCGGCTCAGCGACGACGTTGACGGTGGTGGACAGAACGTACTGGAACCCGCCGCCGAGGCGCTCGGCCGCGAGCGTGAGCGCGTGTGTGGCGGTGTCAGGCACGGGCGCCGCGATCTCGAACTCATCCCAGAGGGTCTGGCGTGTGGCCGAGTCCGTCGCGTCCCAGCGCTTGGTGAAATGCCCGGCGAGGATCGCGCGTTCGAGCGCCGGCTCATCGGGCAGCCCGTCGGCCCCGGGCGGGACGTCGGCCCCGTAGGACGCGGCGACGCGAACGAGGAGGTCCGGGTAGGCCCGACCGTGCCCTCCGCGCAGCGCCGCATTGGCGAGCTCATGGCTGCCGATGCGACGGAGCGTGATCCCGAGCGCACGGGCGAGGTCCGTTAGCCCCATCCCTTCGACCTTCACTTGCAGGATCCGCGCGAGCGGCATCAGCTCGGCGCGGTGGCAGCGGTGGAGGAGAGTCTCGAGTGGGTCCATCAGACAGACCTACAGCCGGGCCTGAGCCCAGAGGCGGATGGTGTCGTTCTGCACCGGATCGGACTCCAGCCGCAGCACGTAGCCGACGCCCACACGCACGAGGTCGGGGTCACCCTTCATGCCAGCGTGGACCACGAGCCCCGCGAGGACTTGAGTCCAACTGCCAAGCGCGCTGTCCGAGTAGGTGCTGACGCGGGCCGCGGGCTGCCAGCGACCGATAGAGACGTTCGCCTCCCCGGTCACACCCATCCGGGTCGTGGGATCGGTCACTCCGGGCGCGGCCACATCGGTGGCGGTCGGGGTGATCTGCGCGAAGGTACCCTCACCGAACGCGGTGAACACCCCAGCGCGGAGCACTGCGCTCGCGGAGGCGCCCATCGTCGTGGTCGCCACATCGAGGGTGTAGAGCCCGGCCGCGCCAAGCCCGAGACCCACGCCGTCGCGCTTGCCCGCGGGGTCCCACAGCACCTTGGTGTCGCGCTGCCCGACCTTGCCATCCACGCGGAAGACGAAGGACTTGCCCAGGTTGTCGTCGCCAAACGGGTCGAAGCCGCTGTTGAAGATCCCGAGGGTGCCTTTGATGCCGCCGCCCTTTGAGCCGGCCTCACCGGTGATGCCCGTGCCGCGATCGTCGCCGATGTGCTCAGCGGCCATGCCGCGCTCCTCGAAGGTGAGCTCGCCGGCGCCGATCATCGCATCGGCCTGAAAGGGCATGGACATGACCCCGGCGTCCACCCGAAGCGCACACCTGCCGGCTGTCTTCCCGTACCCAAGCGACGCCTGATAGAGCGAGAAGTCTGCTTCATCGTCGCTGAACCCGTCGTAGCCGGCGCCGGCACCCCCGACGAGGCCCAAGTCGATGCCGCCCCACTGGGCGTGCACGCCCAGCCGGGCGCGCTTGACCTTGACGCCGGGATCGTCCTCCGGGTCGCCGTAGCCCGTGCTGTCCGCCTGCGGATCGGCATCCCAGTCCCACGCAGTGCCCCACAGCTGCACGAGCCCCACCGGGTCGAGCTTCAGGTGGGACTTCGCATCGCCGTCATCGTTCTTCCCGCGCCCGCCCGTGTCTCCCTCCTTGCCAGCCTTCGCTTCTCCCTCCGAAGCGGCCGCGGGCTTCTCCTCCTTGGAGGCCTCCGCCGAGCGGGCCGGGGGCGCTGAAGCACCCTCCCGCCGCTCGTCGTGGGGGGCGCGGTCAGCCGCGAGGGCGTCCGATGTGAGCATGGACGACCAGAACACGGTGGTAAGCGCAAGAATCAAGGCTGCTCCAACTCAGCGACAAGTTAGCCTGATCCCATGTCCAATGCCCGTCAGAGCACCGCCATCGCCCTGCTCGCCCTCGCCGGCATCAGCTCCGGATGCGCCACCGGTGAGGTTCGTGCCAGCGCGGCCCGGATCGAGCGCCTCGATCAGGCGATCGGGGGCCCGAAAGCCACGGCCCGTCCCGGCGACTACCTGCTGGAGAACGGGCACGTGCGGTTCGCGATCCTGGACGGTCGTTACTCGTACGGGCCAGCCCCCTACGGCGGCACGCTCGTCGACGCCGATCTGGTCCGCTCCGACCCCAAATGGGGCGCGGGCCACGGCAACGACCAACTGGCGGAGACCTTCGCCAACGTGGACCTGAACGTCGCCGCGGCCGACACCTCCGCGGAGGTCGCCATCCTGAACGACGGCAGCGACGGCAAAGCAGCGATCATCCGTGTGGACGCGGCGGACGAGCCCTTCTTGAGCGCGCTCGGCATCCTGTGGTCGCTGGTGCACCACCCGGACATGCGGCTCACCACCGACTACATCCTTGAGCCCGACGCCGAGGTCCTGCTCATGCGCACGACCGTCACCATCGTGGACGACGACGGCGACGTGGTCCCGATGGCCGACCTCCCCGAGGCGGCGGTCATCGCAGGGTCCACCGCACCCGTGGACATCATCGGGACCGCCACCAGCACCGGCTGCGCCATGGGCGACTTCTACCTGCAGGGCGGCGCCATCGACGTCTTCGCGCCGGGCATCGGCTTTGACGAGGACGGCGCGGTCTACGAGGCCTCCCTCGTCGGGCAGAACCTCTTTCAGGAGCCGTTCCAGTTCCCCTTCGTCGGGGGCACCGGCGACCAGATCTCCTACGGCCTCGCCGCGGGGTCGGGCGACCTCTACGTCCCGCTGTTCACCTCCTCCCAGACCGGGGCTTTCGGAGCGTTCAAGGAGGGGGACGGCACCTCCAGCCGCTTCGCATCGGGGACGAGCTTCGCATACGAGCGTTACCTCGCCGTCGGGTCGGGCGACATGGGCAGCGTCTACGACAAGCTGTCCGCCGCGCGCGGTGACGCGACCGGCACGGTCTCGGGCAACGTGCTCGAGGAGGGGTCGTTCGCCCCGCTCAGCGGCGTGTCCGTCTTCGCCTACCGAGTGGAAGATGGCGTGGTAGCAGAGCACCCGTGGATGCAGTGGCTCTCGGACGTCGGTGAGGACACGCAGATCGACGGTTCGTTCTCCGGGCAACTCCCGCCCGGAGACTGGGAGCTCGCCGCGTACGTGCGCGATCGACCCGAGGGGCAGCGCATCGCGGTCACGGTCACCGAAGGACAGGCGACGACGGTCGCCCTCGGCGTGCCGCAGGCCGGCCAGGTGCGCATCCACATCGTGGACGAGGCCGGCCGCACCATGCCCGGCAAGGTCACGTTCTTCGGAGGTGCTTCGCTCCACCCCGACCGTGGCGACCCGTTCATCGGCGGCGACCCGTCCGAGGTCCTGTTCGTCCCTCACGGCGAAGCGGAGCTGTGGCTCCCACCCGGCACCTACACGGCGGTGGCCAGCCGAGGGATCGAATACGAGCTGGATACCAAGGAGATCGTACTGACGGCGACCGGCGCTATGGACCTCACCTTCCAGCTCGTCCACAGCGTAGACACCGACGGGTGGGTCTCGGCGGACCTCCACGTCCACTCGATGCCGAGCTTCGACTCTGGCGTCGCGCTGCCCGACCGCGTCGGGAGCATGGTCTCCGAAGGGGTCGAGTTCTTCAGCTCGACCGACCACGACTCGGTCACCGACTTCGCGCCGGTCGTGCAGGCGATGGGAATGGAGCCCTGGGTGCAGACCGGCATCGGTGTCGAGACCACCACGCTTGAGATCGGGCACTACATCGGTTTTCCGATCGCACACGACTTCCAAGCCGAAGCCGGCGGCGCCTTCGATTGGACCGGGATGGACCCTGGCGACATCCTCGACACGTTGACCGAGATCGGCAACAACGCCGGGATGGACCCGATGCGCATGGTCGCGCACCCCCGCGACGGCATCCTGGGGTACTTCGACCAATACGGCTTCGACCCCTACACAGGCGAGACGACCACCCCCACGCTCTCCGCTGCCAACAAGCTGCTGGCCAATCCGGACAACATGCGGCTGGACTTTGATGCGTTGGAGCTGCTCAACGGCAAGCGGTTCGAGATCATCCGCACCCCTACCCAACCCGAGCTCGATGCCTACGCAGCGGACCCTACCTCGGTCCGGGCGTACGACATGGTGAAGCGCACCGGAGAGGAGCAACAGTCGCTCTACGCCGACTCCTACCGGCTCGGCTACGGCTACGAAGGGCAAGTAGACGACTGGTTCACGCTGCTCAACCTCGGCCATACCATCCCGGGCCTCGCCAACTCGGACACACACGACCTGTACAGCATCGAGTCGGGTTGCCCACGCAACTTCGTCGCTTCCAACAGCGACAACCCCGCTGACATCGACGATCAGGCCATCGCAGACGCCGTGAAGGCGGGGCACTCGTTTATGTCCTCCGGCCCGTTTGTACGCTTCTACATCAACGAAGAGTCCACCGGCATCGGCGACACGGTGGTGGACGGCGACGGCACGGTGCGGCTGTACATCGAAGTCCAAGCCGCCTCGTGGATGGGCGTGGACCGGGTCGAGATCTACCAGAACGGCGCGTTGATCTTTGAGGACACTGACCTCGACGACGGCATCGTCCGCTACATGCAGTACAAGGACATCGCGGTCAGCAAAGACAGCTGGTTCGTCGTATCGGTGATGGGGGACGACGACCTCTCGCCGATCTTCAGCTCGGTCGAGATCCCGCCGATCCAGCTTCAGGACGTCGTCGTGGAAGCGCTGTCGACGGTCCCGTCGGTCGCGCTGCTGATCGACGCGGCGAGCCCCATCCCGCGCTCCGGCCCGGTGTTCCCGTACGCGCTCACCAACCCGATCTACGTGGACATGGACGGCGACGGATGGACCGCGCCGGGCTTGCCCGCGTGGCTACACGAGCCCCACCCTCCCGAGAATTGATGACCCGACGCGCCTGGTCCGTCTCCGTCTTCGCCAGACACGAAGGGGCGATCCTGCTCGTTCACCACACGCGGCTGGCCACGTGGCTGCCGGTGGGTGGAGAGGTGATGGCGGGAGAGACGCCGCTCGAAGCCGCGCGCCGTGAGCTTCGTGAGGAGACCGGTCTCGACGGGCGCTTCGTGCCCGGGTTGGGCGTGGACGGAACGCCGGACGGGCTGCTCGGGTACGAAGAGCACCCAGCGGGGTCCAAGGGGCTGCACCTGAACTTCGCCTTCGTGGTGGACGTCGTGGGGCGTGCGGTCAACCCCAACCACGAGTTCGTGGACTTCCGTTGGGTCCCGCCCGACGAAGCGCTCGGCGCGCTCCAGTGCCCCCAGAACGTTCGGGAGCTGATGGCCATGGCCAGAGCGGCCGGGACGGCGTCGGCCTCCCCGCTGCGCGTGCTCGCCTTACGCTGGCTCGAAGCGTTCAACGGGCGCGACCTCGAGACGCTGCTCGGGCTCTACGATGCAGACGCGGTGCACGTCAGCCCCAAGCTGCGGGACCGGGAGCCGGAGACCAACGGGGAGATCCGGGGGGTCCCCGCCCTGCGCGCGTGGTGGCAGGGCGCGATGGAGCGCCTGCCAGGGCTCCGGTACGAGCCGCTCCACATCACCTGCGACCCGGGGGTGACCGGCCGCGCCATGATGGAGTACCTGCGGACCGTGCCCGGCGAAGCCGACCTGGTGGTCGCGGAGGTCCTCGTGGTGACAGACGGGCGCATCGTGCGCTCCTGCGTCTTCCATGGGTGAACGCCGGGTGATCCGATGAAGGAGAAGCGGAGCACCGTGGGAGCAGGCCGAGCCGCGCGTGTCAGCGGGCAGGCCGGAAAGGCCGACGCGCAGACGGAGCAGCTCAAGAAGATCTCCAAAAAGCTCGGCAACGCACAGGTGCAGCAGGTGCTCGGGCGAAATGACAAGGCGCGAGACGCGATCTACCAGTTCATCCTCCACCGCCTGCAGAAAATGCACCAGATACAAGCGCGAGAGAAGGCGGCGATGAAGAAGCAGCGCGTCTGGTTTGACGAGGTGGCGCGTAAGCAGGCGGGCCATGCGCTGCCCGACCCGACCCGCTGGAGGGAGGCGGCGCAGACCTACAAGCAGGCCGCCGAAGCCATCGCGCGCGGCAACCTAGGACAGGCGGTGGCCCGACTCGACGCGGCCATCGCCGCAGAGCGCAAGGCCATGGAAGGGCTCCCGAAGGCGGTACCGCTCGACCACACCGAGACCGGAGCGGTGGAGCGCCCCGGGCAGGCCGTAGACGTGAGCGCCGGCGAAGGCTGCACGCCCCGAGCGGTGACCGACGCGGTGCACCTGGCTGAGGAGATCGAGCGCGTCAGCGAGAAGTCGAAGGCGGAAGGGGTGTTCCGGCCGCGCCTGCATTGGTGGGACGCGCCCGAGGTGGAGGAGGGTGCGGACGACAAGAAGCCGGAAGGCCGAAAGAAGCCGGGCCGCAGGAGACCGCTGGGGGAGGAGACCACGCCCGCGAGGGAAGGACCCACGCCCGAAGCGCCCGAGAAGGAAGCGCCCGAGAAGGAAGCGCCCGAGAAGGAAGCGCCCGAGAAGGAAGCGCCCGAGAAGGAGAAGGAGGAAGAGACTGGCCAGACCAAGCAAGGCCCGACGCTCCTCTCCCTACCGGCCCCCGCCGTCCGTCAGGTTCGCACCCGGGTCAAGAAGCCGTAGGTCCCGACGGCCGGGCGCGCCCCAGCGCCTTGTCCCAGAGCCAGTTGGGCAGGCGGCGGGCGAACGCCATCAGCAGCTTCATCTGCCACGGAAAGGTGACGTCGCTACGCCGGGCTTCGAGGCCGTCCGCGATGATCGTCGCCGCCCGTTCGGCGGAGATCAGGAAGGGCATGGGGTTCTTGTTGCGCGCGGTCAGGGGCGTGGCGATGAAGCCGGGATGGATCGCCGTCACCGCGACGCCCACGCCCTTGAGATCCAGCCTGAGCGACTCGAAGAACGTGGTAACACAGGCCTTTGAGGCCGAATACGCAGCCATGCCGGGCAACCCGCGAAAGCCGGCGACGCTGGAGACCACCGCGAGGTGCCCAGCCCGGCGAGCGACCATCTCCGGAAGCACAGCGGCCACGCTGTAGATGACGCCATCGATGTTCAGGCGGAGCGTCCCCATCCACGCGTCCACGGGCACGGTGGAGGCGTTGCCCGGGTCACCTGATCCGGCGTTGGCAACCATGAGGTCGATAGGCCCCAATTCAACCGCAAGCCGCTCCGCGGCAGCGCGAATGGCCGCCCGGTCGGTCACGTCCGCTGCCGCGAAGGCCGCCTTCCCGCCAGCCCCCCGGATCTCGTCGCACAGCCCGGCGAGCAGCTCCGCCCGCCTCGCGACCAAGCCGACCGCCCAGCCCCGGCGGGCAAGCTCTTTCGCGAGGGCGTTCCCGATCCCGGTGGAGGCGCCAGTGATCAAGGCTACAGGCATAGGGACGGATATCCCGGTCACCCCCAACTGCCCCCCGGTCACCCCGGCCGCGCGCCGTACCCCTCAAGGTCGAGCGAGACGCGGTCGAAGCCCTCCGCCCGGCCCGCAGCCAGCACCCGCTCGCGGACACCCGCCGCGACCAGCCGCGGGATCTCCGCCGGATCGAGCTCGATGCGGGCCTGCTCCGCCACGCTCGCCCCCACGCCGTCTCCCGCGACCTGCTGGTACCGCACCCGAAACTGACGGAACCCCTCGCGCCGAAGCGCGGATTCCACCCGGGCGACCCGGAGGATCCGGTCCAGCGTCACCCGCGTGCCCGGCGCGAACCGACTCCCCAGACAGGCAAAACTCGGCTTGTCCCACGCCCGGATCCCGAGGGCGCGCGCGGCGGCGCGAACCTCCGGCTTGGTGTAGCCCACCGTGACCAACGGGTGGTGCACACCGTGCTCGGCCGCCGCACGGAGCCCCGGCCTGTGCCCGGCGAGATCGTCGACGATGGTGCCGTCCACGATCGCTCCCGCGCCCCGCGCCCGAGCGGCGACCACGGCGAGGTCAAACAGCTCCGTCTTGCAGTGGTAGCAGCGGTCCCCGGTGTTGGCTGCGTAGGCTTCGTTGTCGAGCTCATGCGCGTCCACGAGCTCGTGTGTAGCGCCAAGCTCACGAGCGAGCGCGACCGCGGCTTCGGTCTCCTCGATCGGAAGGGTCGGCGATACCGCCGTGAGGGCGATCGCCCTCGCCCCGACCGCCTCCACGGCCGCCGCCAACACCAAGGCGGAGTCCACCCCACCCGAGAACGTGACGACAAGATCGGCGCCCTTCGAGAGGTCGCGCAGGAGCTCTACGAGCGCGGCGTACCGGGCCTCGGGCTGGGCTTGTGTCACCTCGGAACCCCGCAGTTGACGCCCTTCTTCACGCCAAGACCGGGATCGCAGACGCGATGATCGGAGAGCGGGACCATCGCAGCCGGCGAGCGCACGCCAGAGGGGTATCCAGAAACGGCTCCCGAGGCCTCGGACGAGCGTCCGATTGCCACGCGCGCCACGGATGCTCGGCCACAACGGCCTGCGTCCAGCCGGGGCCTCGATTTTGGATTTCCTCCATGTTTACTACCGCATTGATTTCATATAGTTAACAATAGATATCGATTTTTTATAGGATTGAGTGGCATCTGGTGGTTCCCAGCGGTTCTCCATGGTAGTTTCTCACGACCGCTGGCCCCTCTTGTTCGACGTCCCCCTCAACGCCCCGCTGACCATGGACCCCAAGGGTCGAGTCACACTGCCAACGCGCATATTTGGCGCGTTGACAGAGCGTTCCATGGTGTGGGTGCCGTTCATGGACCACCTCCGGGGCTACACCCCCACCGTCTGGTCACAGCGCGTCGAAGCCCCCCTGCTGGCCGAGGACTCCTGGGACCCGGTGGTCGCCGAGAAGCAGCGCCGTCGGTTGGGCTTCGCGTGCGACCTGAACGTCGACGAGCACGGGCGCTTCGTGCTTCCCCCGTCGCTTCGGCAGAAAGCAGGCCTGTCGCGCGACTGCGTGTTCCTGTCGTACCTCGACCGGCTGGAGCTCTGGGACCTCGGCCGTTGGCAGGCATGGGAACAACGTGAATGAGCGCGCGTACGTCCACACGCCCGTGCTGCTCGATGACGTCGTGGAGCTGCTCGCGCCACGCCCGGGCGCCCGATTTCTGGACGGCACGCTCGGAGGCGGCGGCCACGCAGAGGCGCTCCTCGCCCGGGGCGTGCGCCTGGACGCGTTCGATCGGGACGCCAGCGCCCTGCAGGCCAGCGCGCTCCGACTCGCCGACGCGCTCGCCAGCGGCGCGCTCCGGCTGCACCACGCTGCGTTCGGAGACGCTGCGCGGCGGCTGTTCGACGCCGGCGCTGGTCCACTCTCGGACCGCGCCCTGCTCGACCCAGCCCGGCTCGACGGAGTCCTGCTCGACCTCGGCGTCTCCTCGCCCCAGCTCGACCGCGCCGACCGGGGCTTCAGCTTTCAAGCGGACGGCCCTGTCTCCATGGTCATGGATTCCCGGGACGCCCCGCTGTCCGAGCGCCTCACGCAGGTCGATGAGCCGACGCTCACCCGCGTCATTCGGGACCTCGGAGATGAGCCCAACGCGCGGCGCGTCGCGCAGACCATCCTGTTCGGGCGGCCGTGGGCCGGCACCCGCGCCTTGGCGGAGGCCGTCGCGGCCGTCGCGGCCCCTACCCGGGGCACCCACC
This sequence comes from Myxococcales bacterium, assembly GCA_009692605.1. Lineage (GTDB taxonomy): Bacteria > Myxococcota_A > UBA796 > UBA796 > SXON01 > CAIUMM01. The sequence goes on from SHYV01000050.1 coordinate 25,438, forward strand.
GCGCAACCCGCACTTTTCAGGCGCTACGAATCTGGGTCAACGACGAACTGGGCCAGCTCGACCGCGCGCTCGCCGATCTGCCAGCCTTACTCGCACCGGGTGGGAGGTTCGCGGTGATCTCATTCCACAGCCTCGAAGACCGCCGCGTGAAGCAGGCGTTTGCGACCCTCTCCGGCGACGGGGCACCCAAGGACCTGTACGGCCACCCCGTCGTGCAGCCCGCCTTCCGCCTCGTGGAGCGCCGGGCCCGCAAGGGCGAGGA
>SHYV01000051.1 GCA_009692605.1 Myxococcales bacterium
TTGGTGACACCCTTCGCCTTGAGTAGGGCCACCGCTGCGTTCACGTCTTCGGTCATCTTCAGGTAGTCCGCCGCTACGAGCGGGACCGCAGTCGTCCCCACCGGAACATTCGCGCCCATGCCGCGTAGGTCGAAGCTCAGGACGAAGTTGCCGGCCTTCAGACAATCCGCCATCACCCCCGTCCAGTCCTCCCGGCTCCGGCCGATCATCGGCACGAATACGATGCCGTTCGGGCCCGCCTTTGTCGGAGCTCCCAGAGAAGCCTGCAGCGTCACTCCGTCCTTCGTCGTCAGCGTGGTGGGCTTCACGGTCGCCACGGGTGCTGCGGCCAGAGCGGAGCCAATCAGAGCGGAGGCGGCCAGTCCGTAGGCGGTCAGAAGGCGAAAAACGAACACGGGCATTGCGGCACTCCGAATAGACGCGGATAACCGAAAACTGGGTCGGGATGTTTCAGTTCTGCCCTCCGATGCCCAAGATTCGCCGCCTACACAGACGGACGCGCGGCGTCGGCCCACACCCGCGCCATCCAGCGCTCCACGGCCGCGGTGTCGCTCGGCAGGCCCTTGGACAGGTTCCGGTATCCGGCGGGAGTGACGAGCACGTCGTCTTCGATCCGCACGCCGATCCCCCGGTACCTCGCCGGGACGGTGAGGTCGTCCGGCTGGAAGTACAGGCCGGGCTCAACGGTCAGCACCATGCCGGCGGCGAGCTTCCCGAACTTGTAGGTCTGCTCCCGAGCGCGCGCGCAGTCGTGCACGTCCAGACCCAGCATGTGCGAGATGTTGTGCAAGGTGTAGCGCCGATAAAATTGGTGGTCCTCCTTCAGCGCGTCTTCGGCGTCGGAGAGGATGCCCATCCGCTCCAGCCCGTGCGCGAGGACGCGCATCGCCGCGCGATTGGGCGCGAGGAAGTCGTTGCCCGGCTTCACCTCGGCGAACGCCGCGCGCTGGGCCGAAAGGACGAGGGTGTAGACCTCGCGTTGCTCCGGCGAGAACTTCCCGCCGATTGGCAACGTCCGGGTGATATCCGCGGTGTAGAGCGACGTGCCCTCCACGCCGGCGTCCAGCAGCAGCAGGTCTTCGGCGCGCACCGCGCCGTCGTTTCGTGTCCAGTGGAGCACGCAGGCGTGGCTCCCGCAGGCGGCGATGGTGCCGTAGCCGACATCGTTCCCCTCCCAACGCGCACGCAGGCCGAACACTCCCTCGATCTCGCGCTCGCTCCGCGCCACGGAGAGCCTTCGGATCACGTCTTCGAACCCGCGTCGGGTCGACGCGATCGCCGCCGACAGCTCCTTCACCTCTGCTTCGTCCTTCAGCAGGCGCAGCTCAGCAAGGTGCTGGCCGAACGCGGTGTCGCGATCGGACTGTGGCTTGAGGCGAGCATCGACCGCCCCCGACAACCCCCTCAGCGCGCGGAAGGGTCCCGGCAGCTCGCTGAGCGTCTGGTGGAGATCGCCCAGCGGGCGCGCCTCGTCCACGCCAAACCAGGTCCTGCTCTCCGCTACTCCCCGTCGCGCCCCGACCCAGAGCTCTCCCTTCTGGCGGTCGGTGAAGAAGGTGGCGTTGGTTTTTCCGGGGTTCGGCTCGACGAACAGGACCGACCGGTGCCCAGCGCCCTCGGGGAGCAGCATCAGGACGCTGTCCGGCTCGTGGCTTCCGGTGAGGTAGAAGAAGTCGGTCCCCGGGCGGAACCGAAAGGTGGTGTCATTGGAGCGCACCTTCTCGTGTCCGGTCGGAATCACGAGCGCCTCCCCGGGAAACGCCTCGGACAGCGACAACCGACGCGCCGCGTGGAATCCGGCGGCCTTCACCTTGCCGCCCCGGCGCCGTAGTTTTGCCCACCGCTCCGTCATGAACCGCAGCAGCGCCTCAGGGTTCGCTGGGTCGTGGGACTGGCGGGGAGCTGGCTCGTTGGATGCGGGCATGCGGGGATCTAATCAGAAATACGCGGATCAGAGCGCCCGCACCAGCAGCCGGGGGCAGCCCTCGCGCAGCGGCCCGCCCGCGTGGTCGCCGTACATCGCGTCGGCGTAGAAGCCGGCCACCTCAAGCAGCCACTCCAGCTCCGCCGGAAAGATGAGCCGGAGCTCGAGCCGCGAAGCCGCCAGCAGCGCCGCTCCGGGGTCATCGGCGTGGTAGTACCTGTCGAGCAGGCTGAGGCGCTGCTGCACGGGGTGTCGCCACACCTCACGCGTGCGCCGGACCCGAAGCTCACCCACGGTCCCCAACCACGCAGGGGCCTCTGGCGTGTGCGGCGCACCAAGCAGCGCGAAATCCGGCATCGGGAGGTCGATCCAGAGCGGTCCGCTCACCAGATCGCGCAGGCCAGCCAGACAGCGGAGCTGGTCCCGCCTCGAAGTCAGGAAGGAGAACGCGGCGTTGGGGATCACGGCGGCGTCGAACGGCGCGAGCCCAAGCGGTTCGAGCGCGCACATGTCCGCCACGACGTACTCGATGTCCCCAGGCCTCTCGGTCCCGGTGTCGCCCCTGCCCCCCGCCCGGCGCGCAACGCTCTGGGCGGCGTTGACCTTCGCCCGTGCGATCATCGGTGCCGACAGGTCCACCCCGACCACGGTCCTCCGTGGCGCACGCAGCGCCTCGCTCACCCGACCGGTGCCGCATCCCAGCACAAGGACCCGCGCGGCGCCATCCATATCCCGCGCGAAGGTGCGGATGTCCGCGTCGGCATCCGAGAACTCAGCATCGTAGATCGCCGCGATCGTCGCGTACGGGTCGGACGGGGAGGCCCCGGGCCGGAGCGAGGACATCGGGGGTGGAATCAGAACCCGGGCATCAACGGGCGTCCGATCACCGAACGGAACGGCCAGGGCATCGCGGCGAGCAACAGCAGCAGCACGATTCCAGTGAAGATCGCGGCCGACTTGTGCTTCCGAGCGTCATCGGCTGCCCTTTTCACCAAGACGTTGCCGACGTGCGCGAGCCCGATCGCCAGAACCATGGCCACGCCGTGCTCCACCATCCAAAACCGCAGGTAGGGGTCCTTCATCGCGGCCCCCATGTCCATCTTCGCCGCGTTAACCGCAGGCGAGAGGCCAGTGTACAGCGCTAGGCCGAGCAGGAGCTGAAGGTCCAGAAGGATGATCACGGCGAACCCAAGGCCCCTGTCAAGCGCCGTGAACGCGCCGCCCCTCGCAGCGAGCGCACGGGCAAAACGCGCGATCACCGCGCCCAGCGCGCCCCACCGCAGCAGTGAATGGAGGGCCAGAACGGTCACGTAGCCCATGGACGCCTACTTCTTGTCAGGAGTGGGGTCGTGTCCGTGGTCATGCGCGTGCCCGGGGGCTTCGCAGCTCCCGTGCGCGCCGTCCTCTTCCGCATTCGCTTCGGCGTTTTCTTCACCGTCCTCATCACCGTCCTCATGGTCCATCTGCTTGAACATCTCCTCGGCCGCGGTCTGCACGCGCGCGAAGAGGTCCTCGTCCTCGATGGGGGTGAAGCTCTCGGCGCCGTCTTCGTCCTCTTCGTAGTGGAACAGGAAGACCTCGGTGTTCTCGCCGTCTTCGTCTTCCTCGGCGGGGGTGAGGGCCGCGAATTGGCCTTCGTCTTCCATGTCGACGACCGCCAGAAAGACGAATTCACGCTCGACGCCCTCGGCGTCCACGAGGATGACGGTGTCGGAGTCCTCTCCGTCGTCGTCCCACTCCTCGTCCTCACCGTCTTCGGCGCCATCGTCCTCCAGTTCGGTCTCCGCGACGGCGGCGGGGACGGGGGGGATCATGGTGATCTTGTCTTCTTTCTTGGCCATTTTGGATCCTTCTGGTGGAGGTGTGCAGCAGCGCGCGCGGATATCCGATCCCGCACGGGCGCACCCGTCGTTCAGAAGATTTTGTCAGGGCAGCTCAGGCAGCGTGCTCAAGACGTAGAACTCGAACGTCCCGCTCACGTACGTGGAGAGCAGGGTGTTCGCGTCGGTGAAATCGTCTCCTGCGGAGTGTCGGACTCCGGCCACGCCCATCGCGTAGATGCTCTCTTCCTTGAACGCGGTTCCGGGGATGTTGACCACGATGTCGCCGCCGCCGTGCGTCCAATCGTAGATCGCGCCGATGTCGGTGGGGCGGTTGTCGAACGTGGTGACCTGGTTCACCCCGTCGTACACCACCACGAATGCGCTATCGTAGTCCTGACCGGTGAGGTCGATGGTGACGCCGGCCCCCAGCTCGTGCTGCTCCTCGATGGCGAAGACGGCCGGCGAGGGCGAGGTCACGTTGGCGCTGTGGGTGCCATCCCACTCCGCGCTGACCACGACAGTCTCGCCGTGGGTGTAGACCACGCCATCCGCTGAGGTGGCCTGGTAGGCTCCGAACTCGCCGAACGGCATGTCTACCTTGCCGTTCACGGCGCTCTTCCAGCTTGCGGCTGCGTCGGTCACTGGGCTGTCCTCCAGGTTCGACAGCTCGGTGGCGTCGGCCAGGGCGACGGTCACGATCGCGGTCGCATCGAACTCGGACCCCGACAAGTCGAGACTCTCGTGAACCGGGGGTGTGATGCCGAAGTAGGCGCCGACGAGCACGTGGGTGTTGACCACGTTTTCGGAGAGCGCCTTGAGCTTCGCGATGTCCGCGCAGCCGAGGATCAGGGGAAGGATGAGCATGAAACACCTTGTTTGGGAGGGACGGATCGAAGCTAATACGACGCAGCGGGCGAGGTAGCGTGGCCGGCCCCGAGCGTCACTCCCGCCGTTGTGGGGGGAATTGCCGCGCACCGGTCATAGCCGTGCACGGGGCCCCGCAGCTCACCCGAGCCAGCCGTCCTCGACCACGTCGTGGAACTTCGTGAAGTCGAGCAGTCGCCGCCCAAGCGGGTCCCCGCCGGTCGGTTTGGAGATGATGTCGGCCAGCTTCCAGCCCCACGCGACGTGCCGGGAGGTGTAGCTGTGGCGCGCGTGAATCGTCGCGTTGAAGCTCTCATCTATGCCGGTGAATGTGATGATGAACTGGGTGGCGTTGGCCGCGAGGCTCTCCGGTGTCTCACCCCAAAGCGGGCTCTGCTCGTCGATCACGTGCTGGGCTAGAAAGGTCAGGACGAACACCGGTGACTCGCTGCGCACCAGCGGAAGGTTGATCAGGCGCCGCATGCGCTCCCCGTCCGACTCGACCGTGTCGCGGGCCAGCGACAGACGCACTCTGCCCTCCACCACCTGGTTCAACCGCCCGTTCGCGAGCCGGAACTGCAGCACATTGTACCCGTCGCGCGCGAAGATCACCGGCCGCAGGGAGAACAGGATGCGGGCGGAGGGCTGCGCGAACTTCGCGAACATCAGGCCTGTGGCCATCGCGTTCTGCAGGATCGATACGAATGAGATGATCGCGACGAGGGTGTGACCGTAGAGCGTGACCGGCAGCATTCCGCCGTACCCGATGGTGGCGGAGGTCTGGACCGTGAAGAAGAACGCATCCTTGAAGGACCCGGGCGTCGCGTTCTGCACCGCCTCTCCGCCGAGCCAGGGGCCGAGCAGTAGGAGGCCGCCGAACAGCACGTTCGTCGCCAGCCAGCCCGCCGCCATGAGCGCGATCAGCCGGGGCCACGAGGTGGTGAGCAGGGTGTGGTAGAGGTCGCCGAGCACGTCGCGCTCAAGGCCTCGGGTATCGATCGGAATCGGGCCGATGCCGCCCGTCACGTATGGGCCGACATCCGGGAGGGGGCGGGGAGGGAGCTGCGCTCGACCGGGCGGCGGGCTCACTCGTTTACTTCACCACGCTGCCGGGGGGCACCGGGCGGTAGGGGGTGAGGATGGAGGCGATGTCGGAGCCGCCGGCCGCGAGCAGCATGCCTTGGCTCTCGATCCCGCGGAGCTTCGCGGGCTTCAGGTTGGCCACCACGATCACCGTCTTGCCGACGAGCTCGGCCGGGTCGTAGACCGCGGCGATGCCGGCGACGATGGTGCGGGGCTTGCCCTCGCCGATGTCCACCGAGAGCACGAGCAGCCGGTCGGCTTTGGGGTGCTTGTCGGCGGTGAGCACGAGACCGGTGCGGAGCTGGAGCTTCGCAAAGTCGTCGTACTCGATCTGGGCGACGGGCGCGGCAGGCTCATCCGCGGGGGGGGCGGCGACGGGGGGGGCAGCGGGCGGGGGGGCGGCGGCGGCGGCGGGGACTACAGGATCTGTGGACACGAGGGACTCCGGGATGGCGTCGAGGCGTAGGAAGATCGGGTCCCGGTGGGAGACGGGGTGCCCGGTGACGAGGCGGTCGAAGGTGGGGTCGAGGTCCGGTTCGGTGGCGCCAAGGCGGCTGAGCACCTCGCGCGACTTTCCGGGGGTGACGCAGGCGAGGTACGAATACGCCACCCGCACCACCTCCATGACGTTGCGCAGGACGGTGCCGAGGCGCTCGGTCTCCCCCCGTTTGTTGAGCGCCCAGGGCGCCTGCGAGTCGATGTACTTGTTGCCGGCCCGCACCAGCTCCCAGAGGCCCTCCAGCGCAGCCTTGAACTGCACGATCTCCATGTTGGCGGTGAACGCGGACGTGGCGCGCACCGCCACCGCCTGCAGCTCACGGTCCTCTTCGGTCTGCACGCCGACGGCGGGGACCACGCTGCCGAGCCACTTCTCGGGCATCGAGGTGGCGCGGTGGGAGAGGTTGCCGATGTCGTTGGCGAGGTCCGAGTTGTAGCGGTGGAGGAACGCCTCGTGCGTGAACTCGCCGTCGCCGCCGAACGGGACCGCGGCGAGGAGGAAGTACCTCAGCGCGTCCGCCCCGTAGGCGTCGATCATCGCGTCGGGCTTGATCACGTTGCCGATGGACTTCGACATCTTCTTGCCGGTCATCAACCACCAGCCGTGCGCGTACACCTGCTTGGGCGGCGACATCCCGGCTGCCATCAGCATGCTGAACCAGTAGACGGTGTGGAAGGTGAGGATGTCCTTGCCGACCAGCTGCAAGGCCTCGGGCCAGAACACCATGCGGGCTGGCGGGTCCTGAAGCGCGCTCACGTAGTTGGAGAGAGCGTCGAACCAGACGTACGTGACGTAGTCGGGGGAGAACGGCAGCGGGATGCCCCACGCCAGCCGCGTCTTCGGTCTGGAGATGCAGAGGTCCGCGAGCGGCTTCCGGAGGTAGCCGAGGACCTCATTCCGCCGCGTGTCGGGCTGGATGCAGGAGGGGTTCGCGGCGATGTGGGCCATCAACCGCTCCTGGTAGGCCGACATGCGGAAGAACCAGTTGTGCTCTGTCAGCCACTCGACCGGAGAGCCGGTGTCGGGGCAGAGCCCGCCGGCGGCAGCGACCTCCTCATCGGTCCAGAATCGCTCGGCGCTGGTCGAGTACCAGCCGGAGTAGGGCGCCTGGTAGAGCTCCCCCCGGTCGTGCAACTTCTGGAGTAGATCCTGAACGAACGCGACGTGGCGGGGCTCGGTGGTCCGGATGAAGTCGTCGTACTGGATGTCGAGCCGAGCCCACAGCGCCTTGAAGCGAAGGTGCATCTCGTCGGCGTGAGCTTGGGGCGTGCGTCCGAGCTTGTCCGCCGCGCGCTGAACCTTCTGGCCGTGCTCGTCCGTGCCGGTCAGGAAGAACGTCTCCCGGCCGTTCAGCCGGTGCCAACGCGCCAGAGCGTCGGCCGCGACCGTCGTGTAGGCGTGGCCGATGTGGGGGGCGTCGTTGACGTAGTAGATCGGCGTGGTGACGTAGAAGGGGGGCATGGAGGCCGGCGTCTAACCGAGTTGGCCCACATCGCGGAAGCGGCTGGCTTCGGGGTGTGCGAATTCAGCCTCTAAGGGAAGCCGACCGTCAGCACCGCCCCCCCACGAACACTCACCACGGTCTCGGTGCGTCCAGCCGCGTCGGTGACCGTCACTCGGACCTCCTCCTCCGCCCCGCGTACATGCATCTTGAACGCGCCGGGGACCAGGATGTTGGTGAACCCCAGCGGCCGGCCGTCGGGTGCTGAGACCTCCACCTTGATCGGTCCGGTGCCGCCCGAAACGGAGCCGGTCACATCCCACCCATGGTCGGTGGTCCGAGTGCCCTGGTTCGGCGGAGTCGGGCCGGGGACAGTGGTGACGGCGCCGCCCGGGTTCTCGCCCGGCTCGGTGTGGTCGGGGTCCTCGCTGTTGGCGGCGGAGCCGTCGACCACATCCGGGAACAGCTGCGCTTGCGGCGAATACTTCGCCGATTGCCCGCCGGGCCGCACCTCTGCGTCATCGACCAGACCGGAGGCGTCAAAGTGCTCGTCGCTCCCGGACAGTGGGTTCTGTGGCCAGCCGGCGGCGATCAGGCTGTCCGCTACCGCGCGCGCGATGGCGCCTGCGCCCAGGCTCGAGGGGTGCATCTGGTCCACGAACTTATCGCCGACCGCGGCGGGATCAGCGACCATCGCGTCCACAGCGGAGATCACCGGGACGTGGTGGAACGCAGCGACCGCTTTCTGCGCCGCGAAGTAGGGGTCCCATCCAGCGCCGTGCGGGAACTCGCCGTTCACGAGCCCCTGGTTCGCCGGCGAGATGAACGCCATCCCGGCGCCGTGCTCACGCGCGGCATGAACCATGAAGTCCAGATTGTTCGCGTAGTCCTGCAGGGGCACCCGGCGCTCTTTCGCTTCCGGCCACACGCTGTCCTTCGTCCATGTGACCAGCCGCGGGCCGGTGCCCCCTCTGGCCCGGTCTATCCACGCCACGGACAATCGGAAGAACGCGCTCACCGCGAGCGGGTTGTGACGAAGCGCAGTGCTCTTGAGCAGGTCAGCATCGCGAAACCCGTCGGCATTGTTGTCGCTCCAGAGGTTGCCGCTGATGAGCAGGGTGGGCTCCGTACCCCAGCCGACCTCATCAAGGAGGATCTTCGTCTGCTCCGTCGAGTACCCCGGGATCGCGCCGTTCACGACATCCGCGTCGATCCCGCGGCGCTGGAGATCCGCCTGGAGCTGCACCGCGAGGGTCTGGTCATCGGGGATGCCATGCCCGAAGAACGAGCTGTCCCCAACCACTATGATGCGCTGCCGACCAGGCGGGCGAGGCACGACGGGCGCCGCACCCCGCAGCCCCAACGGGCCGATGCTGCAGGTGACGGTCCCGTTCTTCCGGACCCCCTCGGTCATCCCCCACAGGCGGGTCTCGCTCCCGGTCATCACGACGGCTGAATTATCGGGGGCGCGCCACACGGGTAGCTCGGGGGCGAGCACCGTCGCCGCTCCCTCCAGCAGCGCGAGCGCGGCCACGAGCACCCCCGTTGACGCCACGACGCGGAACTGATTGGTGCGTGCCGGCCGCCTCCTCAGCATCAGGCCAGCGCCGTGAGCCCATCCGCGCCAGCCCGGGTGTGTACTTCACCCGCTGGCGTCACGAACACCCAGCCGTCACTCGACCGGCGGCACTGCACCACAGGGACCTTGACGTCCCCGGCGCTGTCGGTGACCACGATGGGGCCGGCCCCTTCGGGCAGCGCCTTCACCAGCGCGGCCACGCCCGCCGGATCGATCGGCCCGCGAACCAGCACGACGATGGGCAGTCCGCCATCCTCCTCGACGGCGTCCGCGAACTTTGCGATCGCGGCGGGCTTCAGGTCTTCGACCCGGTACACCGGCCCCCCGAACACCGCCGCCGGCGTGTACCCGCTGCCAGTGGCCACGACCACGCGGTGATGCCGGGCGAGGGTCGCGATCAGCGCGTCCGCCAGGGCGTTGGCGTCAGCCTCCCCAGCCTCCCCAGCCTCCCAAACGGCCGCTCCCCCGCTAAGCGATGGCGTTGTCGGCCCAAAGAGGCCAGGCTCCGCCAGCGGCACGATCTCGGTGCCCGAGCCGCGCGCGCGGAGGTTCGAGGCGAGCAACCAGGTCAACAGCAAGACGCCGACGCCAAAACCGATGTAAAGCAGGGGGCTGGTGCCGCCCTTGGACGCCGGGGGCGACTCCTTGGGCGGCCCCAGCTTGCCCGGTGGGGCTCCGCCGGGGGATGTGGCGCCGCTCGGTGGCGGGCTAAGTTGTGGTGCGCCAGCGGCGCCCGGTTCGGTTGCGCCGGGATCGGCCAAAGGCGCCCCGCCGGGATCGCCTGATGGCCCGGGTGGGGGGCCGCCGTCACCGGGTACGCCAGAGGGAGCCCCGGAAGCCGCTGCCGTGACGCCGAGCGGTGGCGGGCCCTGCCCGACTGCTGTCATCGCCCCGCTCTCAGCGGGTGAGCCGGGGATCGGCCGGGTGGGGACCGCGGCCTCGGCGGTCAGCGTCTTTCCGGCCACCGAGATGCTCAGGTCCCGGGCGCTGTCCGAGCCATCCCAGGACACGACCCCGCCGGTCAACTTCGTGCTCCCGATCGAGATGCTCACATCGAAGCTGTCGGCCTCTACCCAGGTGGTGCCGGAGTACACCCGGTCGGCGCCGGTGACATCGGGCGACGCGCCGTCGTCGAACACCTTCACGTCCTTGGTCGCCGTAGAGGCCTTCAAGTGGACCACCACATCACCGGTGGTGGCGTCCGCCGCCTTCAGGTCCACCCGGACGACGATGCCCCGCGGCTCCGCCTGGGCAGCGCCGGTCCAAAGCAGCCCGACTAGGGTCAGGGGTCCGGCCATGTTGAAAAACCGCATCGAACTCTCCGACCATGGAGCCGCAGACTAACGGTTCCTGGATACCGGTGCAGCGTGAACGCCCTCAGCTTGCTCGCCACCGCCCTTTCTCCATCCGGACTCAACCTGCTCGGCGTGGCCGATCCGGCCGCCTGGGACAAGACCGCGGCCCCCTCCCGGACAGCCGCGGCGCTGTACCAAGGCACCCGCGCCATCATTCTGGTTGGAAACGGCGGGCCCTCGATGTGGCGGGCGTTCGTCCGCGACATCGAGGCCAATCCCGGTCACCTCACCGCCGAGGCCAACCCCTTCGATGCCTTCGCGCGGCGGGCGATCTTCGAGGCGGACGGCGCGCTTGGTGATGCCCCGCGTCGCTGGTTCTGGGCCGCTGCAGACGCGGAGACCCACATCGATTTCCGGATTCTCGCCCGCCTCGCGGGTTTTGGACAGGCCTCGCGCCTCGGACTGTTGCTTCATGACACCTTCGGGCCCTGGCTGGGGCTGCGGGCGGCGTGCTTTGTTGCGCTCGATCTGCCGTTCGCGACGCTCGACTCGGGGCTTGACCCCGGGCCACAGCCGGGTGGCGGAGCGGTCGCCGAGCCGCTCAGCCACCACTGCGAGGGCTGCTCCCGCTGCGTTGCGGCCTGCCCTGGAGCTGCTCTCCCGGGCGGGCGGTGGGCTGTGGACGTCTGCTCCACCTACCACCACACCTCCACGCGCTGCGCGAGCTCCTGCTCGTCGCGGTCGGCCTGCCCGGTCGGCGCCGCGCACCGATACGACGACGCCGAGATCACCTACCACTACAATCGCGCGTTGGGGCGTCAGGCGTTGCGCGCCCGGCTCGGCGTGTCCGCACCGGGGGGCGACGGGGGCGGAGGTGGGGGAGGCAGGAGCGCGGGCAGCAGCGCGGGCGACCCTGCGGTTGACGGTTTTGACGGCATCGGCCCCCACTGGACCGACTGGCGGACTCGGGTGGACGTAGCGGGTGGCTAAGCGCCCGAGTCGCGCGCCGACTGTCATCGTCGGGCTCGTCGGGCTGGCCTCCATCGGCTGGGGGGCGTGGTTGTGGACGCAGGAACAGGTGGGTTCGCAGTCGGTCGTGGCCGCTTCGGGTGCGTCCGCTGGGGCGCCGTCCGGCCGGACAGCGCCCGGTGGCGCGCTCGCTCCGCCCGTGCACGGCGGATCGGGCACGTGGACCGCGGTCGCACCGGCGAACGCCAAATCCGCGGCGGCAGGGGCCCTGTGCGCCGGCTGCGACATCGTGGTGATCACGATGTGCTCGATGCGAAGGGACCACGTCAGCGCCTACGGGCTCGCCCAGGGCGTGCTGGGCGGCAAGCCGCTGACGCCGAGGCTCGACGCCCTGACCGCTGGAGGCTTCCGGATGGATCAGGCGTGGGCCGCGTCGAACTTCACGCTCGCCGGGCTCACCGCGCTGCTGACGGGCCGGTTCGGGTCGAGCACCGGGGTGACCGGGTGGGACAAGGGGCTGGTGAAGGACGTGCCGACGCTGCCCGAGGTCCTTGGGTACTACGGGTACCGGTCCGGGGCGTTCACCATCGATGCGCCGAGCGGGTTCCGGCCGGACTACGGGCTCGATCGTGGCTTTCAGCACATGCAGATCATCCCGCCCCCGCGGGACACGCCGGACGGGCGGAGCAGCGGGGGGGAGCCCGGACCGGGCGGGGAGTCCGCGCTGCCGGCTGCGGCTTGGATCGCGGCCCAGGACCAGACCTCGCCCATGTTCGTCATGTTCCATACCCGCACCGCACACTACCCCTTCGTGCTGGAAGACGACCCGGACGACGCGACCGGCGTGACCCACCTGCTCTGGGGTTCGGGCGGGCTGCATCCCACGAGCCAGGCCATGCCGGGGACCGCCGGTGGCACCGCGCAGCGCGGCGTTGTTGCGCTCGCAGGGGTGGACCCGGTGCAGGTGGGCGTGCTGGCGGCGGGGGCGCCGGGCATCGCGGTGTGGAAGCAGCGCTACGCGGAGTCGGTCGCTCGGATGGACATCGATCTCGGCGTCATCGCCGATGCCCTTGAGGCCCGCGGGCGGCTGGACAAGTCGATCATCGTGGTGCTGGCCGACCACGGCGAGTCCATCGATGATCATGGAGAGCTCCTGCATGGAGACGCCTATTTTGACGGCGTCGTGCACATCCCGATGCTGATCCGGGTCGGCGGCATGGCCGGCCGGCCGGTCTCCGCGTTGACGAGCCAGGTTGACGTGCTCCCCACGCTGCTGGACCTCGTGGGGGCGGTGAGCCCGGCCGGCATCGACGGCAACTCGATGGTGCCGCTGTTCACCGGCAAGACCGACGCGGTCCGCTCTACGACGCTCGTGGAGGGCGGGGTCTCCTGGCACGACGACGGCCACCCCCGCGGCGCTGTGGTCGCCTTGCCGTGGGCGATGCTGAAGCAGGACCGGGGCTGCGGTGGCGGGGTAGACGTTCCCCGTGGACCGGGCGAGCCGGCGACCTGTCTCTTCAACCTCGAGACGGATCCGGGACAAGAACGCAACGTGGCGGCGTCCCACCCCGAAGTGCTCGCCGACCTGCAAGCGCGGTGGGACAAGTTCCGGGCCGCCCACTCGGATGAGGGCACGCAATTGTCGTTGGACCCCGCGTTCGTCAAGGAGCTTCAACGAACCGGATACAACTTTCGTCCCGAGGAGCAGTAAGCATGGGCCACCTTCGACGCGCGTACTTGGGCACGATGTCGGAGGTCGCTTGGCGGCTGCCGGGCTGGCCGCAGCGCCTGCTCACCGAGTTCAGCCTGGCTGAGCGGGGCAGCATGGTTGACATGCTGGCCGCTGCGCAGGCCACGCCGCGGCGCGAAATGCGGCGGAAGTACTTCCTCCACGCCCTCGATGAGGGGCGTCACGCCGGCATCTTCGCCGAGCGGGTCAAGGCGCTCTCCGGGGGACGGGTGGCCCGCTCGGACGCGGTGATCGAGGACGCTGGCCTGCTGCAGGACCATGGCATCGTCGGCGGGAAGACGCTGTTTGAGCGGCTTGGCGAGCTGGAGTTCCTGGCGTTCGTGTTCGTCGCCGAGGCCGACGCTGTTGAACAGTTCGGCGTCTACCTGGACCGGAAGCTGCCTGATCCGGAGACGACCGCAGCGCTGCGCGACATCCTCAAGGACGAGTCCTTTCACGTCTCGTACTCGAAGTTGGAGTGCGAGCGCTACCGGCGGGAGGGCAAGCCCGTCGACGCCGCGCTCCGCGCGGTGCGTTGGCGCCGCATGAAAGAGGGCTGGATGCGCTTCACCCGCGATTTCGGGGAGTGGGCCAGCGGCTTCTGGCTGCTCCTGCTGTACTTCGGCGCGGTGGGGCCATTTCGACTCATCGCTCGACTGGAGTCGGGGGGATGGCGGTCGGCCTCCGGTGCCAGCGCGGTCGCGCGCAACGGGCTGGATGAGGCGCTGGCCGCGGCGCGTCTGGAGAGCTGATGCCCGTCTACGTCCTCGGCATCTCTGCGCTCTACCATGACGCCGCCGCGGTTATCCTGTGCGATGGGGTCATCATCGGCGCCGCCCAGGAGGAGCGCTTCTCGCGGCTCAAGCACGACGCATCGTTGCCGATTCGCGCGGCGGCGTGGTGCCTCAAGAAGGCGGGCATCACGGCGGCGGATCTCACCTACCTTGTGTTCTACGAGAAGCCGCTCCGCAAGTTCGAGCGCATCCTCGCTACCTCCGTCGCGACTTTTCCGAAGTCTTGGGGCGCTTTTCCGCGACAGATGCGGACCTGGCTGGGGGACAAGCTCTGGCTGCGCGGCACGCTGTGCGCGGCGTTCGGAGTTCGCCCCGATCGGGTGCTTTTTTGTGAGCACCACCTGTCGCACGCCGCGAGCGCATTCTACGCATCGCCCCACACCGAAGCCGCGGTGCTCGCCGTGGACGGGGTCGGCGAGTGGGCCACCACGACGCTCTGGCGTGGCTCGGGTACGAGCTTGACGCCGATCTCCGAAGTCCGCTTTCCGCACTCCCTCGGCATGCTCTACAGCACCATCACGGCCCACCTTGGCTTCGCGGTGAACGAGGGCGAGTACAAGGTCATGGGCATGGCGGCGTACGGGCAGCCCCGCTTCCGGGCCGAGCTCGACCGGCTCCTCAAGCTCGATCCCTCGGGCGGCTACGCGCTGGACCTCGATTATTTCAGCTTCCATTGGCACCCGACCCGGTCGGGTACGCCCGCGCTCGAGGCGCTGCTGGGACCGGGGCGGTTTCCCGGTGCCCCGTTCACGCCCGAGGGGGGCGCGGCGGGGGGCGCGGCGCGCGCGGAGAGCCAGCGCTGGGCGGACCTCGCGGCTTCGGCACAGGCGCAGATTGAGGATGCGATGCTCCACCTCGTGCGGCATGCCAAGGCCGCCGTGGGCACCGATGCGCTGTGCCTTGCCGGCGGGGTGGCGCTGAACTCGGTGGCGAATCGCCGGATCGCGCAGGAAGGGCCGTTCGCCCACCTCTGGGTTCAGCCTGCTGCCGGGGATGCAGGCGGCGCGATGGGCGCGGCGATGTGGGTGTGGCACGCCGTGCTCGGGCACCCGAGGCAGCCGGGCCTGGCTCGGGCTGATCTGGGCCGCTCCATCCCGGTGGATCGCGCGCGTGAGATGTTGACCGATCTCGGGGCGAAGTTCGAGGCGGTGGATGACCCGCCAGCGAGCGCGGCCGCGGACCTCGCTGACGGGAAGGTGATCGGTTGGGTCGAAGGGGGGGACGAGTGGGGGCCTCGCGCTCTGGGCCACCGCTCCATCCTGGCCGATCCGCGCTCGGCGGAGACGAAGGAGCACGTCAACTCCCGCGTGAAGTACCGCGAGCTGTTCCGGCCGTTCGCGCCTTCAGTGACCGCCGCGGACGCCGACTCCTGGTTCGACATCCCCGCCGCGGCGCAGGAGCCCGCATGCTGGATGCTCACCACCGCCGCCGTGCGGCCGGAGAAGCAGGCGACCATCCCCGCCGTGGTCCATGTGGACGGCTCTGCACGCGTACAGGTCGTTCGACCGACGGCGTCGCCGGTGTTCCACCAGTTAGTGTCTGAATTCGGCCGCCTGACCGGAGTTCCGATCGTGCTCAACACCTCGTTCAACCTGAAAGGCGAGCCGATGGTGTCCTGCACCGTGGACGCGATGGCTTCGTTCGTGCGTTCGGGGCTCGATGTGATGTACGTGGATGGGCTTCGCGTGGAGCGGCCGAAATGAGCGTGCCCGCCGAGCCATTCGAGCCGTCACGCCTCGAAGCTGCGCTGCTGAAGTTCGGCACCGCCGGCGCGCTCTTGGCGATGCTGGCGCGCGGGAGCCGTTGGTGGATGCTGCCGCTGGTCGTGCTTTTCTTGTTCGTGGCGATCGGACTGCTGTTCTTGCAGAGCATTCAGTACGTCGCGCCGTTCATCTACATGGTGTTCTGATCCGGAGACCCCGCGTGGCGCGCAGCAAGGGGGACCGCATCTTGCTCGGCGTGGCCGGGTGCTCCGTGCTCTTCCTGGCCTTTGGGGCGTGGCAATGGCGCGCGGGCCGGGCCGACGTGAACGCGGACTGGCGCACGCTCGCCGAGGCGCTGGTCAAGGTGCGTGCAGACGGCGATTCAGCGGTCTGCGAGGGGGTCGCGGTTGGAGCCCCGCAGCTCAACTGCCTGTTGGTCGCCGCCGACCGTGCGCTGCACGTAAATGATCTCGCCGCCCTGACCGCGACGTGCGGGCGCATGCCGGACCCGGTCTGGAAGGAGTCCTGCCTCCTCGACGCGATCGCGATCGACCCCACCTTGTCGCTGGTGACCTACGTCGACCGCTGCGAGGCGATGACCCCAACCCTCGCCTTTCACTGCGAATCACACGCTCGAAACCGGATGAAGCTGTTTCCGCGCGAGATTCCCCTCGCGGCAGAGGAGCACCCCGAGGACATGGTCCGGGTGTTCCCCAAGCTCGTCTACCAGCACACCGTGCCCGAGAACGAGGAGACGGCGGCGGCGTTTGGGGCGCGGTTGAGCGAATTCGGGCGGCCAGCGACCGACTGCCTGAAGATCGAGGTGTCACTGCAGGCGGCGTGCACCCTAGGGTTTTGAGGAGAGGTTCGTTGAGCGGTCGGTCGCCTGACCGATGCCGGGCATGGTAAGCTGCAGTAGCTGAGGCTCTTTGTGCCGTTCTCACAGTCTGCTTCGTTCGCGTTCATCACCGCCCTCGCGGCCAGCGCGACGGGCACAGCGTGCACCTCGACGCAGGACGACAGCGACGGGACGCCGGCCGACTCGCCTGTCGACTCTGGGCCTGCTGACGACACCGCGCCCCCGAGCGCGGCGTGCGCGTCGGGGATGGTGGGCGTGCCCGCCGACCACCCGGTGTACTGCATCGACGCCTACGAGGTGGTCGTCACCGACGGCATCGCAGCGGCGATAGCCGGCGCGTTGCCGACAGAGAACATCTCGTACGACGATGCGGTCGCGGCGTGCGCCGCCACGCCGGTGCTCGACGGCAGCGGCGCCCAGATCGGCTTCAAGCACATGGCCACCTCTCAGGAGTGGGAAGACGCTGGCGATGGCGTGCCCGGCGAGGGGGGCACCACGTTCCCGTACGGGGACGAATGGGTGGACGGCGCGTGCGCGGCGCTGGACCTTGACGGGACCCAGCAGTACACAGCAGTGCAGCCCGCTGGCAGCTTTCCGGATTGTGTCTCCGATTTTGGCACCTACGATCAGGTGGGCAACCTGCACGAGTGGATGGACCCGGACCTCACCATCAACGCCGCTGCCGCCCTCGCGCGCTTCGCGAAGCTCGGCGTGACGGTCGCTGTCGGCACCGACGGCGGCTTGTATGGAGAGGGCTCGCTGAACCGCCTCATCCTTCAGGTCATCGCCGCGCTGCCGGGCAACGTCGCATCACAGGGCGGGCGGCTTTACGTGGCGGCGAACGAGGTCAACTGGCTCGGCGAGGCGGAGGGTTACCTCGCGGGCAGCACCGACGCTCCCGATCTGGGCTGGTACCCGGTTCAATTGGTGCCCATGGACGACGGCACCGGGTACTGGATCAATCCCATGCCCGAGAGCGACGGTCTGCCCATCCCCGACAAGCGCGGCTGCGCGTACTACGCGGGCGTCGGGGGCGGCTGCGACCTGCACCACGTGCAGTACGTCCACACTCACGATTTCAAGGGGACCATCGGGTTTCGCTGCGCGTCGGGGCCGATCTGAGCGCTCTGTGTGTCGACGTTGACAGTACAGCGAGGGAGGGCAGACGCCTCCCGATCGCGCCCCGCCCGATCCCGAGAGCGCCGATCCCAACGCCGCTGGGGGGCCTCGCAGCGCCTCCTGATCCAGCCCAGCGACACTCATCCCATCCGCTGTGTCGCTGCCAGCGACTCATGCCCACCCCCATGTCGTTAAAAGTGACGTCGGCGCGGGAAAGGCGAAGCGTCGCATGGTCGACGGCCTCACTCCGCAGCCGGTACCGAGCGGCACCTGGCCTGCCTGCGTCCCCGGCCGCGCTTCAATTCCCCAGACAATTCAAGTAATTGTCCAGCTGCGTCAGGTCCTCCGGTGGCAATCCTCCTCCCAACGGCATCGACTCCGCGTCGATCACCGTGTAGCGGATGGAGGGGGTCTGGCTCCGGACCTCGTCCTCGGTGTCGAACGTCATCTCGTCGGGCGCGCCAAACCGGTTGGGCGACTCCGCCGCGTGGCAGGCGTCGCAGTAGGTGATGAAGAAGGCCTCTCCAAAGTTGGACCAGGTGGGATGCCCCCCGCCGGCGTCGACCTCGCACGCCGGGCCGGTGTCGGCGGGCTCGCCTGCGCACCCCAAAACGGTGATGAGGATCGCGGTGATCACGTGCTGATCGCTCCAAGCACGGGCTCGACCTCGTCGCCGAAGGCCTCGGCGGGGTCGAGCCCAGCCAGCGCCAACAAGGTGGCGCCGAGGTGGGCCGGCTGAAGCACTACGCCGCCGGCCACCCCATCCGGGTCCGACTCCCCGGTGGCTGGGATGACCGGCACTCCGCCCATGTTCGCGTCGTAGCCGCCAATCACCTGACCGCCTCGAATCCCGCCTCCGAGCAGCATCAACGAGGTGGTGGTCCAGTGGTCCTTCCCCATCGAGGTGTTCAGCTGAGGGTAGCGGCCCATCTCGGAGCAGACCACCACGGTGACCTCGTCGGCGAGCGTTCCGCCGGCGGCGCCGGGGGTGGAGTCGAGCGTCTGCATCAGCGTGATCAGGCGCTCGAACAGCAGCTCGAAGGAGGTCCCCTGACGGGTGATCTCCGAGTGGTGGTCCCAGGTGACGTTGTCGACGCCGAGGTCGGCCACGGTGACGCACCTCGCGGCGCCGCTCGCGAGCAGGGTCGCCGCAGCGAGCAGCTGGTCGAGCGGGTCGTCGGCGTTGACTTGCAGCAGGTCGGCCATGGACGTCACCGTCGGCGTGTCGATGAGCGCGCTGGTGTACGCGGCCGCGATCCGTGCTTCGGCACCTCTCCCGGCGATGCTCGCTGCCTTCTGGGCGCGGGCCAGCACGTACGCATCTTCGAGCGAGGCGATCACCGTGGAGGGCACCCGAAGCCCGGTGCCGGCGCACGATCCGTCGATGAGCGTGCCCAGCTGCCCGTTCTCGCCGATGCGGACCACGCCGCTCGCCGTTGAGTCGGCGTACGAGGGCCCCGAGAAGACCACATTCCCCAGCGCGAGGTGGCTCGGCGCGCCCATCGCGATCCGGGTCGGGAAATCGTTGATGTCCGCGCTCGAACCCCCGGTGAACAGGAGGCGGCGGCAGCGCTCGTGCGCGATCGATCGCACCTCCATCCCGTTCACGATGCAGGTCCGGTTCGCGTACGTGGTCAGAAAGGCGTCGACCGAGGGGCGGGTGGTGCTGGACACCCAGGTGAGCCCGCCCTGCGTCACGCTTTGTGAGTCATCGGTCGGCATGTCGACGGAGGAGTTGTCGAACTCGGGCGCGAAGACCCATGTCGGGTCCCAGCCGCCTTGCGCGAAGACGAACAGGAACTTCCGGTCGTTCGCTCCCACGTCGGCCCGGGCCAGACGGGAGAGCCCGAGCCCAGCGAAGATCGATGCGGGGAGCAGACCCACCAGTCGCCGGCGACTGAGGCTCGTCCCCGAAGCGGGCGGCACGTGGCGAGAGCGCTTCATCAATAGCTCACGAAGTCAGGGTCGCGGAGCAGGACCGCGACGACGGTGGTCCACGCATCCGTCGCGCTGCCTCCGGCATCCACCACCGACTGCCACAGCGCGGCTAGGCCCGCGATGTCGTCGTCGGATGGGCGCTGGGCCAGGAGGCGCCACCAGGCGGCCGCCACGGCGGTCGAAAACTCGGCGTCGGCAGGCACGGTCGCGCTGGTTGCGCCCACGAGCAGGCTCGGCGTCGCTCCGTCGGCGAGGTCACGGTCGACGATCCGCCCTGCGCTGACCTCGCCCGCGCGCTGCACGGTCAGGGACCAGGTCAGCCCCGGAGTGCGCTGGGGTGCGGTGAGCGTGACCCCGTCGACCGACCCGCCGAGCACGCGGAAGCCGATGAAGTCGTTGTCGAGCTGATCGTAGCCGCGGCTGTCCCAATGCAGGTCGGCGAGGTCCGCGTCGATGGTGCGGAGCTGGTTGGCGACCAGCATCCGCCGGGTTGCTTCGTGGTCCACGGTCTCGGTGGTCGCGTCGTCGGTGAAGCCCCCGGCTGTGTAGGCGTCGCTCTGCACGACGAGCCGGATCACGTCCTTCAGGTGGAGCCCGTTGTTGACGAACGGCTCACGAGCGTCGCGAAGCAGGACCACGTCCTCGGCGCCTGTTGAGCGCCGGAGCAGGCCTTCGGTGGCGGTCTGGACCGCGCAGTCGATGAAGCGTGGGTCGTCGGCGATGGCGGCGCCAAGCTCCGCCAGCCCCGCGACGGGGTGGCCCATCCACGCTGGCTCGACGCCGAGCTTGCTGCTGCCGAGGTTCTCGCGCTCGGGGTGGTAGGTCTCCATCTCCAGGGCGCTCTGGTCGTCCAGCGGCACGAACCCAAAAAGTGTGGCGGCGACCGGCTCGATCGACGCGTGGCAAGCGAGGCAGGTGGGTTCGCTCTGGATGGCGTCGGTCGTGCTGCTGTCGCTGATCGACAAGCCGGTGGAGAGCACGACAGGGCGCGACAAGACGTCGCTGCATACCAGCAGATCGAAGATCGCAGCGGCGCGGGCGCGGTTTTCGTTGAATATGGGGCTGATGTAGCGCCACCACAGCCCGTTCACGGCCAGCACCCCAGCCGCCGGCCGGTGGTCGGTGTACCGCGAGAGCTGCCAGCCATCGGCGCCAGCGGGGTAGCCGATCGGCCAGATCGAGCCGAGCAGCGGGTTGGCCATCGTCCAGTCCGCGGTGACGACATCGGCGAACGAACGGTCGGTCGCCACCACGTGTGCGACAACCCGGAGCGGCTCCTCACCCACGCTCCGGTTGAACGCATAGCTCTCGTCCTCCGACAGCCCGTAGTCGTAGATCGTGCCCCGGAACTCGTCAATCGAGGTGCGCCACCGCTCCTGGTAGATCTGCACCATGCGCTCCTCGAAGCGGGCGTCTGCCATCCACGTCTCGGCCAGGGCGTGGATGTTTTCGGGGTGAGCCTCGACCTCATCGAGCTCGGCCGTGGTCGGCAGCACGCCCCGCAGGTCGATGCTCATCCGGCGAGCGAGACGAGGCCCATCGAGCGGCACCAACGTGCTGGCCACCGGGGGCTCGGTGGGGTCGCACGCGGTCAGCAGCAGGGCGACCGCCACCGTCCTCACGGGGCGCTCAGGATGGCGATGGAGTCGAGCGCCGGCCGCAGATCGAGGCACACCTCGCCCACGTCGTCAGTCCCGTTCCAGATCGCCGCCCCGCAGCTCCCGCACCCCTGGGGCAATACCACCTCGTACCAGGTGGAGTCTGACTGGCGGATACCGAAGGTGCCGCTGACCGCGCCATCCGGACAGGCGTCGGGCTCCAGCCGCACCTGAGAGAAAACAACCGCGGCGCCGGCCACGGACAGGGAGCCGTCGATGAGCTGTTCGACCTTGCTGCCGCTGTGACCCTCCACCAAGAGGTCGCCCGAGTAGCCCCCCGCCAACCAGCCCCCGGCTTCCTCGTCGGCGAACGTGCCTGTCATTCGGGTGGTCCAGTTGAGCTGCTGTGAGTTCTGGATGATCTGCACGCTGGCGTTGCCGCCGGCGTCGAGCTGGCTTCCGTTCGGGCGGATGATCACGTAGTCCGCGGGGGCGAACATCAGCCCGTAGTTGCCTGTCCAGGAGCCATCCTCGGCGGTGACCCGGGTGTCCGTGCGGATGAGGCCCGCCGACCCCCGATACGTGTAGCCCTCCGCTGAGGTGCAGCCGCCCATCTCGAGGAACCCGTCCGCAAAATAGTCATCCGGGCAGCTCTCATCAGTGTGGGTCATCAGCTCGACGTAGTCGGCGAGCACCGTCTGGGGCGCGGGAAAACCGAGCGAGAGGGCCAGGTCGAAGGCCGCGGCCACTCCGGCGGCGTCCAGGAGCGCGGAGTGCTCGGGCGTATCGACAGCGCTCGACCAGTCGTCGTCCGCCGAAGGGTCCTCCCACGCCGAAGTGGGCGTCAGGCAGCCGACGAGGGACAGGGCCACGAGCATGGGGAAGGGTACCATGTCATTCGCCGAGGGCGAGGTCGATTCCGGTGTACGACTCACCAGCCACCACATCCAGAGGGTTCGCGGACGAGCCGCTCTCGTGGTCCGCGGTGGAAGGGGACCCGTCTGGATCGATGAAGCCGACGATGCCGATGCTGGTGGACGTGCCGATGGAGACGGTGGCCGAGTAGGTCACCCCGACCGCGCTGGTGGTCGGACAGCTGACGATCATCGTGCTCATCGCCGTGCCGGAGTGGTCCACTGAGCCGTCGGAGCGCAGCCACTGGCTGTCCCAGGAGCTGATCGCGCAGGAGGGCAAACTGCCGAGCGTGCCGGTGTAGGTGAAGGTGCCGCTGATCGTGACTGTGTCGGCGTCGGTGTCGGTGTCGGTGTCGGTGTCGGTGTCGGTGTCGGTGTCGGTGTCGGTGTCGGTGTCGGTGTCGGTGTCGGTGTCGGCGTCGGCGTCGGCGTCCGTGTCGCTGTCTGCGTCGGTGTCGGCGTCCCCCGCGCTGTCCGCGAAGAGGTAGCAGTAGCCGTTGTCGGCGCGGCCGAAGCCGTCGCCGCAGAGGTCGCCGCTGGAGTCCGTCGGGCCCGTGCAGGCGAGCAGCGCGGCGAGCAGCGGGAGGGCGAGGGGGGGAGCAGGCATGCGGTGAGCTATCAAGAAACCTACTGCCCGCGCAGGTGGCCCTGCCCCAGTCGGCGCTCGCAGAAGCCTTCGTCGAAGCTGTCATGCAGCGCGGCGCAGATCTTCTTCGAGGTGTAGTAGTCGAAGACCATGTCCCGGCTGGCGAAGATCGCCCCCCCCGCGGCCAGGCGCGCGACAGGGTCCTTGATCTCGTTCAAGGCGGCGATCCCGGCGTCTGGGTCGGTCGCCATCAGCGCCACGGCCAGGTTGGACAGGCAGGGGTCGCGCGGCTCGGGCGGTTGCCCGGTGCAGTCCGCGAGGCGGGTTGGCGCGGGTGGCTCACAGGCGGGCATGAACAGAAGCACGACCGGGACCAGAAGCTGAACTGGAAGCGGGCGGCGCGACATCCCGGTCACGCCCGGACGATCTTCTCGAACATGGTCCGCGTGAAGTCGTGGCCGTCCAGAAAGCAGAGCCGCACCATGAGATCGGACCCACGGACGTCGACCTGCTCCACGTTTCCGAGCGGCTCGCCGTCGATCACGCAGCGCGCTGGCCGCAGCTTCGGCTCCAGCACCTCGATGTGGATCGGCGAGGTGTGGGGGAGCACAAGCGGTGCAAGGCGAGGCGTGTGGGGGCAGATCGCAGTGAGCTGCGTCGCGCGGACGAGCGGGTGCGCGGCAGGACCGCCCGCCGAAAACGAGTAGGCCGTTGAACCCAGCGGGGTGGCGGCGATCAGCCCATCGCATACCATCCGGCCGACCGCCTCGACCCCGTCCACGGTGACGCGCAGGTGGCAGGTCTGCCCGCTCTGGCGCTCGACGTACACGTCGTTGACCGCGGCGCCTTCGATCTCGTCGCCGTCTGGGGTGATCGCCCGGACCTGAAGCCGGGGAAACCCGTGCGCCACATACCCTTCCGCCTCCAGAATGCTGGCGACCACGCGGGCCACATGGTCCGGCTCGCCGACCATGTCGTTCATGAGAAAGCCGAGGTACCCGCAGTTGATCCCGAGGTAGGAGTGCTGTGGGCCGTGGTGGTGGATGGCGCGCAGCATCGTGCCGTCGCCGCCAAGCACGAGGCAGATCTCTGGCGCCAACGAGGCGGGGAGCTTTAGACGCGCGAAGGCCTCATCGAGCGCGAACCCACGGGCATTTTCGGCAGCGAATCGGATCATCGGGGGGCACCTTAACTCAGCCTCGGGAGGACAGACCCCCTGAAAAACGGGATACCCGCGCAGGCGATGCAGATCACCTTTGAGGAGTTACACGCCCTCCCGCTCCCCGTGGTTCGCACGATCCTGCCCGGTTGGGTGGCGACGCACGTCGCGGACGAGGCGCTGCGGCAGTCGGTCGGGGCCGAGCTGCTGGCGCTCATGGGCAGCGTGTCCGACCCGGAGCTGGCTACGCTTCGGGAGACGTTTTTTACGGCCGGCGACGCCTGGCGCCTTCACCCCGCCGACCCGACCGCTCGAGAGCTCACTCGTCTGTACATGAAGGCCCTGATCACCTCTCAGCGCATCCTCCATTCCGAGCACCTCGATCGGTTCCTCGCCGAGGGACCTCGCCGCCGCTTTTTGATCTGCAACCACCTGTCCTACACCGACACCCAGGTCACCGACCGGGCGTTGGTCACCGGCGGGTACGCCGAGCTAGCCGATCGCATCGTCGCGATCGCCGGCCCCAAGGTCTACACCGACCCGTGGCGTCGGCTCGCCGCGATCTCGCTCAATACACGCAAGACACCCCAGTCGAACGTCGTCGCAACCGAGCAGGATGCGCTCTCGCCGCGCGAGATCGCCGCGGTCGCTTTTGCGGCCATCGATGACTGCGTCCAGCTCGCCGACCGCGGGTTCATCCCGCTGCTCTACCCCGAGGGTGCCCGGTCCCGGTCCGGCCGGCTTCGTCCATTCCTGCGCGCCAGCGCCCGGTACCTCTCGCAGCCCGACGTGCAGATCCTCCCCTTCGCGCAGACCGGCACCGAGCTTGTCTTTCCGATCGGCGCCACGACCATGAACCCGAACCCGGTCACTCTGGCGTTCGCAGAGCCGTTCAACGCGGCTGACTACCCGGGGAAGACCGGCCCGATCCAGGAGGCGCATCGACGCCTGACGGCCGTCCTGCCTGACGCCTACAAGCCGGAGACCGAGGACCGGTTGACGTAGCAGCCCGCTTTGCTGCCCGCTTTGCTGCGGGGGTTGCAGCTCACCGTGCTGCTTTCTTCTGCCCGTAGGCGCTGCGCTTCTTCATCAGCTCACCCCGCCGCGCGCGACGCAGCAGGTGGCCGATCCCCTCGGCGGGCCCGAAGCCCTCGCTCTCGATGACCTGAGGCCGGGTCGGCTGCGCGCACCACGCGGCGATTTCGCGCGCCATGCGTACACCGCCGGGCTCCATGGTCGGCATGTGCCCGAGGTCGTCAAACCGCCAGACCACGCACTCGTAAAGGTCGCCGAGCACGCGGGCCTTCTGCCACGCGCACATGCGGTCGTGAAACCCGATCGCCACGAGGACCGGCATGGTGATCGCGGCCGCGTCCACCGTCGGTCTTCGCAGCAGGCCCATTCCCAGCGCGGGCGGCCACGGCACGCTCCGCGCCCACGCGCGCTCGGCGTCCTCTGCTGACATTCGGTTCATGCCGAGCGCGCGGTAGCTGGCCAGGGAGGGTCGGGCTGGGCGTCCGATAGCGAGTCCTGCCACCGAGCCGAGGTGCTTGATCTGCGCCAGCTCGGGGACCACCCGGATCTGCGCGGGGAGCGCGGGGCATACCAGCACGACGCCCCGCAGCGCCTGCATGTCCGGCCGGGCCGCGACGAGCTGCGCGACCAGACCGCTCATGCTGTGGCCGAGCAGCACAACGGTGCCCGGCCCCTGTGCCGGAGAGAGCGCGCCAA
>SHYV01000052.1 GCA_009692605.1 Myxococcales bacterium
CCCGAGGTGTGTGACAACCATGACAACGACTGCGATGGCACCGTCGATGTTGGCGCGTTGGACGCGATACTTTACTACGCAGACATCGACGGAGACAGCTTCGGGGACTCCGAGGCCTCCACCCTCGCCTGCGCGGCCGCCGACGGCACCGTCGCCGACGCGAGTGACTGCGACGACACCGACGCGCTGTCGTACCCCGACGCGCCCGAGCTGTGCGATGGGGCCGACAACGACTGCGATGGAGCGATCGACGACGGGCTCTCCGGGGCTTGGTACCTCGACTTCGACGGCGACGGCTACGGCGACGCTGCCGAGACAGTGAGCAGCTGCGGAGCGCCCGCCGGCTACGTCGCCGACGACACAGACTGCGACGACGCCGACGGGCTCGTATACCCGGAGGCTCCCGAGCTCTGCGACGCGCTGGACAATGACTGCGACGGCGTCGTGGACGACGACGCCGCCAACACCTACTTCGCGGACGCCGACGGCGACCTCTACGGCGACCCCAGCGACACGGTCGCGTCCTGCTCAGCCCCGGCCAGCTACGTCTCCGACAGCAGCGACTGCGACGACGCCGACCCCAACGTCAACCCCGGTGCGGCCGATGTGTGCGACGGCGAGGACAACGACTGTGATGGGACGGTAGACGACGACCCCGCCTTCCATTCCATCTGGTACGACGACGTCGACGGCGACGGCTACGGCGACCCGGGCAGCCCGGCGGCCGGCTGCACCCAACCCGCCAACACAGTCACCAACTCCGATGACTGTGACGACTCCCACGAAGAGGCCTCACCCGCAGGTTTCGAGGTCTGCGACGGGCTTGACAACGACTGTGACACCCTCGTGGACAACAGCGCGCTCGATGCGCTGATCTGGTACGTCGACGCCGACGCGGACACCTACGGCGGCTCCGAGACACTGGAGGCCTGCGCCCAACCCGCCGGCTACGTCTCCACCTCCACCGACTGCGACGACGGCGCTGCGGCCGTCCACCCCGGCGCGGCCGAGATCTGCGACGACCTCGACAACGACTGCGACAGCGGCGTGGACACCGACGCCACCGACGAGACGACCTGGTACCGGGACGCGGACGCCGACACGTTTGGCGGCGCCACGAGCGTCACCGAATGCGACCAACCCGCAGGGTACGTCGCCTCCGGTTCAGACTGCGACGATTCCGACAGCACGATTTATCCGGGCGCGGACGAATACTGCGACGGGACCGACAACAACTGCAATACCACCATTGACGACTCCCCTGTGGACAGCGCGATCTGGTACGACGACGTGGACGGCGACGGCTACGGCGATCCGGACGGAGCGACCACCGCGTGCACCCAACCCGCCAACACAGTCACCAACGCAGATGACTGCGACGACTCCCACGAAGAGGCCTCACCCGCCGGCGTCGAGGTCTGCGACGGGCTTGACAACGACTGTGACACCCTCGTGGACAACAGCGCGCTGGATGAGCCGACTTGGTACGTCGACGCGGACGCCGACACCTACGGAGGGGTCGGCTCGCTCGATGACTGCACCCAACCCCCGGGCTACGTCTCCACCTCCACCGACTGCGACGACGACGCGAGCGCGATCCACCCTGGGGCGACAGAGATCTGCGACGACGTGGACAACAACTGCGACAGCGTGGTGGACACCGACGCCGCCGACATCACCACGTGGCATCAGGACACCGACAACGACTCCTTCGGCAGCGCGGTCAGCCTCGCCGCCTGTGATCAGCCCGCCGGGTACGTCGTCTCCGGGTCGGACTGCGACGACGGCAACGGCTCAACCTACCCGGGCGCAGCCGAGGTCTGCGACGAAGTGGACAACGACTGCGACAGCGTGATCGACGACTCGCCGGTCGACGGCACCGTCTACTATCTGGACTTCGACGGAGACACCTTCGGCGGTCCGACCACGGTCACCGGCTGCGAATCCCCCTCCGGCTACGTCAGCACGTCCACCGACTGCGACGACACGGACGCCAACAGCTACCCCGGCAGCGTAGAGACCTGCGACGATCTGGACAACGACTGCGACCTCGCCATCGACGACGACGCCGTTGACGAGACCGCGTGGTACGCGGACGCCGACAGCGACAGCTACGGCGACATGGATGTGAGCAGCACGTCATGCGACGCCCCGCTCGGGCACGTCGCCGACGCGACAGACTGCGACGACCTCGCCAACGCCGTCTACCCGGGAGCCCCCGAGTATTGCAACGAGGTCGATGACGACTGCGACCTCTCCATCGACGAGGCAGGAGCGGTCGACGAGACCACCTGGCACCTCGACGCCGACGCCGACAGCTACGGCGGCACGACCTCCCAGGCCGGCTGTGATCAGCCTGCGGGCTACGTCGCAGACGGCACCGACTGCGACGACGCGCAGAGCACCGCCAACCCCGGCGCATCGGAGGTCTGCGAAGACGGTCTGGACAACGACTGCGACGGCGACGAGACCGACTGCCGCTACACCACCCCGACGCCCTTGACCTCCATCGTGACCACGAGCGGCGGGCAGACGATGTATGGCGCGCAGACGAACGACTACTTCGGCACATCGGTCGCCGGACGCAGCGACGTCAACGGAGACGCGAGCCCGGACGTCATCGTCGGAGCCCTGGGCTGGGACTCCGCGGCGGGCACGAACAACTACGGCAAGGCTTACGTCTGGTACGGGCCGCTCGGCGCCTCGGACACCACTGCAACCGCAGACGTCGTGTTCACCGCCGCGGAGAACGGCGAGGCCGCTGGAAGCTCCGTCGCGTTCATCCCCGATTATACTGGCGCTGACGGGTACGCTGAAATCCTGATCGGCGCATGGAAGCGCAACGGCACGACCGGCACCGATTCGGGCGGCGCGTACATCTTCGCCGGCGGGGCGGCGAGCGCGACCGTCACCTCGGCTCGCACGACGATCACCGGGACCACACCGAACGAGGCCGCGGGCTTTGTGGTCCTCGGCGGCAACTTCGACGGGAACGGCGCAGGCGACTTCATCGTCACCGCGCCCGCCAACATCTCCGGCTACCCGAACGCCGGCTCGGCAAACCTCTGGTACGACGGCGTCGCAGCGGGGACCGTCTCGATCAGCGCGGCGGAGCTTCGGATCACCGGGACGACGGTCGGCGACTTCTTTGGCGCCGCGCTTTCAAGCGGCGATGTGGACGGCGACGGCGTGGGCGACATGGTCATCGGCGCCTACGGCGTGGACAGCGGCACAGCAGCGGACACCGGCGCCGCGTACTTCGTATTCGGCGATTCCAGCACCGGGACGCTCGCCGCCGCGTCGGCGGCCATCGTATTCACCAACAGCACCGCGTCCGAACGACTGGGGTACTCCGTTGCCGTCCTCGGAGACATCGACGGCGACGGGTACAGCGAGCTTGGCCTCGGCGCCGACAAGGTTGACGACGGCACCAAAGCGGACGTGGGCAGGGTCTACTTGATCGATGGTGCCGGGGTCGCCGACGGGACCACGACGGGCTCGGTCACGGCCACCACCGTCGCAGCGGCCAAGCTCACCGGCTCCAACGCCGGAGACAGCTTCGGCAAGGTGCTCTCCAACGCCGGCGACTTCGACGACGATGGCTACAGCGACTTCATCGTCGCCGCCCCGGGGTACGACAGCGGAACCTCCGCGGAGGTCGGCGCCTACACCCTCGAGTACGGCACCTCTGCGTTCAGCCCCATCGTCTCGGCGACGTGGTCCATGCCAGGCGCGGGCGACGGGACCGCCACCACCACCGTTCAACAGCCCAACGCCATCGGGCGCATGGGTGACCTCAACGGCGACGGCTACGACGACCTTGGCCTGACCAGCGGCTTCACTGAGAACGGATCGACCGCGAACAGCGGCGCGGCCTGGTTCGTCTACGGCACGGGCCTTTAGCCCCGCACCGCGCGCGTCCAGAGCGCGTCAGGGTTCGTCTTCGGTCAGGTAGCCGAGCGCCTTCAGCATCAGCATCGTCTGGTTGTCTTGAGAGGCGCCCTGGATGGCTGCGCCGGTCTTCAGCACCCGCACCAGCTCATCGAGCGCATCCCGAGACGCGCCGTTCGACTGCGAGGCCAGCTCTCCCGGATCGGTGGCGAGGTCGAAATACTCGGGCTCCCGCTCGGAGTGGAAGATGATCTTCTCCCCCGGAAGCCGACGGCTATGAGCGACCGGCGGCTCGGCCACCATGCGGCCCGCGACCGTGGATGCGTACACCGGCGCGCTCACGCACGCTTCACCCCTGAGCGCGGAGACGAGCGACCGACCGTCGCGCGGAAGTGCGTCGTTGATCCCCAGCAGCTCAAGGACGGTCGGCACGAGGTCCACCCCGCCGACCTGGCAAGCGACGCGCGTCCCAGCCAAGGCCGTCCCGGGGAACCTGACGATCAGCGGAACGCGCAGCGACGGATCGTAGAGGTTGTCCCCGTGGTCGAAGAGATACCCGTGCTCAGTGAAGCTCTCCCCATGGTCAGCGGTGAGGATGAGCAGGGTGTCATCGAGCTTCGAGCCCAGGGCATCCACGATCTGCTGCACCGCGCCGTCCACATGCTCCACCTCCTTGTCATACGCCTGTGTCAGCCAATCGACGTCGGTCACCGCCTTGTCCTTCGCTGGCCAATAGAATGGCAGGTCGAGCGGCGCGCCGTCGGTCGGAGCAGGAGGCAGCTGGCCGTGCGCGTCGTAGGGCCCGTGCACGTCGTAAAGATGGACGAAGGCAAACATTGGGCCGTCCGGGCTGTCGGCGTGTGCGCGGATCCAGGGCAGCGCCCGAGCGAGCGTGAGGTCTGCATTCCGCTCCCGGAGCGCGTGCTCCTTGACCGCGACCTGATTCCAAACTTTAACTAGAGACAGGGACTGCACGCCCGCGATGCTCCCAAAGTCGTCGTCGTACACGTCCATGCCCTGCGACCAACCATACTTTCCGTGCAGTGGAAATCCACTGACGAAGCCCGCGGTGGCATACCCCTGCACCGAGAGCGTACGCCACAGGAGCGCAGGTCGGTCGCCCAACAGCGTCCCATTCGAGACGATGCCGGACGTGTAGGGGGCGATGCCGGTGAGCATGGCAAGGTGGGAGGGTTCGGTGATCGGCGCGTCGGCGATCGCCTGATCGAAGGTCACGCCCTCCCTCGCCAGGCGGTCGATCGCGGGGGTGCGAATCGTGTGCCCGTAGGCCCCGAGGCGGTCCATGCGCAGCGTGTCCAGCGTGATGATGACGACGTTAGGGCCGTCACGGCCAGCCGCCGGACTCGCCGGCTGTATTCTCCAAAGGGCCGTGCCGAGGGCCAGCAAGGTGACCCCGTCAATCGCCGCGTTTGGGATCCGGCGCAGCCACGAGTCGGCGAGCAGCGCCGGGACCAACCCGATCAGGAAAGCCGCTGGCATGCCGAGGAAGACCTTCGGATCCCGGACGAACTCGTTGAGCACGACCTCAAAGCGGTAGTTGATGGCGAGATGCATCCCAAGCAGCGCACCCCACGCGAGGCCCGCTTCCCGCTTGAGCTTCAGCGCCCGTCCCAACACCACGATGGGCAGGAGGTACAGCGCGCTGAACGCGGTGGCGACAAGGAGCAGCTGCGCCGTGTCAAGCGCCGCGAGGCCCTGCTTAGCCGACACGCGCGCGGCCACCTCGACCGCGCTCGAGACCAGCGACAGAACCAGCACATCGAGGAGGAGGCGACGGATGGGGTGGGAACTGGAGGAGGAGGAGCTCACGGGGGGCGGGTTAACCGGCGACGTGGCCCCCGCGCTCTCGGGTCCCGTGCTATCCGCGCGCATGTCCGAGACCCCCGAAATCACGCCGCCCGAGCAGGACGCTGGCTCGCTCGCCACACCCCTCACCGCGCAGGTCGCGGATGGCGACGCCATCCACGTAGAAGCGGCGAGGCGCCGCACCTTCGCGATCATCTCCCACCCGGACGCCGGCAAGACCACGCTCACCGAAAAGCTGCTGCTGTACTCGGGCGCGATCCACATGGCGGGCGCCGTAAAGTCCCGTAAAGCAAGCCGTCACGCCGTGTCCGACTGGATGAAGATGGAGCAGGAGCGAGGGATCTCGATCACGTCGTCCGTCCTGCAGTTCGACTACCTCGGAAAGCGACTGAACCTGCTCGATACGCCCGGGCACGCCGACTTCTCGGAGGACACCTACCGGGTGCTCGCCGCCGTCGACTGTGCAGTCATGCTCGTCGACCACGCAAAGGGCGTCGAAGACCGAACCAAGAAGCTCTTTGATGTCTGTCGACTGCGCGGCATCCCGGTGCTCACCTTTATCAACAAGTGTGACCGCGAGGGCATCGAGCCGCTGGAGCTGCTCGACACCATCGGGAGCGCGCTGGGGATCGAATGCGCGGTGGTCAACTGGCCGGTGGGCTCGGGGCGGGAATTCTGCGGCGTCATCGAACGAGCAAGCCGAGAGGTGCTGCTGTTTGGCGCTGGCAAGGGCACCGAGCTGGTCGAGTTCGAGCGCACCACCCTCGACGACGAGCGTATCCCAGACAAGGTGAGCGAGAGCGTGAGGGACGAGCTGGACCTGCTGGACGGGGCGGGTGAGCCGTTCAACGCCGAGCGGTTCCGGGCAGGCCGGCAGACCCCGGTCTTCTTCGGCTCGGCCATGAACAACTTTGGCGTGCAGGCGTTCCTGGACGCCATGGTGAACATCGCCCCCCCCCCGCTGCCCCGCCCCGGCGACGGCGCCCGGGAGCCCACCGACCCGCGCTTCTCCGGCTTCATCTTCAAGATTCAGGCGAACATGAACCCGCGGCACCGTGACCGTGTGGCGTTCCTGCGAATCCAGAGCGGAAAATTCACGCGCGGCATGGACGTCACGCTTCACCGCTCACTGGAGACCGTCCGCCTCGCCAAGCCGCACTCGTTCCTCGCGCAGGAGCGGAGCCTCGTCGACGAGGCCTGGCCGGGTGACATCGTCGGCCTCTTCGACCCGGGCCTGCTTCGGATAGGCGACACGTTGTACGAAGGGCAGCCCGCGGTGAGCTACGCCGGGATCCCACGCTTTGCTCCTGAGTACTTCGGCCGCGTCAAGCTAAAGGACCCACTCAAGCGTAAACACCTCCAGAACGGGCTGATCCAACTCTCGCAGGAAGGGGCGATCCAGCTGTTCGTGCGCCCGGACATCGGCGAGCAGGACCCCTACCTCGGCGCCGTTGGGCAGCTGCAATTCGAGGTGCTGCTTCATCGACTCGAGCAGGAGTACGGGGTCCACGCCATTCTGGACGCCAGCCCGTTCCGGCTGGCCCGTTGGATCGGAGGCGACCCGAAGGGGCTGGCCTGGTTCAAGGCCCGCCGCGACTACACCCTCGTCGAAGACCGGCACGGCCGGCCGGTGGTGCTGTCCGAGAGCCCCTGGCCGCTGCAATACGCGCTGCGAGAGAACCCAGGATTGCAGTTGTTCGAGGTCGAGCCGCTGTGACCACCGGCGACTACGCGCTCCCGGTGAAGCGAGGTTAAGCGCAGACATGCACGCATTGCTCCTCGTGGAATTTGGCCTGCTGGGCCATCCCCATGATGCGGCCGTGCTCGACCCGATCACCCAACTCCTGCTGGAAGCCGGGTGGGTGGTCACGGCCCCCAGAGGCACAGCGGAGGAGCTGGCCGCCGCCGTGGTACCGGCAGAGGGCCCGGCGCCGGACCTCATCTTCGCCACGCCCCTCCATCTCCGGGGGCTCCGCAAGTCGCACCCCTCCGCGGTGATCGTCGCGCTGGACGTGCGGGACGCCGCGCGGGCCGAGCCGCACCACGTCGCCCTCCTCGATGCGGGCGCGGACGATATCCTCGGGTGGCCATGCTCCGATGCGGCCCTGCTGGCGGAGCGCGTCGCCGTGCTATCCGGATGGGCCCGGCGGGCTGCGGCTGGAGGTGTCCGAGAGATTGAGGAGTCCAATGCCCGATACCGACTGGTCGCCCGCGCGACCAACGACGTTCTCTACGACTGGGACATCCGTACCGGGAAGATCGTATGGAACAACGCGCTGAAGACCGTTTTGGGCTACTCCGGTGACGCCGATTCCGCAGGGATCCAGTGGTGGACGACGCAGGTCCATCCGGAGGACAGCGATCGGGTCGCCCGGGCGCTGGACAGGGCACTGCAGAGCGGAGCGGAGGGGTGGAGTGACAGTTACCGCTTCGCAACCGGAAAAAATACCTGGATTGATCTGATCGATCGCGGGATCTTCATGCGAGATGGGCTCGGGCAGGCCCAACGGCTGATCGGCGCGATGATGGACGTCACCGGCCGCAAGCAGCTTCAGACGAAGCTGGTGCTCGCAGACCGGCTCGCGAGCGTAGGCACCATGGCTGCCGGGGTAGCCCACGAGCTCAACAACCCGCTGACCTGGGTGCTGGCGAACATCCGTCTGGTTCAGGAGGGAGCCGGTGCCACGCTCCCGACGGCGGCGACGCGCGCCCTCGCGAACGCCGCCCAGGGCGCCGAGCGGATGCGCTCGATCGTTCGTGACCTCAAGGTGTTCTCCGGCAACAAGCAGCAGGCCGTTGTCCCCGTGGACGTCCGCGCAACGCTGCTCTCCGCGCTCGGCATCGTCCACCACTCCCTCTCAGCCCGAGCACACCTGGAGCACGTCGACGAAACCTCGGGGCCGCTGATCGTGCTCGGCAACGAGGCGCGCCTCGCTCAGGTACTGCTCAATCTGCTGGTCAACGCCGTGCAATCGATCGCGCGGGGGATGCCGGAACGGAACCGCGTGCGGGTCACCGTAGCCAGAGACGGAGGGGACGTGATCATCCTGATCAGCGACACCGGGTGCGGCATTCCGGCGGCGGCGCGGTCCCGCGTATTCGACCCGTTCTTCACCACCAAACCAACCGGCGAAGGCACCGGCCTCGGCCTGTCGATCGGCCTGCAGCTAGCTCAGGAGATGGGCGGCGACATCACCCTCGTCCCGCTCCCAGGTCGGGGAACCACATTCCGGGTCCGGTTGCGCTGCTCGGACGAGCCCCTCGTCGCCGCACACACGGCGGCCCCGGACGCGCTGGTGCGCGGCGCGCCTGCCCGGGTCCTCGTGGTGGACGACGAGCTCATGATCGTCGAGTTAGTGGAGCAGATCCTGACCCCGGAATTCGAGGTGCACGGCGAGCACCAAGCCAGCAGCGCCCTCGACCGACTCCGGGCAGGCGAGAAGTTTGACGCCGTGCTGTGCGACGTGATGATGCCCGGGATGAACGGCATGGATTTCTACCGGGAGGTGGCGCAGGTCTCGCCGGCCCAGGCCTCCCGGTTCCTGTTCGTGACCGGCGGGGTCGCCAGTGAGGAGATCGAGGCTTTTCTGTTGGAGACCGGCTGCCCTTTCGTGGCGAAGCCCTTCGACCTGCACGCTCTCCGGGCAAAAGTGCGCGGGGCGGTGAAGACCGCATGAGCGTCCCCGGGGTCCGCCGCAGCCGAGTCCTGATCGCGCTGACTTTAGGCGCGGTGATGGTCTGCCTCCTCTTGTTGTGGGCAGAGCACGCCGACAGGGCGCCGAGTGGAAAGCCGCGGCAGGCCCGTTTGCCGACCATGGCGCCGCGTGCAGACACCGGGCACGCCAAACCCGCGCCGCAACGCGCCGAGAACGACTTCGCCACGGTCCAGTGCACCGTGACCGGCTCCGGCGGAGCTCAGGTGCCCACCGGGCAGCTCCGGGCGACGGCGGTGGAGGCGGACGACGTGGAGCCCGGCACGATCCGGACCGCGCTGGCCCACGGCGCGGAGATGACGCTGACCCTG
The DNA here is from genome assembly GCA_009692605.1 of Myxococcales bacterium. Classification (GTDB taxonomy): domain Bacteria; phylum Myxococcota_A; class UBA796; order UBA796; family SXON01; genus CAIUMM01. The sequence goes on from SHYV01000052.1 coordinate 9,743, forward strand.
CCCCCGGGCCGATGGACGCTCGCCTGGGGGTTCGGACGCATGCCCGTGGGAATGCCGCTCGGTACGGTTGACCTCCTCGACGGCGACATCTTCCACTGCGCGGTGTCCCCGCAGGGGGTGCCGATCAGCGGGGTCGTGCTCGATACCGCCGGGCACCCGCTCGCCGGGGTCCGGCTGGGAGGGTGCGGCCGGAGCCCCAAGACTGACGCGGATGGGCAATTTAGCTTCACCGTGCCATTTGCGGCGCTTCGAGGAGCCGAGCACACCTGTTCGTTACGGGCGCGTTGGGAAGACGGCATGCTCTCGCGGTACAGCGACGGAGCGACTGTCTCTGCGCTCACCCCCGGGCCGTTCTCCCTGTCGCTGGACGCGTCGCCGGTCGCAGGCATGGGCATCGCGCTGGACGGGCGGGAGGATGGCATCTACGTGGCCAACGTGCACCCCGGGACGCCCGCGGAGGACGCTGATCTGCGGGCTGGCGACCGGATCCTTGAGGTAGATGGACACGAAACAACGGGGATGAGCGTGATGGACTTCATCCCCTACGGGGTGGGCAAGGAGGGCTCCACCGTCGTGCTGCAGCTCGACCGGGACGGCGAGGATGTGCGCAAGAGCTTCCGGCGAGAGCGGATCGTGAAGGTGGACACCGGGGACTGAAGCACGCGAACTATCCGCCGTAAATCCGCCGGTACTTCTGGTAGTAGCCCAGCACCCGACGGACGTACCGCCGCGTCTCGGTGAAGGAGATGTCTTCGGAGTACCGGTCCGCGTCGGGCACCTCGGCGTACGTCCCGAGCCACCGGGTGACCGCCGCCTTACCCCCGTTGTAGCCGGCGATCACCATCGGGAGCGAACCGCCGGCAGGTAGCGGGTTGGGGGCGAACGCGTTGTGGAGCAGGGACAGCTCGGTGGCACCGAGTCGGGTGTTCACGCCGGCGCGGTACAGATCGTCGACGACGAAGCCGGGGACGCGATCCTGGGCGAGCTCCGCGGCGAGGGCCGGCATCAGCTGCATGAGTCCCCGCGCACCCGCGGGGGACGTCACCGTCGGGTCGAGCCCGCTCTCGGCGTTCATGATCGCGTAAGGCAACAACGAATCAAGGCCGGTCCGCGCCGAGATGCCATCGACGATCGCCCGGTACGGACGGGGAGCGCACAGCGCGCGGCCGGCAGGCGTCCCGCAATAGGGCGAAGCGAGGCGCTGGGCAGCCTGAAACCGCTCGGTGTCCATCAGCAACCCCGCCATGGCGAGCGCGGAGACCTCGGAAGCCGCAGCGGCCTTGATCGCCGAGCTTGAGACCACCGCGAGCTCTCCGAGCCCGGCGTCGGCGAGCAAGCGCGCGTCGCGCACAGCGGTATGGGCAGCGAGGAATTCGGCTGGGAAAGCCGGAGGTTCGGCCGTCTCTCGCGGCGGCCAGGTGCGGCCGAGTCGCGCCGCGGCGAAGTAGGCGTAGGACGAGTCCGGGCTGGCCGCAATGACCGCAGCGAGGCCGGCGGCCTGCTCGGTCGGGGACACGAGGGTCCGTGCCTTCCAGTAGCGGGCGGCCACCGCGAGTTCGCCAGCCCCAGAGCTGGACCCACCAATCACCTTGTCGAACGCCACAACTGCCTCGTCGAACCGACCGAGCCGGTAGAACGACCACGCTCTCAGCCAGCGCGCGTCCCACAGGAACTTGCCGCCCGGGTGCGCGTTGATGTAGGCCGCCATCAGGCCGATCGCCGACTCGAGATGCCCCGCGTCGTACTCCATGTAGCCGGGCTTCCACGCGGCCTCGTCTGCCTGGGGCGAGGTCGGCCAGCGCAGGATGAGCGCAGCATAGCGCTCGGCCGCAGCGGGGTAATCCCCGGAGCGCGCGGTCGCGAGCGCCTCGTTGAACGCCGAAGCCGGCCCAGCGGCGGACGCCCCCGCCCGCTTGAACCAGACCACCGCCTTCGGGTACTGCTTCGCATCGAAGTACGACTGCGCCATGAACATCACCGCGCCGCCCTCGAAGGGTACGGCGGTGTCGATCCCCTCAAGCAGCGGCATGGCGAGTGGCGCCTGCTGGATCGCAAGCAGCTTCTTCGCCCGGGTGAACGCGAGCGCCCGGCCTGCGTCGGTCCGATAGTCCGGGACCGCGGCGCCAAGCACGGCCAGGCCCAAGCCCCCCTGCTCCGCCCATGCTGACGTCGGGTACCGGGTCCACAACGTCTGCCACGCGCTGATCGCTGCCTCACGGCTCAGCCTGACCGCGCTCACCGCGCTGGCCTGGCCAGTCCAGTAGAGCCGCTCGTCGGAGGCGTCTGAGGGCGGCGGTCCCAGAGTCAAGGTGGCCTCCTCCGGCTTGCCGCCCAGCAACAGCGCGCGCGCGGTGAGGATCAGCTCGGCATCCCCGGCGAGGTCGTAGCCCTTCAGGGTCGTTAGCGCGGCCGCGCCGTCGCCGGAGCCGAGCTGGGCGCGCGCCAACTCACCCCGAGCCGCGGCGGCCAGACCACCGGAGACGGCGCCCAGCGCTGCGGATGCCCTGACGGCGTCGCCCGTCCTGAGCGCGCAGCGGCCCACCACCAGCCGCTCCACGTCGGTAGCGGGATTCGGCAGCCTCGCGAGCACGGCACGACAATCCCCAGCTTGCAGCTCCGCTGCCCAAGGGGCCGACGCCCACGCGGGTGAGATCGAAAGGCCGAACAGGAAGGGCATGAAGGCTGGGTTGATGCGCATCGGGATCCTTGACACGTCAAGCTATCAGCAAAAGTGGGTAGGATCCGCCCTCCGGGCTTCCTACCCAGAATGGGTAGGAAGCCCGGAGGGCGGATCCTACCCACCGAGCGGGTTAACGCGGGCGTCATGCTGAACGCTGCGCTGGTTGTCGCCGTCTCGCTCCTGCTCACCCCGGCCCGTGCGGCCAGCCTAGCGGGCGTGGCCATGCCGGACTCGGCGACGGTGGCCGGCCAGACCCTCCAGCTGAACGGGCTGGGCCTACGGGAAAAGCTCTACATCGACATCTACGTGGCCGGCCTGTACACGGCGCAGCCCACCCGTGACGGTATCGCCGCCGCAGCCGCCGATGAACCGAAGCGCATCGTGCTTCACTTCGTCTACGCGGTCTCGAAGTCCCAGATGAGCGATTCGTTCAAGGAGGGGTTCGAGCGTTCACCCGGCGCGACCGCAGGGCAGATCGCCCAAACCGCGAACTTCCTGCCGGACACCATCAACAAGGGCGATGAAGTCGAAATCGACTACGTCCCCGGCACCGGGACCTCGTTCACGATCGCTGGCCGGAAGTACGGCACCATCGCCGGCGCCGCCTACATGAAGGCCCTATTCGGCATCTTCATCGGACCACACCCGCCGACGGCAGACCTGAAGGAAGGCATGCTCGGTTCGGGATGACGCTGACCGTCGTTCATGGGAAGTAGACGGCCCCACTGCTTCGGTACGACGGTCTACCACGTGGTGCTCGACCCGCGCGACGGAGCGACGCTGCTGGCCGCCACCGGGGGCGGACACCTCGGCCCGGCGATGCAACGCTCTACCGACTTCGGGAGGTCGTGGACTCAGGCCTCGGTGGCGCCGACCTTTGAGAAGGGGGAGCCCCGCGCGCGTGCCGTGAACCACGTTTTCTGGCTGACCCCCGGCCACTCGATCGCCGGGTGCCTGGTACTGCGGGACGTCTCCGCAGGGCTTGTTCCGCAGCGAGGATGGGGGCGACACCTGGTCGCCCATCGACGGCTTCAACAACCACCCCATGCAGCAGGAGTGGGTCGGCGGCGATCAGGACCAGACGCAGGACGGCGGAAAGACGCACTCCGTCCTCGTGGACCTCCGCGACGCGGACCACATGTACCTGGGACTGTCGGGCGGCGGATTTTTTGAGACGGCTGACGCAGGAGCGAGTTGGACCCCGCTCAACTCCGGCGTTGCAATAGACTTTGCGCCCGCGCGGCCAGATGGCGGCGAGCACGAGCATGGCCACGCCCCCCACTGTGTGCAGCTCGCCCCGTCGAACCCCGCTCGGCTGTGGCGGCAGGACCACCGTGGGCTGTACCGGCTCGACCGCGATCAGGGCCGGCGCTGGGTCCACGTGGGCGATGCGATGCCAAAGGAAGTCGGCGACTTCGGCTTCCCCGTCGCCGTCCACCCGGCAAACGCCGATCGCGCCTGGGTCTTCCCGATGGACGGCACATCGGTCTGGCCGCGGACCAGCCCGGGCGGCCGGCCGGCCCTGTACCGCACCCGCGACGCCGGCCTGGCAACGATGCGATCAGGGCCTCCGCCGCGAACAAGCGTGGTGGACGGTCAAGCGGCAATGCCTCGCCGTCGACCCGGTCGCCAGCCAGCAGGTGGGCGTCTACTTCGGGACCACAAGCGGGGAGGTTTGGGGCAGCACCGACGAAGGCGATAGCTTTTCCGGATCGCTACCCACCTGCCGCACATCTACGCGGTCGCCGTCCTGACATGACCCCGCACCTCGTGATCTTGCCCACCCACCTTCGCAGCTACACCGCCGGGGTCGGAGAGATCGAGGCGGTTGGCCAGAACCTGAACGAAGTGCTCGACAGCATCGAGCACCAGCACCTTGGCTTCCGGATCCGGGTCGTGGACGAGCAGGACCGCATCCGCCCCCACATCAAGTGCTTCGTGAACGGCGAGCAGGCGCGGTCACTGGACGTACCGATCACCGGTGACGTGCAGTTCATCGCAGCGCTGTCAGGCGGGTAGGTCACCGGCGGGTAGGTCACCGGTATGCTGCTCACCACTCCCGGAGGAACTTCTCGACCTCCTCCCGCTCGATCACGCCGAGCGAGGTGTCCATGCAGTCGGCGCAGACGTCGACGCGTGTGATCCTGTATACGCCGCGTGTCTCCATCTGGGTACGGCCGCACAGCTGGCAGATCGCGGTGTCCGGCGCCATGTGGCCGCGGCGATCCTTCGCGATGTCCTGCACGCAGACGTCGCAGAGCACGGACTGCGTGCCGGAGAGCAGGTGGGTGCACTCGGCGCCGGTACGCCCGCAGGAGGAGCAGTGCACGTCGCCCGCGTTCCGGACCGTCTGGGGCGCGCCGATCCGGCCAGCCGGCTGCACGACGGCGATGAGCCGCTCCACCATGTTGGCGACGCCTCGCTCCTGACCCCTACGGAGCAGGGCCCGCTGCGCGTCCGGTTCACCGCAAATCACCTGCGCGGCCAGGACGGCGATCTGGAGATCCGGGTCAGCGTCCTTGCCCCACGAGGCGAGCAACTGCCGCGCCGACCGGGAGCGCCGGGTGGCGATCGCCAGCAACAGCAACGCCTGATGAGCCCGAGCGACCTCGCGCTCCTGCTCAACGGCCCGCCGGTGCCCGTTGATGTCCTGCTGGTTGCCCCGGCGCTCGATGGTCTGGCGCTGGATGTCCTCCATCGTGACGTTCAGGCCGGCGGTGAGCGCCGGCTCGGGGAGCCACGCAGCCGCAGCGAGCGCGTTCCGGGCGAGCTGCACCGAGTAGGACTTGCCCGGCTCACGCAGGCGGGAGGCGACGTCATCGGCGACCGAGCCGCCGACCAGCGCGCAGGCCTCTTCCCACAGGAAGAACCGCAGCGACTCGTCCTCGAGCGTGTCGATCGCCGCCAACACGGTGGGGATGCTGGAGGGACCAACAGCGCGGAGCTCCTCGAGCAGGACGGCGATGCGTTTTCGCGTGATCACCCGGGGCGCAGACTCGCCGCCGGTGATCGGCAGCCGGTCGAAGCCTTCGACCTCGGTCTGCAGCGCGCGTTGAAGCCAGGGATAGTCCTGAAGCCGACGCCGGAGCCGGGCGATCTCAAGGTAGCTGGGAGCGTCGCCCGGGTGGTCGGCGAGCGTGGTGCGGAGCACCCTCATGGCCTCCGGGACCTGACCCTCTTCGATCAGCGTGCAGGCGAGGGCGTGGCGCGCACCGAGGTGGTCTGGGTCGAGCAACAGTGCGCGGTTGCAGTGTTCACGGGCGCGGGTGAGCTCACGCAGGTGCAGGTACGCGAGCCCCATCTGCGCGAGCACGTTGGCCTCGTCCCCATGCGCCTCGCAGTAGCTGCGGTAGTGCTGGATGGCGTTCTTGTACTTCCCCAGCGCAAAGGCCACCTGCCCAAGGTACTTCCGGGCGACCGCGGCGTATTTCTGGTGCTCCTTCAGCCGCACGAACAGCTTTTCGGCCTCCGCGTACCGCTGCGTTTGAAGGCAGGTGACGCCAAGGTCCAACATGAGCGGCTGCAACAGGTCGGCGGGAGGCTGCAGGCGCAGCGCCTGCACCAGATGGAACTGGCCGCGCTCGATGTCCCGGGCCTCGCCCGAAGAGCGGGCGCGCTCCGCCAGCACGCGCCCGAGCAGCAGGTGCGGCTCCCACGAGGTCTCCGAGAGCCGAACGGCGGTCTCCAGATGACGCACAGAGAGGTGCCGGTCCCCCTGCGCACGGTACATGGCTCCGAGCGCCAGGTGCAGGTCGGCGCGGTCGGGCTGCGCGCGGGTGGCGTCATCGAGGTACTTCTGAGCCGCCTCCGCGCGCCCCATCGCGACGAGCGCCGCTCCGGCGATCACGAGCGGCTCAACCGACTGTGGCTCATCGATCAACACCCGCTTGGCGTTCTGCAGCGCCAGCGGGAGCTGCACCTCGGGCTGACCGTGAAAAAGTCCGCGAGAAAGGCAGATCCTGGCCAGCTCAAGCCGGGACGACACCTCGTCCGGCTGGTCGATCAGTCGGGCCTCGAGGCGGGTCGCGCTCCAATCCAGCGTTGCGTGCGGGTACATTCGAGCGGCTTATCGCGCTCGTTCCGAACTACTACCCGCGAATGTGCTGGACCCGATGCGCGAAGGCGAAGATCGGACGGCCGTCGGGGCAAGCGGCAGCCGAGACCCCACGATAGCCGCGCGCGTGCTCTACTTCCTGTTCTTTTGCTCGGGCGCGACGAGCCTCGTCTACGAGACGGTGTGGGGACGTGAGCTGCACCTCGTGTTCGGCACCAGCCAGTTCGCGATCGCCACTGTGCTCGCGGCGTTCATGACCGGCCTGTCGGCGGGGGGCTGGCTCGCCAGCCGCGCCGCTGACCGGCTGCGACGGCCGCTCGTGGCCTACGCCGTGCTCGAGGTGCTCATCGGGCTCTTCGCGCTCGCCTTCCCGTGGCTGCGTGACGGGCTCACGCCGATCTACCTTTCTTTTTTTCGCGAAGCGCAGCCGAGCCCGCTGGTGTTCGGCGCGTTCCAATTCGTCTTGCTCGGCGTCACGCTCCTGCTGCCGACAGCGTGCATGGGCGCGACGCTGCCCATCCTCGCCCGATTCGTCGAGACGCTGCCGCCGCCCAAACCAGCGGACACGTACCTGGACGTGGTCACCCCAACGCAGGAAGCCGGGCCCGGCGCGATCATCGGCCGACTGTACGGGGTGAACACTGCAGGCGCGGTGTTCGGCGTGTGGCTGGTCGGCTTTGTGCTGCTGCCCGACCTTGGGGTCCACGTCACAACGTGGATCGCGGCAACCGCTAACTTTGCGCTGGCGGGGGGGGCGCTGCTGCTGGCGACGAGGCTGGATGGAGCGGGAGCGACCGCCGTCTCGGACATCGCGACGCCCGGAGCCGAAAATATGGCGACAACAACGGCGACAACAACAGCGACGGACACCCGCTGGCTGGTGGTGGGCGCGCTCGCCGGGCTGTCGAGCCTCGGGCTGGAGGTCGCGTGGTTTAGGCTGATGGCGCTCACGCTGGGGGCGAGCACCTACGCGTTCTCGGTCATGTTGCTGGCGTTCCTCGTTGGGATTGCTGGAGGAGGGTACCTCGGAGGTGCCATCGCTGACCGCATCGCGCCGAGGGGAGCGGGCGCCGACGCCCTACCGAAGCTCGCGATGGCGGTGGCCACAACGCAGCTTGCGGTCGCCGCGCTGGCTTGGGGCGCGATGTGGCTGTGGCCGTGGCTGCCGATCTCGTTCGTCTGGTTGTACTTCCAGATCCGGGAGACCCCCGAGCTCATCTGGACGATGAAGTGTGTGCTGTCCATGGCGGTGATGACGCCGGCCGCGCTCGGGATGGGGGTCACCTTTCCCCTGCTCACTCGGGCGGCGGGCTTGGCCGCTGGCAACCCAGACGGAGGCGGAGCAGGGCTCGCTCGCGCAGTAGGCAGGGTGTACGCTGCAAATACACTCGGCAGCCTGACCGGCGCGTTTCTCGGCGGCTTCGTATGGCTGCCCCGGCTGTGGGTGGCCGGGACCACGACGCTCTGTGTTTGCATCACCCTCATCGCCGCCACAGTCGCGTACGCGGCCGGACGGTCACCCCGGATCAGGCTCGCCGCGGTCGGGGCGCTCGCGCTGCTGATCGCGGCGGTGTGCACCTTTCGAGCGCCATGGGAGCCCCTCCTGATGACCAGCGGGGTCTACAAGTACGTGGACAACCTGAAAGAGCCGACGATGGCGCACCTTCGCACGCTGCTTATCGACCGGTACCGCCTGCTCTACTACAACGAAGGGCTCTCGACCGTCGTGACCGTGGCGGAGGACCGGAACAGCGGCAACGTCTGGCTCGCCAACAACGGGAAGATCGACGCGAGCACCAGCGCCGACATGCCCACCCAGGTGCTCGTGGCGCACCTGCCGATGATGTTCCTGCCGGCCCCAACTGCCGCGGCGACCCGAGAGCAGCAACCTCGAACGGCGATGCTCATCGGGCTGGCGAGCGGGATCACGCTCGGCGCGCTGACGCTGCACCCCGACCTTGACCGCATCGACGTCGTCGAACTGGAGCCGTCGATGCCGGCAGCGACGCGGCTGTTCGACCGCTTCAACCACGAGGCGCTGTCCGACAAGCGCGTACACGTGATCGCGAACGACGGTCGCAACCAGGTCCTGCTCAGCGAGCCCGGGAGCTACGACCTCATCGTGGCTGAGCCGTCGAACCCCTGGCTGACCGGGGTGTCGAACTTGTTCACCCGCGAATTCTTCGACATGGGAAAAACGCGCCTGAAGCCGCGCGGGGTGTGGAGCCAGTGGGTGCAGATGTACGGCATGGACAGCCGGGATCTCATGTCGGTCATGCGCACCTTCTGCCAGAGTTTTCCCCACGTCCTGTTCTTCTCGAGCATCCGAGACGCCGACATGGTGATGGTCGGCTCGAACGACCCGATCGTCATGACCGAGGACCTCGCGACGGCGCTGGTCCACAAGACCGTGGGCCTCGAAGGCGAGTTCGCCAACATCGGCGTGCTGGACGGCTACGACGTGCTCGCAGACTACCTGTTCGACCGCGACCAGGGGCTGTTCATGACCAACGGCATCCCGCTGAACACGGACGACAACCTGCTCGTGGAGTACTCGGCGCCGAAGAACCTGCACCGCACCACCTCTGGCGAGAACATGCTGATGCTGCTGCCGGTCGCGCAGGTGCCGGTTCGCAGCGTTCACACCGTCGCCGGGCTGATCCGGCTAGCGGACGCCTACCACAGCCGCGAGGACGTGGTCCGGGCGCTGATCGCCCTGAAGGAGGCGGAGCGGCGGGAGCCTGGGCGGCACGACGTGCAGGCGATGTTCGCGATGTACCAGTCCGAGCTGCGGGAGTGGCTTAAGTAGGCGGGGGACGCGGAGATCAAGATGCCGCACGGCGCAGCTCATCCGGCGAAAAGCAGGCGACGTACAAGGCCAGGCTGGCAAGGGAGAACGCGCCCACCTCCATCGTGGCCTCGATGCCGATGTGCATGCCGAGGCCGACGAGCAGCTGGAGCCGACGTACGTCCAGGCGGTTGAACAGCGAACGAACGACGCCGGCTCGGGTGCGGGTCTCGCGGAACCACGCCCCAACGAGCAAGAGCGGCGCCGTGAGCTCAAACATCCAGGAGGTCACCGTGGCCACCCGCGTGAGGCCCGCGAAGGGGGCCACCCAGAGCATGGGATTTCGCTGCCAGGTAGGCTGCTGCAAGATGTACCACAACGCCATGTGGTCACCCCACGGCACCCAGTGCGCGCTGACCTTTTGGATTGCGGAGCTGGTGTACATCACCACCAACTGCAGGACGAGCAACCAACGCACGCACGCCAGCGACGACGTGTCCGCGACCGACCCGGGCCGGGCAAAAAATCGAAGAACGCTCAACCGACGGTGGGCCCCGGACCAGCCAAGCAGGAACAGCGTGGCGGTCAACAGCTCATCGTAAGAGCCGCCAGCCTGGCCGTTGAGGTCCGCGATGATCTGGAACCCGAGCCACGTGGCCCACGTGGCCCAGCGGGTCAGGCCGAGCGCCATCGCGAGCGCGCTCACCACGGTGCCCACGCAGACGGGCACGACCACCGCCGGGACCGCTCCCCCCGCCCAACGGAGCGCACCTTCATCCAGGTCCCGCAGCCCACCGTGGTCCGCGTCAAACCAGACCAGCGGCAGCGCACCCGACCAGGCGAGATGCACGACGTGCCCCGCCACGATCAACCCGATCGCGACGCGCACGATCGCGACACTCAGCGCGTCCTCGGTGCGGGAGCACCCCTCAACCCACCGTCCCCAGTTGCTGCCGAGGCTCACTCCGGCCGCTCCACCACAACCGGGCGCATCCACTTTCCCTTGGGCAGCTCGCCCCGGATGACCTGCTCGGGAGAAGGCGTTCGCGCCTGCCAGAACCGGCACCGCACCGCCGACGTCGACTGGGACTCGGCGAATCGCAGGCGGGCGAGGGCGCTGCACCCGCGCTTCCAGGAGGTCTCGTAGCTCGGCCAGCTCCACCGGAAGACCGAGGCGCGCATGCGCTCCACTCCAAATGCGTCGGCCATCCATGTGTGGTCTGGGTCGCGCTCCTCGAAGATCGTGCTCCAGGTCTCGGCGGCGTCGGCGGACAGCCGCTCTTGAATCTGCAGCCGGGAGGGTGTGGTGTGCGGGGCGACGAACATCTGCCACGACTGCGTGCACTGCGCCCAGGAGAGGTACCGGTGAAACGGCTTGACCACGCTGCGGCGCGCCGCGTTCCACCCCACCGCGAAGGTCCACAGCTGGTCCTCAAGCTCGGGCTGCGGGACCCCGAGCATGGCGGACCAACTCTGGAATTCCGCTTGCACCGTAGGCTCCTTCCACGCCGAGCGCTTCAGGCCGGCGGACGTGTCCGGCGTAGCGTCCACGCCCATCGCGACTGCATGCCACAGGACCGCAGCGGCGATGAGGTGGTTGCGAATTTCCACGGTTGCTGAGCTACCCCGACTTCTTGGCCCGCGCCCGTGCGTATTCGGCGTATCCGCCCGAGTACACCTCCACCTTGCCGTTCTCGACGAGGAGGATCTTGTTGGCCACGGTCTCGACAAGGTCACGGTCGTGCGACACGAAGATGCACGTCCCCTGGTAGGCCTCAATGCCGTCGCGCAGCGCAGAGATCGCCTCCAGGTCGAGGTGATTGGTGGGCTCGTCGAAGATCAGCACGTTGAACTTGAGCAACATCAGCCGGGCCATCAGCCCGCGCACCCGCTCGCCTCCCGACAAGGTGGCGGTCGGCTTGTCGCCGTCCTCACCCGAGAACAGCATGCGCCCCAGCGCCGAGCGCACGCCCTCCTTGCCCGCTTCCGGCTTCTGCTCGAACATCCACTCGAAGATCGTGTGTCCGGGCGGGATGACGTGCTCGTGCTCCTGAGGGAAGTACCCGACGTTCGTCTCGTGCCCCCACTTGATGTTGCCGCGCAACGGCGCGACCTCCCCGAGCAGCGTCTGCACCAGCGTGGTCTTTCCGGCGCCGTTCTTGCCGACGATCGCGACCTTCTCGCCCCGAGTCAGCCCGAGATGCAAGCCTTGGAAGATCGTCGTGCTCCCGTAGCCGGCAGCGAGCTTGTTGACCTCGAGCACATCCTTGCCGCTCTGCCGCTCAAACTCGAAGCGGATGTAGGGGCGCTGGATGTTGGAGCGCTTGATCTCGTCCGGCCGCAGCCGCTCGATCTCCTTCTTCCGACTGGCGGCCTGCGTGGAGCGTGTGCCTGCGGCGAAGCGGCTGACGAAGTCCTGCAGTTGCTTGACCTTCTCCAGCTTTTTCGCGTTGGAGATCTCGACCTGCCCGCGCACCATGGACTTCTGGCGCACCATGTCGTCGTAGGTGCCGGGATACTGGATGATCGCCTGATAGTCGATGTCCGCGATGTGGGTGCAGACGGCGTTCAGGAAGTGACGATCGTGCGAGATGACGACCAGCACCCCACTGTAGCTGTTGAGGAAGTCCTCGAGCCAAGCGATCGACTCGATGTCGAGGTGGTTGGTGGGCTCGTCGAGCAGCAGCGCGTCCGGACGGCCGAACAGCGCCTGAGCCAGAAGCACACGCAGCTTGAAGCCTCCCTTTAGCTCGGAGAGCGGGAGCTCCTGACTGGCCTGCTCGATGCCCAGGCCCTCAAGGAGCACGGCCGCGTCGGGCTCAGCGGTGTAGCCGTCCTCCTCCGAAACGACGCACTCCAACTCACCAAGGCGCTCCCCCTCGTCGTCGGTCAGATCCTCCTTGGCGAACAGCCGATCCTTCTCCTGCATCGCGTCCCAGAGGCGCGCATTCCCGGAGATCACGACGTCAAGCACCCGCATGTGGTCGAAGAGGCTGTGGTCCTGCCGAAGGATGCCGAGCCGCTTCGGACGATACACGTTGCCCTCGTCCGGCTCGATATCGCCGATGAGCACCTTCATGAAGGTGGTCTTGCCCGCCCCATTCGGGCCGGTCAGCCCGAAGCGCTTTCCGGGGCCGAAGGAGGTGTTGACGCTCTCGAACAGGAGCTTGCCGCCGAAGCCCTTGGAGACGTTGGAGACGGTAATCATGAGGGTGCTCGCGGGGCGCGGCGGATAACGCGAGGGCCGCCGGTGGCGCCATCCCTCCTACCCGACTACTTTTGACGTAGATGTTGATGCTGGCTTTTCTGCTCCTCGCACCCCCTGTCTGGGCGACCCCCTCTTCCGTGGACATCGAGCTCGTCGCACCGATGTTCAGCGACCGTGCCGTGCCCGGCGCAGACTCCGGGTTCGCCGGCTACAAAAACACAGTCCGGGTCGGCACCCTCCTCCAATACATGCTCGACCCGCTGGTATACCGGCAGGATGGCGTAGAGGTCGGTGCCGCAGTCGCGAACCGGTTCACCACCGCGGTGGGGCTGGCCTGGGACATCTCCTCCGAGTTCCAAGCCCACGCCTGGTTCCCGGTCGCGGGGCAATGGGGGGGAGACTCGATCAACGCAGCGGACGGTTTCGGGGCCGGCGATCTGGACGTCGGCGGACGACTGGCCATACTCCAAAGCGCCAGCGTCGGTCTGGCCGTGGCCGCCGATCTTCGCTTGCCGACCAGCAAGGCCGACGCATGGATGGGGGAGCGCGGGGTGCGCGGAGTTTTCGGCGGGAACCTGAGCCTTGGCCTCGGCCGGGTCGATGTGCTGCTCGGCGTCGGAGTTCAGGGCCGCAAGGCCGTCGACACGCTGGAGGACTTCGAGCTCGGCAGCGAGGTGCACGGCGACGCCGCCGTGAACGTTCACATTGTGCCGGATACGCTGTCCGTGCACCTCACGGTGGTCGGCGCGACCGGGTTGAGTGATACCAGCGGACCGGGCAACCAGCCCGTCGAGGCGATGCTCGGGGGCCAATATGCCCCTTCATCCCGTTGGCTGGTCAACGTCGGAGTGGGGCGCGGGCTGTCCGGAGGCTACGGGACGAGCCGGTTTCGCGCCCTGGCGGGGCTCACGTTCACGCTGGAGCCGCCGCACCCGCCGCTCGTCATCGAGCCCGACCCGGTGGTGATCGAGGAGCCGCCCCCGCCCCCGCCCGAGCCGGAGCCGGAGCCCGCCGAGCTGCCTCCCTGCGCACCGACCGACCCCCCGGTGCCCGAGGTAGGCGAGTGCCAGCTCGCGACCGTCGTCCGCGATCGCATCCTGATCCGGGAGCCGCTCCAGTTCAATCGCGGAACCGCAGAGATGATGGCGGTGTCCAGACCGTTGCTGGCGGCCGTGGCTCAAATGTTGCGGGACCACCCGGAAATCCTGGAGGTGGTCATCGAGGGCCACGCGAGCGACGACGGCGCCTTCATCACCAACTACGACCTGTCGCTCGCCCGCGCGATCACCGTCCACCACCTGCTGGTGGAAGCAGGCATCGACGCCCAGCGCGTCGCCATTCGGGCGCTGGGGGAGGTCGTACCTCGCGGCGCCGACCCGGCGACGAACCGCCGTGTGGAGTTCCACATCACCGAGCGGTCCCTCGAGGCCGATCCCCCCGCTCCCGCCAACACGCCGGTCCCCTGGTCGGGGGAGAGGAACTACCCATGATTCTCCTGACTTTTCGCGCGCGCATCCCCCTGCTCCTGTTGGCTGCACTCGCGTTCGGCCCCAGAGCGCAGGCCGCCCCACCGGATGACAACTGCGTCGGCACGCTGAGTCGAAACCTCAACTGCAACCTCATCGACGCCGCGGACGAGGCGATCCCGGACCTGACGGACCCCACCTGCGCGGCACAGATCGACCTCTTTCCGACCTGCGACTACTACTACGGCTACCTCGACTTCGGCTGCATCTACCCGGTGACCGGATTCGACACGGACGGAGACGGCTTCTCGGCTGGAAACCTATCCTTTCCTATCGGAGATCCGCACCCCGACTTCACCGCGGTCCTCTCCTGCGACGACTGCCCCGAGATCTACGACCCCGAGCAGCTTGACGTCGACTGCGACGGCGTCGGGGACCCCTGCGACAACTGCCTCGAAATCGACAACTCCGGCCAGTTGAACGAGGACCTGGACGTGTTCGGCGACGACTGTGACAACTGCCCCACGGTCCTCAACGACGACCAGTCCGATGTAGACGGAGACGGCGTGGGCGACCTCTGTGACGACTGCCCCACCCAGTCGAACGTACAGGTGGACAGCGATGCGGACGGCGTGGGTGACGAGTGTGACATTTGCCAGTGGGTCGCAGACGCCGATCAGGCAGACGCGGACGGGGACGGGACCGGGGATGTCTGTGACCTGTGCCGGAACGACCCCAGCGAGACGGCGGACGGCGACATCGACTACATCGGCGACGAGTGTGACAACTGTCCGGAGACGGTCAACGGAGATCAGGCCAACGCCGACTCGGATGACATCGGGAACGCGTGTGACACCTGCCCGCTCGTAGACGACCCGGACCAATCGGACGAGGATGGGGACGCGCTGGGTGACGCCTGCGACAACTGCCCAAGCGAGCAGAACCTCGATCAGCTAGACGCGGATCTCGACGGAGTGGGCGACGCCTGCGACGACGGCGAGCTTCGAGGCGGGGGCTGCGCGTGCGGGACGGGTGGAGCGGAGGCGGGTGGGCTGGGTGGGGAGCTGGGGGGAGCGCTGGGAGCCAGCGCGGGGCTGGCGGCTGCCGCCCTGCTGGGACGGCGACGGCGCGGGTAGGGGGGTTGACGCTCCGCCGGGGACGGAAGTCGTCCGCCGGCGTGCCGGCCGTCCGAGGACGACGCTGGCGCCGTGAAGCAGAAGCAATCCCGGCTGGCGCGCATCACGGCGCTGATCAAGTACCGGAACAGCCTGAGTCACGGGTACAACCTGCCGCGCGAGCGCGCAGTGGCCGACCTGGCGAC